>JANNPJ010000334.1:0-3975 GCA_031400005.1 Kineosporiaceae bacterium | reverse complement strand
CGGGTCGCCGGTGGTTCCCCGGCGGCCAGCGCCACTTCGCGCTGGGCCATCGCCGTTCTGGTCACCGAGTCGACAACGAGCAGGACATCCTCACCGCCGTCGCGGAACCACTCGGCGATTCGGGTCGCGGTGAAGGCAGCGATGACTCGCAGCAACGGCGGGTCGTCCGCGGTAGCGACCACGATCACGGTTCGCTCGCGCGCCGCCGCATCCAGCGTATCCTCGATGAATTCCTTTACCTCACGGCCACGTTCGCCAACCAAGGCGACCACTCGGACCGGCGCTGAGGTGCCGCGGACGGCCATCCCGAGCAGGGTCGACTTGCCGACGCCGGACCCGGCCATGATCCCGACCCGCTGGCCGGCGCCAACCGGCAACAGGGTGTCCAGAGCCCGCACACCGGTCGGCAGGGCGTCCCGAATTCGCCGTCGATGCAGTGGGTTCGGAGCGCTTGCCTCGACCGGAACGAACTCCACCCCGGTCAGTTTCGCCAGGCCGTCGAGCGGACGGCCGAGGGGGTCGACGATCCGACCGAGCATGCCGTAGCCCGCGGGGATCCGCAGTTCGTCCCCGGACGCCACGACCGGGTCTCCGGACGCCACGCCGGCGGTCGTGCCGAGCGGCATGCAGGTGACACCGGAGCGCTGCACCGCGACCACCTGAGCCGGAAGCGGCCCTGCCGCGGCGTGCACGGTGACCAGTTCACCGACAGCGGCGGTCAATCCGCGCACCCCGATTCCCAGGCCCACCACCTCGCTGACTCGCCCGTCCACCTTGGCAGTGGCGGCGAGCGCGGCGGCGGCCAACCGCTCGCCGAGAATATCGGCCAGGTCGCTGGTGGCCGTGCGCTGATTGATCAGGCTATTCATGATCGAAGCACCGCTTCGGCGGCGTCCAGGGCGTCCGGCAGATCGTGCCGCAGCCGCTGTGCGGGGGTCAGCGCGATGACTTGGCCCACCGGTACGCGGGGATCCGAGATCACCCGGACGCCGATCGTCTCGTCGTCCAACACCATGGCGGCATCCGCCGGATTCAGGTGAACTACCGCCTCCCCAGGCTCGGCCAGAAGTTGGAGTGCGCTCTTCACGGCCTGGGCCACCGCGTCGTCGACCGAACGCAACTCCCGGCCCAAAGCGGCAGCGGCCAGGCGCATCGCACCGTCGGCCAGCGTGTCGGAGACTTCCACCCATTCCGGCGCGACGCTCGCCCGAGCGGCCCGGGCCGCCTCACCTAGTGCGGTCAGCAGCTGAGCCGCCTTTCGGTTCGTTGCGATCCGCTCGCTTTCAATCTGCCTTGCGGTGGCAGCTGTCTCGAAGGCTGCCTTGACCGCGGCGGCCTGCCGTCCCTGTGACCAACCGGCCGCGTAACCCTCGGCGCGCGCTTCCTGCCGGGCTCGGTCGGTGGCAGACCGAACCAGTTCCTCCAGATGCGGGTCGGTGTAGGTGGGATCGGACGATGTCGGGCGCAGCGGCCGGTCCAATTGGGCCGGCCGGATCGAGACGTCGTCCAGGGTGGTGTCGACTACGCGGCTCGGCCGAGTGCTGGCCCTTGCTGCCGGGTGGAGCGCCATCACTCCACCATCGCTTCGTCGCTGCCGCGCATGATCACGATCTGACCGGACTGCTCCAGAGCCCGGATCTCCTGCACGACCTTGGCCTGCGCCTCCTCGACCTGCTTGAGTCGAACAGCACCAAGCAGTTCGATCTCCTCGGTGAGGTTCTCGGCGGCCCGGGCGGAGAGGTTTTTGGTGATCTTGTTCCTGACAGAAGGGCTGACGCCCTTCAAAGCCAGCGCCAGATCGCCGCTCTCCACGCTGCGCAACACCAGCTGGATCGCCTTGTCGTCCAGGGTGAGGATGTCCTCGAAGATGAACATCTGCGCCCGGACGATCTCGGCCAGCTCCTTGTTCACCGTCTCCAGGCCCTCCAGGATCATGCGCTCGGTCGAGCGGTCGGCCCGGTTGATGATCGCCACCAGTGGCGCCACACCGCCCACGTTCGACGTCTCCTGCGGTCCGAGCACCGTGGTCATCCGTCGCTCGAGTTCCCGCTCCACCAGCCGGATCACGTCCGGACTGGCCGGTTCCATCGAGGCGATCCGGTAGGCGACGTTCGCCTGCAGGTTCTGGTCCAGCCCGGACAGCACGGTCGCCGATTGCTGGGGAGCGAGGTGGGCGAGAACCAGCGCGATGGTTTGCGGGTGCTCGTCTGCCAGGAAGGAGAGCAACTGCCGGGCATCGGCCTTGCGGATGCCCTCGAACGGCATCTCGGCCAGGGTCGCACCGAGTCGTTCCATGATCTCGTCCGCGCGCTCGGCGCCGACGCTCTGCGCCAGTAACTGGCGGGCCATCTCCAGCCCGCCGCGGGCCGTCGAGTTGTTGGCCAATTGCGTGTGCGCTTCGAGCAATACGGAGGCGGCGTCGGCATTGCTGACGTCCCGCAGTCGGACGATCTCGCCGGTGAGGTCCTCGACCATCGCTTCGGGTAGGAGCGACATCACCTTGGCGGCCTTGTCCTGGCCGAGCTGGACCAGGAAGATCGCGGCCTTGCGCAGGCCGCTGATCGGTGCGGGGGTGGGTGTCAGTGCCGTCGTGGTCGCAACGGTCATGGCGCTAGCTCTTCCGTTCCGCTAGCCAGCCCTGCAGCATCTGCGCCACGTCATCCGGCTGGTTGTCCACCAGCGCGGCGACATCGTCCCGCATCCTGTCCCGATTGAAGTCGGTCTGAGCGGCGATGGCGAGTTGCTCACCGGCATCGATCGCGGCCGGCTGGCTGGCGGCCAGAATCAAGCCGTCGTTCGGCAGATCGGAGGCAGTCGCGTCGATAACGGCGTCTTCGTCCTGCTTCCGCCGACGCATCACCAGGAACAGGATGATCAGAATCAGCAGGGCGATCGCGGCCTTCTTGCCGATCTCCAGGTACTGGGCGGTTTTCGCGGCACTGGCGGCAGCGTCGAGTTCCTTCGCGGCGTCTTCCGCAGCGGTGGTGTCGAACGGCATCGTGTCTACTTGCACGGCGTCGCCCCGGGCGATGTCCAGACCGACGGCGTTGGCCACCAGCTCCTGGATCCGGGTGGTGTTGAGCGCACCGGCGGTCTTGGCGTCCAGGACCACGGCGACCGTCATCCGCCTCACCCCGCCCGGAGCGGTGTCGGTCTTGGTCACCGTCTCGTTGACCGCGTTGTTCTTCGTGTCCTGCTTGCGGATGTAGCCACCGGCGCCACCGACGGTGGAGATCGCGCTCGGCAGGATCTGACCGAGCGTGCCACCGGGGTTGGCGTTATTGCCCTCATACCTCTCGTCCACGTTCGCCTCGCTCAGCGGAACGGGGGTCGGTGAGGACATGGTGTAGATCTTGCTGGTGCCGGTGGTGTCGTCGAAGTTCAGCTGGGCGTTCACCCGGACCACGCTGTGCCCGGCGCCGACCACCTTGTCGAGGACCTTTTGCGCCGCCTTGGCCAGCCGCTCCTCGAAGATCGCGGTCTGCTCGTCGGTCGCGCTGGCACTGCCGCTGCCGCTCCCGCCTCCCTTACCCGTACCGGAGAGCAACTCGCCGCGCTGGTCGGTGATGGTGACGTCGTCCGGGTCGAGCCCGGCGACGCTGCCGGCCACCAACTGGGTGATCGAGGTGACCTGCTCATTGCTGAGGTCGGTGCCGGGTTTGAGCGACAGCAACACCGAGGACGTCGTCTTGTCGGTCTCGCTGGAGAAGACGTCCTTCTTCGGGACCGCGAGATTGACCACGGCCGTGTTCACGCCGTTCATCGCCTCCAGGGTTTTCGCCAGTTCACCCTGAAGTGCCCGCTGATAGGCGATGTTCTGCTGAAAGTCGGTGGCGGTGATGCCCTGCTTGTCCAGCAACGACCAGCCATCCGCACCCTCACCGCTGGGCACGCCCTTGCCCATCAGCGCGACTCGCTGGGCGGCTACCTGGTCTTTCTGGATCAGGATGCCGGGGTACGGATCTGGAAAGCAAT
>JANNPJ010000332.1:0-3028 GCA_031400005.1 Kineosporiaceae bacterium | reverse complement strand
ACGACCTGCCCGGCGTACGGTGAGGGCAGTTCCACCGCCGCCTTCGCGGTCTCCACCTCGGCGATCACCTGGTTCAGCGTCACCGTGTCACCGACCGCGACACTCCAGTGCAGCAACTCGGCGTCAGCCAGTCCTTCGCCCAAGTCGGGCAGCTGGAAGCTCTTTTCGGTAAGCATCGGGCGCCTCAGCCTTCGGCCATGGTTCGGTCGACCGCCGCGAGGATCCGGTCGACGTCCGGCAGGTAATGCTCTTCCAACTTCGACGCCGGATAGGGGATGTCGAAACCGCCGACCCGAAGCACGGGTGCCTCCAACTGATAGAAACACCGCTCGGTGATCCGGGCCGCCAGTTCCGCTCCCGGCCCGAAGAAGGAGGGCGCCTCGTGGGCGACCACCAATCGACCGGTCCGGCGCACTGACTGCTCGATCGTGTCGAAGTCCATTGGCGAAATCGAACGTAGATCAATCACTTCGATCGAGGTGCCTTCTTGCTCGGCTACCCCGGCCGCGGCGAGCGCCGTCGCCACCAGAGGGCCGTAGGTGACTACGGTGACGTCCGTGCCGGCCCGCAGAACCCGCGCACGGTGCAGCGGAAGAGCCGCGGCAGCAGCGACATTCACATCCACCTCGGCTTTGTCCCAGTATCGCCGCTTCGGCTCGAAGAACAGCACTGGATCGTCGGAGGAGATCGCCTGCTGGATCATGACGTAAGCGTCAGCGGGATTGCTGCACGCCACCACTCGAAGTCCGGCGGTGTGCGCGAAGTATGCCTCGGGAGACTCCGAATGGTGCTCCACCGCACCGATCCCACCGCCGAACGGCACCCGGATCGTGATCGGCATCTTCACGTCTCCGCGGGTTCGATAATGCAGTTTGGCGACCTGGGAAACGATCTGGTCGAACGCCGGATAGATGAACCCGTCGAACTGGATCTCGCACACTGGACGGAAGCCGCGGATTGCCAAACCGATTGCAGTACCGATAATTCCGGATTCGGCCAGTGGGGTGTCGATCACCCGATGGTCGCCGAAGTCCTTCTGCAAGCCAGAGGTTACTCGAAACACCCCGCCGAGCTTGCCGATGTCCTCGCCCATCAGCAGGACCTTCGGGTCGTTCTCCAGGGCCCGGCGCAGTCCGGCGTTGATCGCTTGACCGAGCGGCAGCACGCTCGTGGTCATCGGGGACTCCCCTCGAGTGGTGCGGTGTCGAATGAGGCTAGATGCGCCGCGAGATCCGCCCGCTGCTCGCTGATCAGCGGATGCGGTTCGGCGTAAACGTGATCAAACAGGCTTTCGGGCAACGGATCCGGGGTTGAGGTGCAGCCCTCTCGCACTTGCGCGGCTACCTGGTCGGCGGCGCGAGCGACCTCCGCCGCCTGCTCGTCGTCCAGCAATCCCTCACGTTCCAACAACCTCCGGACCCGCTCGATCGGGTCTTTCGCTCGCCAGCTGTCCAATTCGCCCCTGTCCCGGTAGCGATTCGGGTCGTCCGACGTCGTGTGCGGGCCCATCCGATAGGTGACCGCCTCGATCAAGGTTGGCCCACCACCGGCCCTGGCCTGCGCCAGCGCGGACCGCGTGGCGGCGAGCACGGCGAGCACGTCATTGCCGTCCACCCTGATCCCGGGAATGCCGAAACCGACCCCGCGTTCTGCGAGCGGCACCTGGCTCTGCAGCCGCACCGGCTCGGAGATCGCCCACTGATTGTTCTGGCAGAAGAAGACCACCGGAACGTGCCAGCTGGCGGCGAAGGTGAACGCCTCGGAGATGTCGCCCTGGCTCGTGGCGCCGTCTCCGAAGTACGCGATCGCCGCGCCGTTCGCGCCCTCGAGTTTCATGCCCAGCGCGTAGCCCGTGGCGTGCAATGCCTGCGCGCCGACCACGATGGCCGGCGCGGCCATCCCGATCTCCGACGGGATCCAACTGGACAGCGCGGTGCCACGCCACTGTTGCAGCAGCGTGGCGGGATTCGCACCTCGGCAGTAGGCGACACCGTGTTCGCGATAGCTGGGGAACACGTAGTCGTCACCGGCCAGCGCGTGCGCCGAGCCGACCTGGGCCGCCTCTTGCCCGAGCAGCGGAGCCCACAGCCCAAGCTGACCCTGCCGCTGCAGGGCGGTGGCCTCGGCGTCGATCCGCCGGACCACCACCAGGTCTTGGTACAGACGCCGCAACTGGGCCGGGCCGACGTCGTCGACCAGCGCGGTGAAGGTGTCGTGATGGATCCGCTCGCCGCTCTCGCGGATTAGCTGAAGGGCGTCGTCGTCCACGAGGCATCTCCGTCTCTGTGAGCTGTCTCACCATGTGACCACTCAAAGCCGAGTTGCGCAATCGTTCGTTTTCAGATGTAGCAAAATGCTTGATCTGGCCGTCACTGGCTCCGAGATAATGAGCACTATGCATAAGCTCGATGCGACCGATGCCCGCCTGCTGCTGGCTCTGGCAGATAACCCGAGGGCGACCGGGCTGGACCTTGCGCAACGGCTCGGCCTGTCTCGGAACACGGTCCAGACTCGGCTCGCCGGTCTGGAGGCCCGTGGTGCCCTGCGCTCCTTCGACACCCGAGTGCAACCCATCGCCCTGGGGTACCCGTTGACCGCGTTCATCACCACCCAGGTGAACCAGCATCGGCTGAGCGGAGTCGGGGATTCGCTCGGCGACATCCCGGAGGTGATCGAGGTACACGGGCTGACGGGTGCGACCGATCTGCTGGTCCGAGTGGTCGCCCGGGATCCGGATGATTTGTATCGGATCTCCGCGCTGGTCCTGGCCATTCCCGGAGTCGAACGGACCAGCATCGCGCTCTCGATGCACGAAATGGTCAATTATCGGGTGTCGCCGCTGCTGCACCGCCGGGTTTACCCCGCGCCGTGATCGGGAGGTCTTGCTGGGCGGAGCAAGCGGGCAAGGCCTGATCGTTGGAGCGTGGTGAATCGGACGGCTCTAGTGTTGAGCGCCAGCTATTTGTCAGTGGGTGCGCCAGCTAATTTGTCAGTGCGCAATTCGGGCATTGTCAACTGTGACCACCAG
>JANNPJ010000314.1:0-26176 GCA_031400005.1 Kineosporiaceae bacterium | reverse complement strand
GCCGAGATCGACGAGGTGGCTCTGCTGGTGTTCAAGGACGTCAACAACGGGGTCTACCGCTGCGGTTTCGCGGGTTCGCAGTCTGCTTACGACCAGGCATACCAGCGGCTCTTCGACCGGCTGGACTGGCTGGAGGATCGGCTCAGCCGGCAGCGTTACCTGGTCGGCGAGACGATAACCGAGGCGGATGTCAGGCTATTCACCACTCTGGCTCGTTTCGACCCGGTCTATCACGGGCATTTCAAGTGCAACCGACAGAGGCTCATCGAGTTTCCGGCGCTCTGGGGCTATGCGCGAGACTTGTTCCAGACGCCCGGTTTCGGTGACACCATCGACTTCGAGCAGATCAAGCAGCACTACTACATCGTGCACAAGGACCTGAACCCGACGCAGATCGTGCCGCGTGGTCCGGAGCTGGAGAGCTGGTTCACCCCGCACGGACGCGAAGCGCTGGGTGGGCGACCGTTCGGCAACGGCGCACCCCCCGACCCGATCTCAGCTGTGAAAACCATGCCCTGAGGCACGCTTTCCTGCGCTGGACCGGATCGAGGGGTGCGGTCGTTCAGTCGTTCAGTGGGTCAGAACGCTCAGCCGTTGAGCGTGCAGGGGGCCAGTCCGCCGAGGTTGGTCGGCTTGGCCGCGGTGCGGCCGATCGCGGTGGCCATCCGGTTGATGGTGGCGACGCGCTTGTCCTCCAACGGGCCGAGGATGGCGTTCTGGATGAAGGCCGGGCCACCTTCGGGCTTGACGAAGATCTTCGCGAGCCGGGCGTTGGCCTCGCCGATCTGGGTGTCGAGCAGGGCCAGGTTGCGGGTGATCTCGGCCTGGGCGCTGGCCGGGATCGCGGGCAGGGCACCTGCGACGGCCGGGCAGTTCACGGTCTGTGCCTTGCCGGCGCCGCCCGCTGCCGGAGCAGTGGTGGCCGGTGCGGCCGGTGCGGCCGGTGCGGCCGGTGCAGCCGGCGGGGTTGCTACTGCGCCGTTGCCGGCTGCTGCGCCGCCGGCGTTGAGCGAGCACTTGGCCAGGCCGCCGAGGTTGGTCGGCTTGGCCGCGGTGCGGCCGATCGAGATGGCGATCCGGTCGATGGTGGCGACGCGCTTGCTTTCCAACGGGCCGAGGATGGCGTTCTGGATGAAGGCCGGGCCACCTTCGGGCTTGACGAAGATCTTGGCGAGCCGGGCGTTGGCCTCGCCGATCTGAGTGTTGAGCAGGGCCAGGTTGCGGGTGACTTCGGCCTGGGCGCTGGCCGGGATCGCGGGCAGAGCACCCTGCACAGCCGGGCAGTTCACGGTCTGCGCGCCGGCGACGGCACCGCCTGCTGCGCCACCCGCGGCCGGCGCGGTGGTAGCCGGTGCGGCCGGTGCGGCAGGCGGGGTCGCTACTGCTCCACTGCCGGCTGCTGCTCCGCCGGCGTTGAGCGAGCACTTGGCCAGTCCGCCGAGGTTGGTCGGCTTGGCCGCGGTGCGGCCGATCGCGGTGGCCATCCGGTTGATGGTGGCGACGCGCTTGCTCTCCAACGGGCCGAGGATGGCGTTCTGGATGAAGGCCGGGCCACCTTCGGGCTTGACGAAGATCTTGGCGAGCCGGGCGTTGGCCTCGCCGATCTGGGTGTCGAGCAGGGCCAGGTTGCGGGTGATCTCGGCCTGGGCGCTGGCCGGGATCGCGGGCAGGGCACCTGCGACGGCCGGGCAGTTCACGGTCTGCGGGCCGACGGCGGCACCGCCACCTGCCGCCGGTGCGGTGGGGGCCGGTGCGGCCGGCGGGGCCGCCACTGCGCCAGCGCCAGCGCCAGCACCAGCGCCAGCGCCGTTGCTGAGCGCGCAGTTGGCCAGGGCCCGCAGGCCGGCCGGCTCGGTTCCGCCGACCCTGGTGATGTTCAGGATGATCCGATCGATGACGGCGCCACGCTTGCCCGCGATGTCATTCAGCTGGCCCGCCGCCTGCCCGGGTTCACGGGCCAACCGGTTGTTGACGTTCACGATCTGACGTTCGAGGTTGCCCAGTTCCTGGGTCACCCCGGCCTGTGCCTGAGCGGGTACAGCGCCCACCTTACTAGCCACATCCGGGCAGGTCACGGTCACGGCACCGGTCTGGCCGGCGGTCAGCCCAATGCCGGAACCGGCTTCTGAGCCGGAGAAATGGAGTCCAACGCCGACCAGGCCGGCGGCGAGCACACCAGCCCCAGCGATCATCGGGAGGGTGACAGGGCGACTGCGTGCGTTCATCTGGCGCTCCATTAACAAGTGAAAGAAGGGTCAGGAACGTCCCTGCCGGAGGACGTCGGTCGGTACAGGTACGGGCGATCTTGGGCGATGGTTCAAGCGAAATTGCCATGCTTTTGGCATGGGCCCCAGGGGTACCGCCGGTGTGAGCCTGTGGTAGGCCGTAAGCTGACGGCACCCTCTCCGGATGCCGGAGCGGGCTTTTCCGCGTTGTCTGAGCCTCAGTCAGTGCACGTTCCTCACCCAGTCACCAGCGTTACGGGAGCCATGAGCCTCACCGGAATCCTCGACCTGCTCGGTGCCGACCGAGCGGTGAACGAAGCCGTCCGCATTGCACGCGAGGGCGGCGAACCCCTCGTCGACATCACCGGCCCACCCGGCTTGCGGGCGCCGCTGGTGGCCGCCCTGGCCCGGTCTCACCCCGAGGGTGCGGATCGAACCGTGCTCGCCGTCACCGCTACCGGCCGGGAGGCGGAGGACTTGGCCGCGGCCCTGCGCTGCTTCCTGCCGGCGCACGCGGTGGCCGAATTCCCGGCCTGGGAGACGCTGCCGCACGAGCGGTTGAGCCCGCGCAGCGACACCGTCGGTCGTCGGCTGGCCGTCCTGCGCCGGCTGGCGCACCCGGAGGCTGAGGGCACAGGCGGTGAGAGCGGGCCGATCCGGGTTGTGGTGGCGCCGGTGCGTGCGGTCCTGCAGCCGGTGGTTCGGGGGCTGGGTGAGCTGGTGCCGGTCGCGCTGCAGGCCGGTGACGAGGTGGAGCTGACCGACGTCGTCGAGCGGCTGGCCGCGGCCGCCTATGCCCGGACCGAACTGGTGGAACGGCGGGGGGAGTTCGCCGTCCGAGGCGGAATCCTGGATGTCTTCCCGCCGACCGAGGAGCATCCGCTCCGGATCGAGTTCTGGGGCGACACGGTCGAGGAGATCCGCTGGTTCGCCGTCGCCGATCAGCGCAGTCTGGAGGTCGCCGACCGCGGGCTTTGGGCGCCGCCGTGTCGCGAGCTCCTGCTCACCGATCAGGTCCGGGCGCGGGCCGCGGCGCTTGCCGAGCGGCTGCCCGGCGTTGCCGACCTGCTGGCCAAGGTGGCAGCCGGGCTGGCGGTGGAGGGGATGGAGTCCCTCACCCCGGCGCTGGTGGACGGAATGGAGCCGGTGCTGGATGCCCTCCCGGCGGGCACACACGTCGTGCTGTGCGATCCGGAGCGGGTCCGGGCCCGAGCACACGACCTCGGCGCCACCAGCAAAGAGTTCCTGGACGCCAGCTGGATGAGCGCGGCGGCCGGTAGCGCCGTCCCGGTGGATCTGGAGCCGGTGCTCGGCACCGCATCGTTCTGGTCGCTGGCCGAGGTCCGCGAGCACGCGCTGAAGGCCGGACTGCCGTGGTGGAGTATCTCGCCGTTCGGATTGGCGGACGGCGAAGGCTCGCCGTCCGGCGCGTCGGTCTCGGTCGACGAAGGCGAGTTGACGGCCCGGGTGTTCGTTCCGGACGTGCAGGCTCCGCAGGCCTACCGCGGCGACCGGGAACAGGCCCTCGCCGACATCGGTGGCTGGCTGAGCGCCGGTTGGCAGGTCGCGATCATCACCGAGGGCCACGGCCTGGCCAAGCGGGTGGTGGAGATGCTGGCCGAGGCCGATCTGGCGGTCAACCTCGTTGAGGACCTGAGCACCCCGCCGAAACCGGCGGTCGCCACGGTCGGTACCGGTGGCCTGGGGCGCGGCTTCATCGCCGAGACCCTCAAGCTCGCCGTCCTCACCGAAAGCGACCTGACCGGTGGGCAGATCGGTGGCACGACCACCAAGGACATGCGCAAGATGCCGGCCCGGCGGCGGAACGTCGTCGATCCGATGCAGCTCACCCCGGGCGACGCCGTGGTTCATGAGCAGCACGGCGTCGGCAAATTCGTGGAGATGATGCAGCGCACCATCGGCGGTGCTACTCGGGAATACCTGGTGATCGAGTACGCGCCGAGCAAGCGCGGACAACCGGGGGACCGGTTGTTCGTTCCGAGCGACGCGCTGGATCAGGTGACCCGGTACATCGGTGGCGAGTCGCCGACGCTGAACAAACTGGGTGGCTCGGACTGGGCAAAGACGAAGGGCCGGGCCCGCAAAGCGATCAAGGTGATCGCCGGTGAGCTGATCCAGCTGTACTCCGCGCGGATGGCCACGGCGGGGTTTGCCTTCTCCCCGGACACGCCCTGGCAGCGTGAGTTGGAAGACGCCTTCGCCTACGTCGAGACACCGGACCAGTTGGTGACCATCGAAGAGGTCAAGGCGGACATGGAGAAGCCGATCCCGATGGACCGGCTGATCTGCGGGGACGTCGGCTACGGCAAGACCGAGATCGCGGTCCGGGCCGCGTTCAAGGCGGTGCAGGACGGCAAGCAGGTCGCTGTCCTGGTGCCGACCACGCTGTTGGTCCAGCAGCACCTCGACACCTTCACCGAGCGCTACGTGAACTTCCCGGTGGTGGTGAAAGGACTGTCGCGGTTCTCCACCGAGGCCGACGCCAAGGCGGTGATCGCCGGGCTGCAGGACGGGTCGGTGGACATCGTGATCGGTACCCACCGACTGCTCACTGGCCAGATCAAGTTCAAGGATCTCGGCCTGGTCGTGGTGGACGAGGAGCAGCGCTTCGGGGTGGAGCACAAGGAGCGACTGAAGCAGCTCCGGACCAACGTGGACGTGCTGGCGATGAGCGCCACTCCGATTCCGCGGACGCTGGAGTTGGCGGTGACCGGGATCCGGGAGATGTCGACGCTGGCTACCCCGCCGGAGGAGCGGCATCCGGTACTCACGTTCGTCGGCGGCTATGACGAACGTCAGATCACCGCGGCGATCCGCCGGGAGTTGTTGCGAGAGGGGTCAGGTCTTCTACATCCACAACCGGGTGGAGTCGATCGAGCGGGCCGCGGCCCGGATCCGGGAACTGGTGCCCGAGGCGAGAATCGCCACCGCGCACGGAAAGATGGGCGAGCACCTGCTGGAACAGGTGATCGTCGACTTCTGGGAAAAGAAGTTCGACGTCCTGGTCTGTACCACGATCGTGGAGACCGGGTTGGACATCTCGAATGCGAACACGCTGATCCTGGAGCGAGCAGACCTGATGGGTCTGTCCCAGCTGCACCAGCTGCGCGGCGGGGTGGGGCGGGGCCGGGAGCGGGCCTACTCCTACTTTCTGTATCCACCGGAACGGCCGCTCACCGAGACCGCGCTGGACCGGTTGCAGACGATCGCCGCGAACACCGACCTCGGCGCCGGGATGCGGGTGGCGATGAAGGACCTGGAGATCCGGGGGGCGGGGAATCTGCTCGGTGGCGAGCAGTCCGGGCACATTGCCGGGGTCGGCTTCGACCTGTACATCCGGTTGGTTGGCGAGGCGGTCGCCGATTTCCGCGGTACCGCCCCGGAGGAGCACAGCGAGGTCAAGATCGATCTGCCGATCGACGCGCACCTGCCGCACGACTACCTGCCCGGGGAGCGCTTGCGGCTGGAGGCGTATCGGAAGATCGCCGAGATCGCTACCGAAGCGGCGCTGGAAGCCGTCCGGGCCGAGGTGATCGACCGTTACGGACCGATGCCGGAGCAGGTGTCAAACCTGCTCGAAGTGGCTCGGCTGCGGTTGCTGGCCCGATCGGCCGGGTTGACCGAGATCACCGCTCAGGGCAGCAATGTCAGGTTCGCGTCGGTGGAGCTGCCCGATTCAGGCGAAATGCGGTTGATGCGGCTCTATCCGGGCTCGTCGATCAAGCAGACCGTGCGAGCCGTGCTGGTGCCCCGACCGATGACGGCGCGGATCGGTGGCCAGCCGCTGCGAGACACCGCGGTGTTGCGCTGGGCCAGCGATTTCATCCAGGCGGTAGTGATCGGCAAGGTGTCTGCAGCGGCCGGGGTGGCGAGTAGGAGGTAGGTGCTGAACCTCTGGTGGTGCGGGCGATAGCATCGGGCGCGTGACTCGCCGCTTGCGCCTTCCCGCCGCCGCCGCTCCGGTGTCGGCCGTCGTCCTCGCTCTACTGGTGTCCGGTTGCGGCACCCGAGAGTCCGGTGCGGCGGCTGTCGTCGGTGACCGCCGGATCTCGGTGGCCGCCGTGCAGGCGGCGTATCAGGACATCGTGCCCTTGGTCGGTCAGGACCAGCAGATCAGCCAGGGGCAGATCCTCAACCTGATGATCCTTGAGCCGTACCTGACCCGGGCCGCGGCTGCGCAGGGCCGGGGGGTGTCCGCCGAGGACGCCCGGTTGGACATGAAGGCAGCCGGGCTGAAAGACGGCACAAAGGTCAGCAATCCCGGGCTGGAGGTCTGGCGAGCGAACCTGGCCAACGCCGCGCTGCAGACCGACCGACCTGCGCCGCAGATCAAGGCCACCTATGAGGGTATCGGCAAAGAGCTGAAAGCCGTTGGCGTGCATGTCAATCCGCGTTACGGTTCGGGGATCGACTACACCGACTTCAGCATCCTCCCGGAGAAGCCGAACTGGCTGGCCACCTCCAGCACCCCGACTCCGAGCGCCCCGGCCCCGGAAGAGCAGGCCCCGGAGGAGCAGGCACCCGAAGAGCAGGCGCCGCAGATGCCGGAAGACCCGTCCTCGCCCGGAGCGACTCCGACCCCGTGACGGCGGCCACGCCGATCCCGGTACCCGCGGAGGGCCGGGTCACGCTGATCCTGACCAGTCCGAGATCCGCCCCCGGGTTGCTGACCTGGGCGGGCTGGGAACGGTTGCGGCAAGCGGACACGGTCCTGGCCGCTGATCCCGAACCGGCCTGGCTGGCGGCGTTCGAGCAGGCCGGGGTGGACGTCGTCGACGTTGCCGAGCTGCCGATCGGTCAGCGGGCGGGTCGGCTGGTTCAGGACGCCGCGCCGGGGCTCGACCTGATCTGGTGGGGCAGCCCGGACGGCGATCCAGGGCTGACCGATGCGCTCGCCGAACACCTCTCCCGCCGGGCGGTCGCCGGCCGTCCGCCGGAGATCGAGGTGCTCACCGCCGCACACGATGTACCCGGTTCGCGGCTGCTGGACCTGGTCGCGGTGATGGACACCCTGCGCTCGCCCGGCGGATGTCCGTGGGACGCCGAGCAGACCCACACCTCATTGCTGCCGTACCTGTTGGAGGAGGCCCACGAGGTGATCGAGGCGGTGCAGGCCCGAGACCGCGACCATCTGGTGGAGGAACTCGGTGACCTCTTGCTGCAGGTCGTTTTTCACGCCCGGGTGGGTGCGGAGAACGCCTCGGCGCCGTTCGACATCGACGAGGTGGCGGCCGGCATCGTCGCCAAGCTGGTTCGCCGGCATCCGCACGTCTTCGGTGATCCGGACCAGATCGAGGCCGCGGCCGACAGTTCGGCCGCTGATGTCGAACTCAGCTGGGACGTGCTGAAAGCACAGGAGAAGCCCCGCCGGGAAGCCTTCGAGGGAATCCCGATCACCTTGCCGGCCCTGGCCCGGGCGCAGAAGATGCTGGGCCGGTTGGAGAAGGCCGGGGACGTCGATCTGGACGCCGCGATCATCACGGCGGCGGCCGGCGACGAACTGGCTGCCACCCTGCTGCGTGCCGTGCGTGCCGCCCGGCTCACTGGCGCCGACGCCGAGGCTCAGCTGCGGGCCGCCTTGTCCCGGTTGCCGTTGCCTCCCGCCGGTTAACTACCGATACGTGATGATTCTTGCACTGGCCGATCCGGTGGCGGACTCGGCAGGGGTGCGCTCGCTGAGGCACGATGGGTGAATGCGCGAGCACCAGGGTGACGACCCGATCACGACCGCCAGGTTTCGTGACGTTGCGACCAGGGTGCTGGATGCTCTGCTGGAAGCCGCCCCGGAGCACGCGACAGACCTCGGCGACCACCGGTTCGACGACCAACTGACCGACTGGTCGGCAGAGGCGTCGGACGGCCGAGCGGCGATGTTGACCGAGGCGCTGGGCGCGCTGGACGACGTCGATGACACCGGGCTGATCCCGGACGATCGGGTGGATCTGGAAATCCTTCGGACCCGGGTGACCGGAAACCTGTGGGAGCTGACC
Source organism: Kineosporiaceae bacterium (assembly GCA_031400005.1). Lineage (GTDB taxonomy): Bacteria > Actinomycetota > Actinomycetes > Actinomycetales > Kineosporiaceae > JANNPJ01. The sequence continues at coordinate 17,940 of JANNPJ010000314.1, read as the reverse complement.
GAGCTGCGCCCGCACGAGCGGGATCCACTGATGCACCTGCCCGGCGAGGGGCTGCACCCGTTGATCGCCAAGGCAGCGATCCCGGTGGCGGACCGGCTGCGCGCCTTGGCCGGCCGGCTGACCCAGGTACCGGATCGGCTGGCCACCGCCCGCGAGGTGCTACACGACATGCCCCGGGTTCAGGTCGAGACCGCGATCATTCAGGCCACCGGCACGCAGGCCCTGCTCACCGACGAACTGGAGCCGCTACTGCGCCAAGAGCTCGCGCTTGCCGACCGGGTGGCGGCGGCTCGAGACGATGCTCTCGCCGCCCTGGCCGAGTACACCCACTGGCTGGAGGCCCAGCTGCCGGTGGCGGACGGTGAACCTCGGCTCGGTGAGCAGGCCTATGCCGCCCGGCTCTGGTACAGCCTGGATACCGAGACCGGCCCGGACGCCGTGCTCACCCGGGCCGAGAGCGACCTGCAGGCGATCGAGGAAGAGCTCGCCGAACTAGCCAGCAATCTGGCCGGTGCGCCACCGAGAATCGGCCAGGTGCGGGAGATGCTGGATCGCAGCGCGGCGCTTGCCCCGGTCACCCAGGCCACCATGCTGCCGCTGTGCCGCGCGGCCCTCACCCAGCTCACCGCCCGGGTCACCGAGCTGGATCTGGTCACCGTTGCGCAGGTGCCGGTGCCGAGCGTCGTGCTACCGGCGGCCCGGCGCGGGGTGGGCGTGGCGTACTGCGATCCGCCCGGCCCGCTGGAGTACAACGGCCACCTGCTGCGAAACCTCATCGTCCACGAGGTGATGCCGGGCCACCTCGTGCAATTGGCGCATGCGGCCCGGTACCAGGGCGCCACCCGGGTCCGCTCGGCCGCCTGGAGCGGGCCGTTCATCGAAGGCTGGGCGGCGTATGCCGAAGAACTCATGGCCATCTCCGGTTTCGGCGGAACCGAAGCGGACGACGTCGGCCTGCGGTTGCAGCAACTGAAGATGCAACTACGGACGACGATCAATGCCATCCTCGACGTTCGGGTGCATTCGCGCGGGATGACCGAGGCCGAGGCGATGGTCCTGATGACTGACCGCGGTCACCAGGACGCGGGTGAGGCGACCGGTAAGTGGCGGCGGGCGCTGCTGACCTCGGCCGAACTGTCGACGTCCTACGTCGGTTACCGGGAACTGTCCGATATCGCCCGGCAGGTGCGATCGGCTCGGCCCGATGGGTCGATCCGGCAGGTACACGATGCGATGCTGGCACACGGATCACCGCCGCCGCGGCATCTGCGGACCCTGCTGGCTCTGGAGTGAATCGGATCTCCGTCGGCGCTGCGGCGAGCTTTCTGGCCCTCTCGGTCGCGGTCTGGTGGGGTTTGCTGGACGCCTGGGACGCAGTCGCCCGCGAGTGGTTTCGGCCGAATGACGAGTGGGGAACCACGCAGTTGCGCGCGGACCACGTCGTCGAAGGATTACGGCCGACGAGGATCTTGCCGCTGCTCGCCGTCTTCGTAGCAATGATGTGCGTCCTGCGGCGTTCGATCCGGCCAGCGGTTCTGGCCGGGATCACGGTGTTCTTTCTGGTGGTCCTCACGGTGCTGGCGCAGGCCGCGGTGGGGCGCCCGGATACCCATGGCGCGGTGCATCGGTTCGGCGGGAGTTACCCGTCCGGGCACACCGCGACGATCATCGTCTGTTTCGGCCTGCTAGTTCTGCTGTTGCGACCTCGGCCCGAGCGGTGGCTCTGGCTGGTGCCGGCGCTGGCCGGCGCTGTGATGGGTGGGTGCCTGCTGGTCCAAGCGGCACACTGGACCACGGACGTGATCGGCGGCGCCCTGCTGGCGGTGGTGATCCTCGCTGCGGCTAGGCGGTTTCCACCATCGCGCGCATCCGGCGAACGCAGCGACCACGGGTCGGGCCGATCGTGCCGACCGGAACTCCGAGGTCGGCTCCGATCTCCTCGTAACTGAGCGGCGGGTCGTGGGTCAACAGTTCGACAAGTGATCGCCAGGCCGGGGGTAGCGCGGCCAGGGCTGCCATCGCCGCCTGGCCCTGCTCGCGGGCGAGCAGTTCCTCGTCCACCGGTGGTAGCAGGCGGTCGGGCCCATCGAAGGCGCTGTCATCGTTCTTCAGTACCAGACGGCGACTTTGGGCAACGCAGCGGAGCGCTTCACGCTGCGCCGTGGTCGCCAGCCAGGCGCCAACCCGGGCAGGGTCTCGGACATTGTCGATGTTTTCCAGCAGGCGGAGCCAGGTGTTCTGAACGACGTCGGCGGCATCGCTCTCGTGCAGGCCGTGCCGGAGCGCGATCGACCACAACAACGACACATAACGATTGAACAAGGCGTCCCAGGCATGGCGATCACCAGCTCGGGCCGCCTCGACGAGGCTGGTGATCTCCTCGTCGGTCGCGGCCGATTGTCGTCGCTTGCCTGCGGACCTCTGGTTCACGGAGCCCTCCCAACATGCGCGTTCTCATGAGCGATGGATTGCGTCTGGACCGGACCCCGCGCCGGTCAGATTCCGATCGCCTTGATAGGCGCAGATCACCGTCGGTCACCGCCAGGGGACTGGGGACCGTTAGGTCGACTTTAGGCGAAGCGACCCGCTTGGGTGGAGGATTCCGAGAAATTCCCAAAGCCTGTAATCGAATGATTGCACAGTGTAATTTACGTCCGAAAGGAGTCTCAAAGTGGTGGTATCAGGCGACCACTCAGTTATGTCTGGTTAAAGAGCCAGTCGAACTCGGCACGGAACGAAGCCGAACTCTGCTGGGAAGGGAATCACTCTCGGTAACTCCAAGGAGGGGGCGCTATGAGGATTGCCATCTTCGGACTGGGCTACGTGGGCACCGTGACGGCGGCAGGATTGGCGTCGCGAGGCCATGACGTGTGCGGAGTCGATGTGGATCCGGTAAAAACCGAATGCATTCGCACCGGTTCCAGTCCGGTGGTGGAACCGGGGCTTGATGAACTCGTCGCTGAGGGTGTTCGCGCCGGGAGACTGACGGCCACCACCGATCCGGTTCAGGCGCTCCAGGGTGCGGACGTATCCCTGCTCTGTGTCGGCACGCCGTCCTCTCCACAGGGCAGCACCGACCTCAGGTATCTGACTCGTGCCGCCGCCGAGATTCGTCGCGCGATGAGCATCGCGGCGCCGCCCGCGTCCGGTTTTCACGCCGTCATCGTGCGGAGTACGGTCCCGCCCGGCACCGGTGACGACGTGGTCGCCCCGCTGTTCACCGACGAACTGTTGCCTGGCCGGTGGCAGGTCGGGACCGCGATGTGTCCCGAATTCCTGCGCGAGGGTTCGGGTTTGGCTGATTTCTTCAATCCACCGTTCCTCGTTCTGGGGACCGCTGATGATCGAGTCACCCATCTCGTGGCCGAGATGTTCGGCTTCCTCGACGACGACGTTCAGCACGTGGATGTCCGCAGTGCCGAGGCGTTGAAATACGCGTGCAATGCCTTTCATGCCACGAAGGTGTCGTTCACGAACGAGATGGCCAGAATTCTCCGGGCCGCCGGGATCGACTCCCGCAAGGTCATGGAGATCTTCTGTGAGGACCGGACGCTCAACGTCTCATCCGCCTACCTGCGGCCCGGTTTTGCCTTTGGCGGCTCCTGTCTGCCCAAGGATCTGCGCGCGCTGCTGCACATGGCGCGGATGAACGCGCTCGATGTCCCGTTGCTGACTGGCACCGCCCGGAGCAATGAACTCGTCGTGGTGGACGCCGTCGACCGGGTGATCGCCGGCCCGACTCACGTCGTCGCCCTGCTCGGCCTGAGCTTCAAGATGAACACCGACGACCTTCGGGAGAGCCCGAACGTGGACCTGGCCGAACGTCTGATCGGCAAGGGCTTCGAGGTCCGAATCTACGATCCGATCATTCAACCCGAACGGTTGACCGGAGCCAACCTCCGCTACGTCCAGGAGCGACTGCCGCACCTGAGTCGCCTGCTCACATCGTCCCCCAGGGAAGCCCTGATCGGCAGCGACATCGCGGTGGTAGCCACCTCCGACCAGCTGGTCCGCGACGGGCTTCGGGACACGCCACCGGCCCGGATTCTCGACCTGAACGGGCATCTGGGCAGCGAAATCGAACAATTACCGGGATACGAGGGCATCGGGTGGGTGGCGGCGTGAGCACGTCGGCCGGAACGTATCCCGCACCGGCCCGAGTCCTGATCATCGTGCAGAACCTGCCGGTGCCGTTCGATCGCCGGGTCTGGCTCGAATGCCAGGTCCTGACGTCGGCCGGCTACGACGTCACCGTGGTGTGTCCGAAGGGCAAGGGCGATCCCGGACGCGAGATTTTGGCCGGCGTCACGCTGCTGAAGTATCCGCCGTATGCGCCCGGCGGAAGCGCGCTGGGCTTCGTTCTGGAGTACCTCTACTCGTTCCTCGCGACCGCCTGGCTGGTGCTCAGCGCCCGCCGGGCCGGCCGCTTCGACGTGGTCCAGGCCTGCAACCCGCCGGACATCTTCTGGCCGATCGCCCGCTGGTTGTCGTTTCAGGACGGATCCCGGTTCGTCTTCGATCACCATGACCTGTGCCCGGAGCTCTTCGACTCCCGCTTTGCCGGCGGCCGTGCCGTGCTGCGCCGGGGTCTGCTGGAACTCGAGCGCCAGACCTTTCGGGCTGCAGATCATGTCACCAGTACCAATCAGTCCTACGCGCAGATCGCGATCCGCCGCGGCGGCCTGGATCCGGCAGACGTGACGGTGGTGCGCACCGGGCCCGACCCGGTGCGGTTGAGAAAGCGGCAGGAGGTTCCCACCCTCCGGCGGGGTAGGCGGTACCTGGTCGCCTACATCGGCGTGATGGGTCCGCAAGACGGCGTCGATCTCGCCGTCCGGGCGGCCGCGCACGTGGTGCACCAGCTGGGCCGCGACGACGTCTCGTTCACGTTCATGGGAGCCGGGGACAGCTACGCCGAGCTCATCGGGTTGCGGGACGAGCTGGGGCTGGGCGGATACCTGGAGCTTCCGGGGCGGGTCCCGGACGAGCTGGTGATCGACGTCCTTTCCACCGCCGACGTCGGGCTCTCACCCGACCCGAAGAATCCGCTGAACGACGTCTCCACGATGAACAAGACGATGGAATACATGGCCTTCGGCCTGCCGGTGGTGGCGTTCGACCTGAAGGAGACCCGGGTGTCCGCGGCCGAGGCGGCGCGCTACGTCCCGGACGGCGATATCCCGGGATATGCCCAGGCCATTGTCGACCTGCTGGACGACGAGGCGCAGCGGGCGATCCAGGGCCAGATCGGGCGCAAGCGGATCGAGGACGAACTCGGCTGGCCCCACCAGCGGACCGCCTACCTGGGGGTCTACGACCGGCTGGTGGGACGGACAGTGGCTGCCGGGGAACCGGTTCGATCGCGGGGGGAGCGCTGAGGTGTGCGGCGTAGCCGGAGCGTTCCAGCAGTCGGACGGCGGCCGGTTGGTCCGGACGATGGTCGATCGGCTGGCTCACCGGGGCCCGGACGCCGTCGGCGTGCGCGAGGTGACGTCCGAGGGTGCGCTGCTGCACCTGGCGCACCGGCGGCTGTCGATCATTGATCACTCTCCGGCCGCGGATCAGCCGTTCGTCAAGGACGGTCTGCATCTGAGTTACAACGGTGAGCTGTACAACTTCCGCGAACTGCGCGCCGCCCTGGAACAGGACGGCGTCCGCTTCAGCACCGCCTCCGACACCGAGGTCGTTCTGGAGGCCTGGCGGGTGTGGGGTCCGCGGGCGCTTGGCCGGTTCCGGGGGATGTTCGCTTTCGCCCTGTACGACGAGCGCAGCGCCTCCTTGGTGCTGGCCCGCGACCCGCTGGGAATCAAACCGATGTATGTGATGCCCCGGGGGTTGGGGGTGCTGTTCGCCTCCGAGCTGAAGTCGCTGGTCGCGGCGGTAGGGCCGGAACTGGCGGTCAACCCCGAGGCCCTCGTCGCGTCGATGATGTTCTATTTCCTGCCCGAGGACCAGACCGCGGTCACGGGGGTGTTCAAGCTGCCGCCGGGCTCCTGGGCGAGTTGGGAACGGGACGGGACCCATCACATCCAGCACTACTGGGACCCGGTCGAGGAAGCGCGCACCGCCGCGGCCGGCGCACCGCCCGACCTGACGTCGGTGATCGAGGAATCGGTGGCCGCGCACCTGGTGGCCGACGTTCCGGTGGCGGCCTTCCTCAGTGGTGGGCTCGATTCGAGCTTGATCACCGCGATCGCGGCCCGGCACAACCCGACCATCGAGGCCTACACCATCACCGTCAGACCGCAGGACCAGCGCCTGGAGGCGATGCCGGACGATGCCGAGTTCGCCCGGAAAATGGCGGCACATCTAGGGATTCAGCTCCACGAGATCGAGATTAGCCCGGACGTCGTGCAGCTGCTCGATACCGTCGTCGACCTGCTGGACGAGCCGATCGGCGACCCGGCGGCGATCAACACGCTCCTGATGTGCCAAGCCGCCCGAAGCGCCGGTGTCAAGGTCATGCTGTCTGGAATGGGGGCCGACGAGCTGTTCGGCGGTTACCGCAAGCACCTCGCCTGCCTGGTCGGGGCGAGATATCAGGGCCTGCCCAAAGTGGTTCGCACCCGCATGGTCTCGCCGATCGTCGACCGGCTCCCGGTCGCCGCCCGTGGTCGAGGATTTCGGTACAACCGGTGGGCCAAGAGGTTCCTCAGCTTCGCGGAATTGCCTGAGGAGGCCGCGTTCCGGCGAAGCTACACGATGTACGACCCGGTGGAGTTGGGCCTGCTGCTGGATCGACGTCTGGTGCGGCATGTCGATACCGTGCTGAGCAATCACCACAGCCTGTACACCAGCGGCGGGATGGCCGATCACGTCAACCGGATGTGCCTGACCGACACCCGCCTGTTCCTGCCGGGGCTCAACCTCGCCTATACCGACCGGTCCAGCATGGCCGCCTCGATCGAAGTGCGGGTGCCCTTCGTCGACCCCGATGTCTTCCGGGCTGCCTTCGCCCTCCCCGGAGCGAGCAAGATCCGGGGACGGACGCAGAAGATCCCCTTGCGGGAGGCGGCCGAGGGGTGGCTGCCTCGGGAGGTGATCGACCGTCCGAAGGCCTCATTCGGAGCTCCGCTGCGGGCCTGGGTGAGCAATGACCTGGGGCCCTTGATCGATGACGTGCTGCTCGGCGGTGAGCTGGTCAGCTCGGGGTTCCTTCGGGCGAGCGCCCTGCGCTCGATGGTGACGGATCAGCGCACCGGGCGCAGTGATCAGTCAAAACAGCTGTGGCAGCTGCTGTCGATGGAGCTGTGGTATCGCCAGGCCCGCGCGGCCGGCGTCGCCGCTCCGTGAACAGATTCGATCAGATTCGATCCGTGAGCGTGACCCACGATGGGGGATTAGGTCGGATGAAGCAAGTTGCACAGAATTACCGCTCCGGGGATCTCGCCGTTCTGGAGGTCCCCGTTCCGGCTGGTAAACCGGGCGGAGTACTGGTCCGTTCGCGATACTCGCTGATCTCCACCGGGACCGAACTGATGAAGGTGAGCGAGGCACGCCTGTCGCTGCTGGGCAAGGCCCGGGCGCGGCCGGATCAGGTACGCAAGCTGGTGGACTCGGTGGCCGCGCAGGGCGCGGCGGCGACCTACCAGAAGGCGATGAATCGTCTGGACAGCTATACCCCGCTGGGCTATTCGCTGTGCGGCGAGGTGATCGAGGTGGGCGCCGGGGCAGAGCAGTTCTCGGTCGGGCAGGTCGTCGCCGCCGCCGGCAACGAGTTCGCGTTGCACGCCGAGGTCAACTGGGTGCCAACGAACCTCTGCGTCCCGGTCCCGACCGGGGTCTCGCCCGAACACGCCGCCTTCGCCACCGTCGGGGCGATCGCCATGCATGGAATTCGGCGCTGCGAGGCCGCGCTCGGGGAGACCGCCTGCGTCATCGGGCTGGGACTGATCGGCCAACTGGTGGTGCGACTGCTGGTGGCCTCGGGAATCCAGGTGGTCGGACTGGACACCGTCCCGGACCGCTGCCGCGCCGCCGAAAAGGCCGGGGCGCTGGCGTGCGCCACTCCCGACGAGAACGGGATCAGCCAGCTCGAGCGGGTGCTGGCCGAGCGCACCGGCGGCCTCGGCGCCGATCACGTGCTGATCGCTGCCGGAGGTGATTCGAACGGTCCGGTCAAGGCCGCCGCCCGGCTGGCCCGGGACCGGGCTCGGATCGTCGACATCGGCAAGACCCGACTCGATTTGCCGTGGAACGATTACTACGACAAGGAACTCGAAGTCCGGTTCTCCAGGTCCTACGGGCCGGGCCGGTATGACGACCGATACGAATTGGACGGCGTCGACTACCCGGCCGGGTACGTCCGCTGGACCGAACGTCGCAATCTGGCCTGCTTTCTCGATCTGCTGGCAACCGGATCGGTCGACGTCACCGGGCTGATCTCCGGCATTCACCCGGTCCAGGCGGCCAAGCAGGTGTACGACCGGCTGAACTCCGGTGACCTGAAAGGTGTCGGCTTCCTGCTCAGCTACCCTGACGGCGAGAGCGCGCAGTCGGCGTCCACCATCCGGGTACCGACCGCGCCGGTGACACGCACCCCCCGATCGGCGGGCCGGCGGCCCGCCTCCGGGATCGTTCGGCTCGGCTTCATCGGGGCCGGCAATTACGCAACGTCCATGTTGCTGCCGCACCTGGGTCCGCAGGCCGGTGTGGAACTGGTATCGGTCGCCACCACGACGTCGCTGTCCGGTGTGAACGCGCAGCGCAAGTTCGGGTTCAGCACGGTGACGACCGATATCGACACGGTCCTCGAGGACACGACGTTGGACGCCGTCGTCGTCGTCACCCGGCATCATTCCCATGCCGGCCTGGTCGCCAAGGCGCTGGCGGCCGGGCACGCCGTGTTCGTCGAGAAGCCGCTCGCGCTGACCAATGCGCAGTTGGATGACGTCATCACGACCATCGAGGCAACCGGAAACGACCGTCTGATGGTCGGTTTCAACCGGCGGTTCGCGCCCCTGCTGGGTGAGCTGGCGACCCGCCTGGGCACACCACGAGGTTCGCTCGCCGTCCGATACCTGATTAACGCCGGCCGGCTGGCAGCCGGCAGCTGGTACCTGAACGAGGACCGTGAGGGTTCCCGCTTCACCGGTGAGGGAGGGCACTTCATCGACACCGTGAGCGCGCTGATCGGTCATCACCCGGTGGAAGTGCACGCCTTTGGTGGCGGGGCGGAGGTGCAGGCCGGGCTGCGTTTCGCCGATGGCTCGATGGCTTCGATTTCGTACCTGACCGGCGGCAGTTCGCGCTTCCCCAAGGAGACCATCGACGTCACCGGAGGTGGCCGCACCGCCCGGCTGGACAATTTCCAGAAGGTCACGGTGTGGACGGCCAAGGGCAGGACGAGCAAACGGTCGCTGACCGGAACGGACAAGGGCCAGCGGGTACAGCTGGAACGCTTTCTCGCGAGCGTGCGCTCCGGTGGTCCGATGCCGATCGGGCTTGATTCGCTGGTCGCCACCACCCGCGCCACCCTGGCCGTCGAGACCAGCCTGGCGACCCGGCAACCGGTGACCTGGTGACAGCCTCCCGGCTGGGGTGGTACCTGCGTCGGCTGCGTCGAATGTCGGCTCAAGAGGTGCTGTTCCGAACCCAGGACGCCGGCCGGCGCCGGGTCTGGGCCCGGCGCCAGATCCGACCGGGGGGCCGGCCGGCGCCGGCCGAGGGGGTGTTGCCGGACCGGAGCTTCCCGGCAATCCTCCCGGTGGGCACGGTCGACCGGGTGCCGCCGGCAGCCGCGGCGGCGGTGATCGCGGCGGCGGATCGGGTCCTGGCCGGGGAGTGGACCGTGCTCGGCGTCCGGCGATCGGACAGCGCCGACCCGGACTGGTTCCTTGATCCGCTGACCGGACGCCGGGCACCGGAGGGGCGGCTGGCCTTCCGGGTGAACCAGCGCGACGAGATGATCACCGGGAACGTGAAGCAGGTCTGGGAGATGTCCCGGCACCACCATCTCACCGTGTTGGCGGCAGCCTGGTGGCTGACCGAGCAGCCAAAGTACGCCGAGGCCGCCGCGAGCCAGTTGCGGTCCTGGTGGCAGGCCAATCCGTTTCTCAGCGGGATCCACTGGACCAGTGGCATCGAGGCCGGGATCCGGGTGATCTCCTGGGTCTGGATCCGGCGGCTCCTGGACAGCTGGCCGAAGGTCGGTGACCTGTTCGAGAACAACGACCAGGCGATCCGGCAGATCGCCTGGCACCAGGAATTTCTCGCCGCGTTCCCCAGTCGCGGTTCCTCGGCGAACAACCACGTGATCGCCGAGGCCGCGGGACGGCTGGCCGGGGCCTGCGCCTTCGGCTGGTACACCCGGACCCCGCAGTGGCGCGAGCAGGCGATCAACCTGTTCGAGCGCTCGCTTGCGACGAACACCTTCGCCAGTGGCCCGAACCGCGAACTCGCCACCGACTACCACCGGTTCGTGCTCGAGCTCGGGCTGTGCGCCGCCGTCGAGGCCGACTGCCAAGGATCGGGGCTGTCGGACGGCACCTGGCACCGGTTGGCCCGGATGCTCGATGCCGGCACCGCCCTGCTCGACGTCAATGGTCACCCACCGAGGCAGGGAGATGGCGACGAGGGCCGGGCCCTGATCGTCGACGATCCGCAGACCGACCCCTGGGCGGTGGCGCTCTCCGCCGGCCGCGGGGTACTCGGCGCCCCACTCTGGTGGCCGACGTTCGAGGGCAGCGTGCAGGAGGTGCTGCTCGGCGCCCTGAGCCGGCCTCGGGATCAGGAACGCTACCCGCAGCGCCCGGATCGGTTCGCCGACGCCGGGGTGGTGCTGCTGAGGTCGCGCCCGGCCGACGGTGCACAGATCTGGTGTCGTTGTGACGGCGGGCCACACGGATTCCTCTCGATCGCCGCCCATGCGCACGCCGACGCGCTCAGCCTGGAGTTGCGCCACGACGGCGTGGAACTGCTGGTCGACCCGGGAACGTACTGCTACCACGGTGAGCCCGAATGGCGGCAGTGGTTCCGCTCGACGGCTGCCCACAACACCCTGCAACTGGCGGGAGTCGACCAGTCCGAGTCCGGCGGTCCCTTCCTCTGGAGCACCCAGGCCAGCACCACGACGTCCCGGTGCGCGCTCGGAGATCTTCCCGTGCAGCGCTGGGAGGCCTGGCACGACGGTTATCTGCGCCTGGAGGTACCCACCCGGCATCGGCGCTCGGTCAGCCTTGATTCGCTCGCCCGGACGCTCACCGTGGTCGACACCCTGGAGACCGCCGGTGCGGTTCCGCTGCTGCTGAGCTGGCATCTTGGCCCCGACGTGAGCGTCGATCTGCAGGGCGCCCGAGCGAACCTGGCCTGGTCGATCAACGGTCAAAGCCGGCAGGCCGAGATCCGGCTGCCCGACGAGCTTAGCTGGAGTCGGCATCGGGGTGAGGAAAACCCGATCCGGGGCTGGTACTCGCCCGGATTCGGCCAGCGGGTTCCGGCCACTTCCCTGTTGGGATTCGGGACTGGCTCTTCGACAACGCATTTGGTCACCGTCATCGACCTGCCGGCCGGTCCCGCGGCGGACGTAACGGCGGTATCACCGGCCGATGCGGCCCCTCTCCTATTCAGGAGACCATCTGACGACGTCGAGGTCAGGAGAGGCGACACGTGAGTGAGCAGGCTCTCGACCTGCGCTCGGCGATGGCGGTACTGCGTCGGCGCGCGCGGGTTCTGGTTGCCATTGGGCTGGTCGGGATGCTGCTCGGAGCGGCGTCCGTGATCGTCTGGCCGCCGAGCAAGGAAAGCATCGCGATGATCCTGCTACCCACCCCGACCCTGGAGCAGAAAGACCCGAACGTGGCCACCCAGGTACGGATCATCCGTAGCACCAGCATTCTGGAGAAGGCCGGTCGGGCGGTCCGGCCGGCGCTGTCGGCCCGGACCATGGAAGACCGGATCCGGGTCTCGGCGCCCACCAACCAACTGATCGAGATCCGGGCTTTCGCTCCCCTAGCCGGCGATGCCCAGAAACTGGCTCAGGCCGCGGCCGATGCCTACGTCGACTATGCGCAGGAAGCGGCCCGCACCATCTCCGCGTCGGCGCTGGCGGATCTGCGCCAACGCCGAGCACTGCTGGAGAAGCAGGGCGACGCCCTGCAGGAGGAAATCGACGCCACCAAGAAGCGCCGGGGCCTGGCGGATCCGTCCTCGGCCAGCGCCAATAAGGACGCTCAGCTGTTGGCCCAGCTGCAGGCCGAACAGGCCAACATCTCACTCCGGCTGGACCGGATCAAAGAGGACATTTCCTCCAGCGAGCCGGTTCCCACGGCGGCCGGTGGGACCTCCGTGATGCAGGCGGCGACCCAAGGCACCGGGGGTTCGATGGTTCAACCGCTGCTGCTGTTCGTTCCGATGGGATTCTTCGCCGGCGTTCTGCTCGCCGCGATCGGCTCGCTGGTGATGGCCCGCAAGGATCCTCGGATCCGGCTTCGGGACGAGATCGCCGACGCGGTGGGCAGTACCGTGCTGGCGAGCGTGCACAGCCGGCCCCAGCGGTCGGTGGCCGGCTGGTGGCAGTTGATCGAGCGATACGAGCCGCCCGCGGTGGATGCCTGGGCTTTCCGGCAGATGTTCCGCGCGTTGGCCTCCGAGGACGGGCGTGACCTTGCCCGCAGGGGCGAACCGCGTTCTGCGGGGCTGGATCACCCCCGATCGCTGACCGTGATCTCGGTGGACGGCGACCTTCGCGGGCTGTCCGTGGGGCCGCAGCTGGCGGCCTTCGCGGCTTCCCTCGGGATCGTCACCCGACTGATGACGGCGGTGGGGAACGACAAGAGCTCCGCGCCGCTGTGGTCTGCCTGTTCCGCCGACCGCCGGTCGGCTCCCCGGCCGAACCTGATCGTCGGAGAGGTCCGGCCGGACGAGTCCGCGGAATTGACGATCGTGCTGGCGGTGGTGAATCGGCGACAGCCGGTCGTCGGCCCGTGGCTGCGAGCCAATGCGACAGTGCTGGCGATCGCCGCCGGCGCCGCCACCGAAGAGGAACTGGCCCGCCTGGCCGTGGTGGTGGATGACGCTGGTCGGCGGATCGACGGAATCGTGGTGACGGACCCGGATCGTTCCGACCGGACCACCGGACGCTACGCCTTGGAGGAGCGGGCCCGGCAGGTCTCGCTGCCGATGCGGCTGACCGGCGTCCGTCCCCCCGGGGTGGGCGACAGCCGGGGGGTGACTCGGTGAGCCGGGCCCCTTGGACGGCCGAGGTCGACCAGGAAGAGCCCGGCGCTGCCGGGCGCCCGCAGCCGGCTCTGGTCAGCCTGCATTTCATCCGGGCCGCGCTGCGCCGTCGACGGGTCGCCCTGATACTCGCCGCCGTGCTCGGTCTGCTCGCCGGTGGCGCGTTCGTCACCCTGGTCCCGCCGGTCCAGCGGGCGACGGTCACCCTGGCGCTCGCCCATGATCCGCAGTCCGACCCGGAACGGGCGATGGCTACCGACCTCAGCCTGGCTACCACCCGGACCGTCGCGGAGCAGGTGATCACGAAGCTGAACCTGTCGATGACCGTGGAAGACCTGCTGAAGACCGTGACCGCGACACCGGCCACCACCGACATCCTGACCATCAGCATGGTGGCCCCGAGTCGCAGCGAGGCCGTGCGTCGGTTGTCCGCGTTTACCACCGGCTACCTCGCGTTCCGATCGACGCAGCTGTCCACGCAGTCGAATCTCTTGGTGAAGGGCATCAACCGGCGAATCGACGTGCTTGAGCGGCAGTTCAACGACATCAGTGATCGGATCGAGACGCTGGGCAACATCAATACGGACGACGCGGCGAGCGAGCTGAGCGACGCAGTGACGCGGCGGGCGAAGATCGGAACTCAGATCGATGTGCTCCAGCAGTCCGTGCAGGAGGCCAACCTGCGGATCACCACGATCGTGGCCGGAAGCCGGGTGATCGATAAACCTGCGGCGGTGCCGAACGGTGGAAAACGCCGGATCGCCCTGGCTCTGGCCACCGGGCTGGTGGGCGGCGCCGCAGTGGCGATCGGGCTGGTGCTGTTCGTGGCCATCACCTCGGATCGGCTCCGACGCCGGGCAGACGTCGCCACCGCGCTGGGTGTCCCGGTGCTCGTCAGCGTGGGCCGGTTGGCACCGATGCCTCGACTGCTGGCCGTGCTGCCCAGGTTCCGGGCTCGCGAGGCTCGGCGGGCTGATGATCGCCAGCGGATGGCTCGTGCGCTCGAGTCGGCGGTTCCAGGGCCGGGGCGTGGGCGAGGGCTGGCCGTCGGAGCTGTCGACAATGCTGCCGAGGTGCGTTACGGGCTGGTCGAGGCGGCAATGAATCTTCAGGCTGAGGAGCGGACCGTTCGGCTGATCGATCTGACCGCCGACGGCGGGCTGGCCCGGGCAATGGAGGCCTTGCTCCCGACCGATGAAGCGGTACGGATCACACTGTCCCGCCCACGCACGGTTCCCTCCCTGGCCACGGACATGTCGGAGCTGGACACGTTCGGGCCGGAGTCCGGCGAACTCTGGGGCTGGGGACCTAACGATGTCTTCCTCACCCTGACCGATCTGACCCCCTCGGATGGTGCCGACCACGTCGCGACCTGGAGCAGTCGGGTCGTTGTCGCGGTGACCGCAGGGAAATCGAGTGTGGAGCGGCTGTGGACGGCGGGGGAGCTGGTCCGGTCTGCGGGTCTGGAGCTGTTCGGGACCATCCTGTTCGGGGCCGATGCGACCGATGAGTCCTCGGGGAACCTCAAACCTCGTACCGGGGAGCCGGCGCGGATCGACGGACCGGTTCGGGGCGGGCTGGTTCGGGACGATGTGCCGGTTCGAGGCGGGCTGGTTCGAGATGGGCTGGTTCGGGACGGGCTGGTTCGGGACGAATGGTGAGCAGCGCCGTCGCAGCGCCTCGACCTCGAACGATCGCCGGCCCGCTGGCGGCCGGAAGCTTGCTGCGCGGGCCGAAAGTGGTCTGGGCCGTGCTGTTCATCAACGTTCTGGCCTACTCGGCGTTGCCGACCGTACTGCCGATTCCGGTGACGGTCGGAAAGCTGGTCACCCAGGGCGCCCTTCCTCTTGCCCTGCTGCTGGTGCTGCTCGCCAATCCTCGCGGCGTGATCCGGCCGAGCCTCTTCCTCGTCCTGCTCAGTGCGTTGGCCGTCGTGGCCCTGATGGTCAGCCTGCACAACGAGTTCATTCTGGGATCGGTCTTTCGCTCCTGCCGGTTGATTGCCTTCACCCTCGTGCTGTGGCTGCTCACGCCCTGGTGGGGCCGCAACGACATGATCTTGCTGCGCTGTCATCTTAATTGTTTGCGTGCTGTTCTGGTGGTTATCCTGCTCGGCGCGCTGGTGGCGCCGGGCCTGGCCTTCTCTTACGGTGGAAGGCTTTCTGGGGCTCTCTGGCCGATGCCGCCGACTCAGGTCGGGCACTACGCCGCCGTTCTGGTCGGATGCACCGTGGTGCTCTGGTTCTGCAATGCGACCTCGCGACGCACCATCCTGCTCACCGCTGTCGGGGGCGGCGCAGTGCTGATCGGAGCGCATACCCGAACCGCGCTGGTGGCCTTGCTGCTGGGTCTGATAGTCGCCGCGGCGAGCCTGTTCATCGGTCATGCCCGGGTCCGTCGCACCTCGGCCCTGATCGGATTCATCGTGGTCCTGGCGGCAACCAGCTTCGGCCCGATCATCCGAGAATGGGCGCTCCGCGGACAGTCGGTGGAGGAAGCCAGCGACCTGACCGGGCGCACCCTGGTGTGGACGGCGGTGTTCCGGCTTCGTCGTCCACCCTTGTCGGAACTGTTCGGATCCGGCCTGTCGAACAAGTCGTTCGACGGCCTGCCGATCGACAGCAACTGGGTTGCCACCTACCTGGACCAGGGCTGGTTCGGGGTCAGCATCAACGCGATGTTCCTGCTTCTGCTTCTGTTGCTGGGCATCACCCACCCCCGCGGTCCGCGCCGCGCGGTTGCGCTGTTCCTGGTCACCTACTGCCTGGTGGCTTCGATCACCGAGACCGGACTCGGCGACGCCTCGCCGTACATGCTCGAACTGTTCGTCGCCGCGGCCCTGCTCGCGCCCCCGGCCCAGGCCGCTCGCGAATGAGAATTCTGCTGGTACACAACCGGTATCGACCAGAGGCCCCGAGCGGGGAGAACAGCGTGGTGGAGCAGGAATCAGCGGCACTGGCCGGTCGCGGTCACACCGTGGCGCTCTTCCAACGCCACAGCGCAGAGATCGCCTCCTGGTCCTTGCTGCGGCGGGCCACGCTGCCGGCCCAGGTTCTGTGGAGCGAGCAGTCACGACGCTCGCTCGTGGCCGAACTGGTGCATTTCGCCCCGGACGTGGTCCATCTCCACAACACGTTTCCGCTCCTCACCCCGGCCGTTCTCTATGCCTGCCGGGACGCCGCAGTGCCGGTCGTGGCCACCCTGCACAACTACAAGCTGGCGTGCGCGAGCGGAGATTTCTACCGCAACGGCGCGGTCTGCCATGACTGCCTGGGTGGTTCGTCGGTTCCGGCCCTGGTGCACGGCTGTTATCGAGGATCCCGGGTGGCGACCATCCCCGTCGTGGCGGCGAACACGATCCACTCCCGAGCGTGGCAGCAGTTGGTCTCCGCCTACATCTTCATCTCGACCGCGCAGCGAGAGCTGCTGGCACCACTCGGCCTACCCGTTGAACGGTGCTTCGTGAAGCACAATTTCGTCCCGGCGCCGGCCCGGTTGAGTGGTCCGAAGGAGCCCGTGGTCGCGTTCGTCGGACGTCTCGACCCGGCTAAAGGGGCGACGTTCCTGATGGCCGCATGGGACTCGTACCGAAGGCGGCGTCCGCGCTCACCGCTGAGACTCGTCATCGCCGGCAGTGGTCCGCAGCATCATCAGGTCGAGGCCTGGGCCAGCACCGACCCTTCGGTCACCATGCTCGGTCAGGTGTCCCGGGACGAGGCCGGGCGGGTGCTGGGGCGTGCCCGCGCCGCAGTGGTGCCGTCCCAGTGGGAAGAGACCTTCGGGCTTGTCGCGGTGGAGGCGATGGCGGTCGGCACCGCGGCGATCGCCTCCGCTCAGGGCGGATTGACTGAACTGATCACTCCCGGTCAGGACGGTGCGCTCTTTCCGGCCACCGACACCGGGGCCCTGGTCGACGTGTTCGCGGACGTCGAGGACCATCCGGCTCGCTGGGACGAGTACGGCGATCGAGCGAAGCAGACGTATCACCGTCGATTCGACGTCGCGGCCAATGTCGACCGGCTGCTCGACATCTACCGCTTCGCGATTGCCGACCCAGCCGGAAATATCCACGAAAGCTCTGGTATCGATGGAGTTCCTGATCGCTCTTCTTCTTAGGGGAAAGCAATATCTCTCCTGCTGAGGACGAGCCGGTTGTCGGCCGTCGACGGACGAGGACAGGAGATGGTGTGAGCCCGCTGCAGTGCCGTCTGTGTGGTGCGCAATTGACGCGCACCTTCGTCGATCTCGGCTCCACGCCGCCGTGCGAAAGCTATCTCAGCGCGGATCAAGTCGATCAACCCGAAGTCTTCTACCCGCTGCACGTACGGATCTGCGAACGGTGTCTGCTGGTGCAGTTGCCGCCGTACGTGGACGCGCAGGAAATCTTCAGTGACTACGCCTATTTCTCCTCATACTCCGATAGCTGGGTCGCTCACGCCGAACGATTCGTCACCGAGATGGCCACCCGGCTCGATCTCGGACCGGACAGTCTGGTGGTCGAAGTCGCCAGCAACGACGGTTATCTGCTCCAGCACGCGGTGAGTCGAGGGATTCCGGTGCTCGGGGTCGAGCCGGCGGCGAACATCGCCGCCGTTGCCCGCGATCGCGGAATCCGCACCGAGGTAGCGTTTCTCGGTGCATCAACCGGCAAGGCCATCGCCGAGACCTACGGGCGGGCCGATCTGGTCGTCGGCAACAACGTCTTCGCACACACCCCCGAATTGCTGGATTTCGCTCAGGGACTGCGAGCGCTGGTCGCCGACG
>JANNPJ010000311.1:0-6281 GCA_031400005.1 Kineosporiaceae bacterium | reverse complement strand
CTCCATTTCTGATTATGTCCTCGTGTTGCTCGAAGGCGGCGCGGCCCCGCGGCGCGCTCAGCCCTGCGTTGCTTTACGTGCGCCGGGATCGACCCAGCCGATATTTCCGTCGGCGCGCCGGTAGATCATATTGAGACCGCCGTTTACCGCATTGCGGAACATCAACGCCGGCGCGTTGCCGAGATCGAGCCGCATTACCGCCTCGCCGACCGAGAGCGTCGGGATCTCGGCCTCCATCGCCGCCACGATGAACGGCGAGCCGCTGGTGGTGGCGGAGATGGAGGCCTCTTGACGCGGCCAGATCGCGGTCAAGGAGACGTTCCGCCGTTCACTACGCATGCGTGCCATGATCGGCCCGTGTCTACACCGGAAGCTGACCGCGGCGGCCGGACCCACCCCTGTCCGGTGTGCGGACAGCCGGCTCTGCATCAGAGTCGCTACCCGCGCTCGGTCTGCCAGGACTGCCACAACCGGACCGTCGACTCGACGGGGCGAGCCATCCGTGGTGATAACACCCACACCTTCCGCGCGGACGGAATGGCTGATGCTGGCTCGCCGCCTCCGGCAACCGCACAAGGCTGGCGTCGTCGATGGTGGACAACGTCGCCTCAAACCGGATCGGCGCCAATCCCGCACCTCGGGTGTCGATGGACATGAGCCCGACCGCCTCCATCAGTCCGCGCCTGGGCGATCGCCTCTGCGTTGCCAGGAGCTGATCGAACGGTGGGTCTACGATGCTGGGCGCACAGCCCGACCCTCTCAAGGTGGGCTTCCTGACGACAAGCGAATATGCCGCTCGGTAGGCCAAACAGAGGACCTCGCACTTACGTCCTCGGCGCGGCATGTACGGATGCTCCGAAGGTCGCGGGTCAGAGAACCCAGCCGACCGGCTGACCATCAGCGGGTCAGGAAGCCTGACGACCTGGTGGTGTCGCCCGGGTGGCCATCAATGCGTGATGAGCTTCTGCCGATGGATATGGGTGAGACCTCTTCGTGCGCTGAGTCCTTGGGCAATCGTGGCTGGCGCGTCCGGTTGCTTCGGCGTGCTCGCCGGCATCATCACCTTGGGTGGAGCCACCCAACGCCGAAGCGCGTGGGTGGCGGGAGTGCCCCAGATGTACGAAGAGCAAGTAGCCTCTCTGGCCCGCCATAGGCTCCAATTTCCGAACCTGATCAGCGACCTTGATCTCCGCAATCTGATGAATTATGTGCCGGAGCCGGCCAGCATCCTTGGTGCGCTGGGAGCGCACGTGCTGGTCCAGACCCTGCTTTTCGCGGCGGTGTGCGCGCTGATGGTGGTACTCAACCTCAGCGGGCGTCCCATCTGGGCCGTGCTGGCGCCAGCAGCGATGATTACCGGGGTGGTGATCTCAGCCGGGCCGCTCGCCTTTCTGCCGCTCCTGCTGGGTGGTCCGTTGACTGGGGCGCGGATGACTGTCAGGTCCCACGAGTACGTCTCCTATGTGCCGTTCGCCGCTCCGCTGTGGTGGCGACTGAGCGTGGCGGCGGCGGTGACCCTGCCGTTCGCAGGGGCCTGGTTCCTGACCAGGCGGCCGCAGCGGCAGCCGATGGCGTTCGGGAAGACGCTGAGCGCATTGGGGCTGTTCGGGCTCACCGTCGAGATCACCATTCTGGTCGTGCCGAAGACGCTGGCTGCGGACGCCGGCGATCTCTCCAAGCTGCTTCCTACGGCCGCTGTTCTCCTGGTGGTGGGCTGCGGTGCGGCGGTGGCGGGCAGTACCGGGGCCTTCCGACGTGGCGCTGTCACTGCGGTCGCGGTGGCGCTGATGGGTGCAGCGGCATGGATCCCGGTCTGGATTCTGTACGAAATGAATGAGGGGCCAGTGGTATCGGCGTGGGAGCAGCACACTGGGGAAACCGTCATGTGGGTGGGGACCTGGCCACTGATCGCCCTCGTACTCGCGGCGGGCGGCCTCGGTTGGGTAGCCGGACTCGCACGGCAGGTGCTGACAGCACAGCGACCCAGCGGTCTGACAATGTTCGGGCGACCGGAATCTCCAAGCCTTCACGTCTGAGGGTGCTTCGCCCTTCCGGTCTTCTGAGGCCTGGAGATCGGGGAACTTGCCGACGCAGCGATAGATCATGACGGTGAGCGTTCGGTGGCGTGATTGCCTTTGGGCGCATGCTGCCCGAGTTCGTCGTCAAGGTGATCCACCCGGTCGCTCCGACCGATCGAGAGCCGCCGTCAGCCCGGTCCGCAGCAATTCGGCCCGTCCACCACACCCGCTGCTCACCGCTGTGGAACCCGATCCCGTTCCGCAGCAGCACCGACCTTCACGATAGCTAAACTTGAGATGAGACAAGGCTTTACGTCCGCGTGGATTCGCCGCCGTCTCGCCGCACAGCCGAGCGAGCGCCACTGGCTGCCGAGAACGGCCCCGCCGCCGCGCAGGTTGGCGATCCGCGACGCGGTCGGCAAAACGGTGGAAGCCTAGGTGGAGAGCGAATGGTTTCCGAACCACGTCAAGGCCAGCACCCGAGAGACCTACCGGAATCGGTTTGACCTCTAGGCGAGCGCGGTTGCCACCGCGCCGACCGCGAGCACCCGGGACCCTGGCCGCGATCACCGCTCCGGCGGCGACCAGCACGCCAAGGGTGACGGGCGGCTCTCCTCGCCGCTCTTGAGTGCCTCGGTCCACCGGTTTGACGTCGACCTGGGTAGAGCGCGGTTGTCGCCCACCCGAAGATTGAGCTGCGCAGAAGTGGGGTTTCGGGCCGCCTCCGTTCCGCCCAAACTTTGTCGCTCGGAACCCCCGCCCAACGGCCGGTGAATACTTGCCAGCTTGTCGTGAAAAACCAAGTGCAGGCGCTTGTCGAGGTGCAACTAGATGCGAAGGTCGCAGTGCTAGCCGGTACCGGAACAGACTCGCACCAAGGAGATGAGTGTCTTGGAAGACACACACCAGGCGAACGCCGATTTTGATCCCGCCAGATTTGGTGATCTCGATGTCTCTCACTCCGGTCTGAATGTCGATGACTCCGACGACGACGATCCGGTGCTGTTGAAGGCGGACGGCGAGCGTGTGGACACGTGGCGCGAGGGGTACCCCTACCCGGATCGTCTCTCGCGGGAGGTCTATGAAACCGAGAAGCGGCTACTGCAGATCGAGTTGTTGAAGCTGCAGAACTGGGTTAAGAGTAGTCGGGAGAAGCTGGTTGTCTTGTTTGAAGGCCGCGATGCGGCCGGCAAAGGCGGCACAATCAAGCGGTACATGGAGCACCTGAATCCCCGAGGCGCGCGAGTGGTCGCGCTGGAGAAACCCAGCGAGCGCGAGTCGGGCGAGTGGTACTTCCAGCGATACATCCGGGAACTGCCGACCAACGGCGAAATCGTCCTGTTCGATCGCTCCTGGTACAACCGGGCCGGCGTCGAGCGGGTCATGGGTTTTTGTTCTGCCCCTGAGTATTTGGAGTTCATGCGGCAGGCGCCGGAGTTGGAGCGGATGCTGGTCCGATCCGGGGTCCGCTTGGTGAAGTTCTGGTTCTCGGTGTCGCAGCATGAGCAGCGCACCCGCTTCCTGATCCGCCAGGTTGATCCCGGTCGCCAATGGAAGCTTTCGCCAATGGATCTGGCCTCGTTGGACAAGTGGCAGGAGTACACCGAGGCGAAGGAGGCGATGTTCTTCTATACGGACACCGCTGATGCGCCGTGGACGGTGGTGAAGAGCAATGACAAGAAGCGCGCTCGGCTCGAGGCGATGCGCTACGTGTTGAACCGCTTTCCGTATGAGGGCAAGGACCTTGAAATCGCGCGCCCAGCCGACCCGCTGATCGTTGGCTCGGCTGCCGACGTCTTCGAGCATGGCGAGGAGGTCGGGCGGTACTTTCCTCGGCTGTGAGGCGGGCAGTTGCCCGGCCGGTGGGTTCACGGGGTCTCCACCCGTAGTTCGATCGGCAGGGTCGGGACGAGCGCCCGATGTTCTCGGCCGTCAAGGCCGCGATCTTCCAGGCTGGGTCCACCGCTAGGTCTTCGCGGACGATTGCCGGCGCGACATCCAGGCCGGCGCCGCAGCCGGGTGCAAGCCGAACACCAACTCACGGAGGCAGTTCCGCGTGCGTCGAGGGCTCCCCTACGCCGCAAGAGCGGCTGCGGTACCTGCGGCGGGATGACGCTGCACGGGCATCGCGACCATCTCGCTGCCTGGTCAATCCGGACATTGGGGAGAACCGTGCCCGGATGGTCAGCCGGGCGCCCCGACGCTCAGGGATTGAGTCCGCTCGGAGGTGCGTGGCGCGCTGAATCCCCGCGCGATCAGCCAGATGGGGACGAACACGAATTCGAACAGCCCGCCGGGGAGGAGCAGGAGGAGCCCGGGGCCGTCGCTCATGTCGAGAACCCCGAGGAGATCGAGCGGTACTCCGACGGTGAGTAAGACGTACCCCACGAGGCCTAGCAGGGCGATGGCCCGCGGGATCAACCTCGAGACCAGCAGGAGGTGGGTGAGGATGATGCCGCCGACACCGGTTGGCACGTAGACCCACAGCAGATGGTTGGGGACGGCCTGCGACTGGGTCAGCAGGTAAATACCGCAGGCTGCCGACACGATGGCTTCGGTGATCCTGAGCGCGGGGTACCACCAGGCCAGGCGCGGGTTGACGTCCCTGAGGACCGGATACATCAACAGGCCGATGCCGACAACAGCGAGACCGGAACACATCATCAAGACGACACCTACCGTCACCCGGATCCGGTCGGGGTCTCCGTCAACGAACGCTTGCATCAAGGAGGTGCCGAACATGGCGGTGATCATCTGAATGACGAACAGGACGCCGACGGTGGTCGCGGTCGCTCTCCTGGAGATCACTCTCTTCGCGCTGGGCTTCGGGGCTCTCGTGGTGCTGAGGATGGTCATGACGCGCCCTTCCGGAAGTACCATGCGGATACCTAACGGCGTTAGATTGATTTCACGGTATCCTAACGTCGTTAGATTGTCGATGGACCGGACGACATCAGAGGTGAGGACAGCGTGGGCCGTAGGTCAACCGAGGCAGCGAACCGGGCGCCGGTGAACCGGCAGCGGACACTGGAGGTCGCCCTGGCCGTAGCCGACGGCGAGGGAATCGAGGCGGTCACCATGCGCCGCCTCGCGCGCGAGCTCGGCGTCGAGGCCGCGTCGCTGTATCACCATGTCAATGGCAAGGATCAGATCCTCGACGGACTGGTCGACCTCGTCGCCGCCGAGGTCGAGCCCCCGAAACCGGCCGCGGACTGGCGAGAGGCCGTCAGCCAGCGGGCACACCACACGCGGGCGAGCTTGCTGCGCCATCCCTGGGCCGTCAGCCTGATGGCTTCAAGGACGAGCCCAGGACCAGCAACCTTGAGGCTGCTGGAGACCGGGATCCGGTGCTTCCGCGAGGGCGGGTTCTCGGTCCCGATGGCCGCGCACGCGGTGTCGACGCTCGACAGTTACGTGCACGGATTCGTGTTGCAAGAGGTCAACCTGCCCTTCCGCAGCGAGTCGGAACTAGCAGCCATGACCACCGCCATCATGAAGACGTTTCCGGCCGCCGAGTTTCCCTACCTCTTCGAGATGACGGTCAAGCACGTTCTCCAGCCGGGCTACGCCTACGGCAAGGAATTCGACTGCGGCCTGACGGTCGTACTCAACGGCATCACCGCCCTGCGCGACCAGTAGGCATCAAATTCCCGACTGACCGGATGTCTGAAGCCGTTCGTGCCAGGCCCTGCCAGGTCAGCCTGGGGTTGTCGCTTTGCGAGTGCGAGTTCGACGTCACGCTGAGTATGTGCCGTTCGCGCTGTCAGCGGTATGTCCGGATGTTGAACTCAGTGGAACACGCTCCGCGAGCGTTGCTCGGAAACCCGCACTGGCCGAGACGAGGATTCGACATCAAGCGGCACCGAAAGCCGTGGAAGGAGCGTCCATGCAGTTCATGTACGCCGAGGGACAGAGGCGGGAAGGTCGTGGGGTCGACCGGCGTCATCGTGTCCCCGAGGACGACGCCGGTCCCGAGTACCCAGGGCAGTAAACGGTTTTCCACGATGGTGGCCCAGTGTCCGCTGCGGCAGTACCAGCGGTGGTAGCGGTTCACAGCGGGCGACCGGTGGTGCTGTGCACGTGAACCGGGACGTCGTTGGAGGGTCGGTCTCCGGTGGTGCAGGTCTGCGCCGGCTCGAACATGAGGATCGCGCCACCGGACGAGGAGGGCTTGTGCTCCACCTCCTTGGGGACGACGAACACATCCCCTTCGGCCAGATGCACGGTTCGTTCGCCGTCACCGTCTCGCAGCGCGATGGCGAA
>JANNPJ010000273.1:0-1559 GCA_031400005.1 Kineosporiaceae bacterium | reverse complement strand
AGGGTCGCGGGTTCGAATCCCGTCGTCCGCTCGGAGGTCCACAACCTCGCGGTGGAGTGGCCGAGAGGCGAGGCAACGGCCTGCAAAGCCGTCTACACGGGTTCGAATCCCGTCTCCACCTCGATTTATGGCACGCAAGTGCCCGAGGGCGATTAGCTCAGTGGGAGAGCGCTTCCTTGACACGGAAGAGGTCACAAGTTCAATCCTTGTATCGCCCACCCCGTAAGTGCAGGTCAGAGGCCGGTTCCGAGAACATCGGGACCGGCCTCTAGATCTTCTTTCAGCAATTTTTCAGCAAAATTGGACGGCCTCCATCGAGCTCTTGTGACACGTAGGCTCAGTAGCCGGTCTTCGGCGGAGATGGAAGCCGATCCTGGTTTGACACCGGCGGGAGCTCACCGGTCCGATCGACTGTGTTCGATGAGCGCTATGAGCTCGGCGCAACCATCGGCTGTGGCAGCAAGTCACCCCGCGATGGCTATGGCCTGGCACTCCCCAGCGAAGCGGCTGATGGTCGAGGGCGCTGTCCAAGTAGCGACCGTGCTTACCATCGGTGCGGCAGCTGCGGCGGCCAACTCACCCATGACCATGATGGGGCCGCCGAGCACGGACGGACGGGGTGGCTGGCATGGGCCGATGCCGCCGTCCTCGAGCTGATGTCGATGGCGTCAGGTTTGGAGATGCGTCGTCGCAAGCGCAGCGGCTCGTCAGTGACGTCGTCTGCGAAGGTTCCAGTGATTGCCGTTGCCCTGCCGCTCGGCGCGACGACCGCTGGGGCGCGCGGTCATCCCGGTCAGCTGTGGGAAGAATGAGCTTTCTGGAAGGTGCGCGGACTGCAAGAGACGATCAGACGCCTACCTGTAACGGGCCTTCATTCGTGCATGAGCTGCGACTTCCCGCCTCCACACCGACGTAGCGCAGCAGTTCGGGTACAGGGACGAGGACGCGGCTGCCGATGCGGAGGATCCGCACAGGGAACTGTCCCCTCTTGGCCAGGTCGGCGCCCACTACCAGCCGCCCGCGACCTGGAGCACCTCCCCGCGCACCTCGCAGCCCATCTGACAAGTCCGGTGCTGGCCGGCACCACCGAGCCGATCCTGCCCGGGGTGTCCTGGACCACCGACACCCCCTACCGGGAAACCGCCACCGCGATCGCCGACGCCACCCGCGCCGAGGTCGACTGCGTTGAGATGGAAGCCGCCGCCCTGTAGTCCTACGCCGCCGCGACCGGCCGCGATGTCGTCTGCCTGGCTCACGTCACCAACACCATGGCCGCCCACGGCGACGACTTCAACAAAGGCAACGCCAACGGCGCGACAGCCGCCCTGGCCGTCACCAGCGTGATCGCCCGCGCCCTCCACCACCGATAGACCCGTGACGGGCAGGGTGACATATCCTCCAATTCATCTTGACCGACTCGGTCGGTCGGTTATATTGACGGGATGGCTCGCCACATCCCTGACGACCGGTTCGCCGCTGTCGTCGCCGCCGCCGCGCAGGTCTTCATCGCCCACGGGTACCAGCGCGCACAGGTCCGCGACGTCGCCGAAGTCCTGGGC
>JANNPJ010000181.1:0-2666 GCA_031400005.1 Kineosporiaceae bacterium | reverse complement strand
GCTCAGGCCGTACTCCCGGTACCCACCGAGAACCAGATCAATAAGCGTATTCGCGGGAGCTAGCGGGAGTTTCGCCTGAGCATCACCCCGAGCGGTCGGACATCAGAGGCAACAGGGCACCTCCCGCTGAGGGGTGCCCAGGGTTCCTGATGCCTAAAGCACAAGGGTAAGGCCTGCGAACCCTTTGCCTTGGCCTTACCTCAGCGACGCTGGCGAACCGGCAGCGCGAGCGGCCATCACTGTGCCAAAATCAGCACACCCGCAATTTCATGTTCATTGTGCGATTATTGACACATTGACTTCGAACCGGTTGCTGTGTGGATAAGCACACAACGCTGCGGCCTTAAGGGGGATCCATGCGCACCATGCTGGTCCGCAGCTCGGGTGATCTGGGCGCTGCCGTCGCCGAGGCGCGACGCTTGAGAGGGCTCACTCAGGAACAGTTGTCCGCGCAGAGCGGCATCGACCGCACCTACCTCGCACGACTGGAGGCCGGCGCCTCAGTTCTGCTCCTGAACCGCGCCCTGCAACTCTTGCGGCGCCTGGGCGCCGAAGTCATTGTCCAACTGCCAGAAGGCGCTGCACCAGAGCCAAGCGGTCCGCTTGGCCGAACGCGTGCTGGAAGCACTCAAAGCAGGGGCTGTCCAGGTGGATTCGCCTGCTCTTGAAGCCATAGCAAGACGAACCATCGTTTTTCTCGCCTCCACCTGACGGCGCTTCCAGCCACCGCTTCGAGCCACTGGTCAGCACCGGTTTGGATCGTGAAAGGTGGCTCTGAGAGCCAGATTCACAGTCCAAGCCGGTGCTGACCCGCGAACCCCTACTGGGCCAGGACCACGGTTTGGCGGGCCGAGCCGGCAGTGACCTTCAGGGACGGCCGGCCATCGGCGGCGTTGCCGCGCTCGAAGGAGAGCGGCCGGTCGCCGGCGGCCACCACAGTCAGCGCCTGCTGGGTAACACCGGCGGAAATCGTCATCGGCAGGCTCATCACGGTCCCGGGGCGCTGCTGACCGTATTTGGTGCCGAACTCGCCGAGAAGCCCGTCGGACGGCGCGACGTACGCCGTACCCGAGGTCAGGATCCGCGCACTGCGCTGGCGCCCGGTCGTCGTCGTCCCGGTCATCAGGTAGCCACCCGTAGGTTGCTCCACCACCGAGTTGACCTGCGGCGACAGCACCCACTGCTGGGTCACGTTCGCCACCGCCGTGGCCGACGACACGACGTCCTGAATCACCAGCGCGTCGATGTCTCGCAGGTAGTAGACGCAACGGGTGAGTCCGATGCCTGCGGTCTTCTCGTAGGCGGTATCGCGAACGCAGGTCTTGTCGGCGGTCTTGGTCGGGACGGCGGGTACCAGCACACCGGGAGCGCTCGGGGTCATCGGTGCAGCGGCGATCAGCGCGCTGTGCGCCGCGCGCTTGTTGATGAAGCGGCGCAGCGGGGACGAGTCGTACCGGTACGGCCCGGGATCACCGATCCAGCTGACGCCGTCGCTGTAGAAGGTGACTCCGGTGGTGTCGAGGTGCCGGTGGGCGGTGGGCGGTGCCATCGTCGATGTCCGCAGGGAGTAGAAGGTCGACTTCTGGTCGCGGCCCTTCACCCAACCCGAACGACCAAAGGCGTATCCGCCTTGCCAGTGGCTGTACTTCAGGGCCGGTCGAGTACCGCTGGCGCCGCCGGTCCGGACCCATTCGGCGGCGGTCTTGGGCTTGAAGATGCCAGAGGCGATCTTGCGCAGCGCGCCGTCCCCAATCGACTCGATGTTCCGGTCGGGTCGGGTGGCCTGGGCCAGGAAGTCACCTTGCCGGTTGATGCTCTCGCGCACCGCAGCGGCCGACTTGACGGCCTTCCTGGCGGTCAGGACCTTCTCGGTACGCAGGAAGATCTGGCTGAGGTAGGAGCCGTAGCCCGGAGCGCCCTCGATGTCGGACCCGTCCGCGTTCAGTAGCATCGCCCGCAGCGCGTTGACGTTGATCAGTGCCCGCTTGCGCTGCTTGGGGGTGCCCACCTCCCAGGCGGCAGCGAACGCGGCCAGCTGGGAGTTCAGCATCGTGTTGTTCGCGCCGTTCGTGGTGAAACGCTTCAGCTGGACCCGGAGATCGATCTTCATCTGCTCGGCCACCCAGGCGCGCTGAGCCGGGTCGGTGAGCAGCCGGTTCGCGCAGACCCAGGTACCAAGCCGGAATCCGCCGTACTGCTGGTGATCGATCCAGCTACCGCGCGCCTCCGTGGGATGGTCGGTGACCCAGTCCTGGAGCAGCATGAAGAACCGCGCCGTCATCTGGTCTGCGGCCTCGCCGCCCCGGGTGCCCTCACGCAGCAGCGGGAGCGCCCAGTGCAGGGAGTCCTGGTACCGGTTGCCGGCCAGATCCAGCGTGGGCTGGTCCGACCAGTCGGGGTCCTCTCCCAGGTACATGGTCCCGTAGGTGCTCATGTTGACCGTGCCAGCCATGATCTCTGCGGCCTGCGCGGACTCGTCCGTGGGCACCCGCCAGGTGTGCATGGCGTTGCAGATGGCGTCCTCGGTGCGGCCGCCAGCCGCCTGAGCGGGCGACGCCAGCGGGCTCGCCAGCATCGTCACCGCCATCAGCAGTGTGGCCAGCATCGGCACGGTGGTTCGCTTGGTGATGGAAATGTGCGGTTCCTACCCTTCGCGACAACGTAGG
>JANNPJ010000167.1:0-23106 GCA_031400005.1 Kineosporiaceae bacterium | reverse complement strand
CGGCCGACGGCGCCGAGCCCCCGGCGGAGGGTTTCGCTGTCACCGCAACTGCGGAAGCGGTTGGTGCCACCCCCGGCGACGCCGACACGGCCAACCCGCCCGGCGATGCCGACTCGCCCGGGGTCGCCGACGGTCGCAAGGGATCCGACGCCGCTGGTGCGTCCGAAACCCCCTGGTCACCCGGGGCCGAGTCACCCAGGGCCGCCTGCTGCCAGGAAATCGACGTCGCGCCGCTGACCCGAGGGTCGACTACCCCGGGGCCGGCCGCCCGCGGGATGACCGTGGCGAGGGCGGCGGCCAGCAGTATCGCTCCCAGGCCGGCGACCGGCAGCAGCGTCCGCCTACGCGCGGCCCGACGGGCAGGCACCCAGAGGTGCCAGCCGGGCGGAACCGGCCCCCAGGCCGGGTCAGGCTGCCACCCGGTCGGCGGTGTCCAGTCTCCCGGTGGCTGCGGCCAGTACGGCGGCGGATTGAAAGCCCAGCCCTCGATCATGCTCTCCCTGACCCCCGCGGCGTTATCACCGTCTGCTATGAACACTCGCCCTGAGTGACCTTGCGACAGTCAAGCATGGGATGAGGGCCGCAGTCAGAAGCCGCCTCGGTGTGGCCGCTCCCGATACAGCCGGCGGGCCGCCTTGTGGATCACCTTGCGCTTGCGGCTCTCCTCTGCCCGCAACCGCGCATCCCTGCGCAAGCTCTGCCGATACCCCTCGGCGGACAGGTCCCGCCAGGCCTGAACCCGATCCGGGTCAAGCTCACCGGTGGCTATCGCCGCCAGCACGGCACAGCCTGGTTCACTCTCGTGCTCGCAGTCGCTGAACCGGCACCGCTCGGCGACCTCCAGGACATCGGCGAAAGTCAGATCCAGCCCTTCGCCTCCGGTGAGGCCGACGCTTCGCAGGCCCGGACCGTCGATCAGGTAGCCGCCCGCGATCCGGTGCAGTTCGCGAGTCACCGTGGTGTGCCGGCCCTTGCCGTCTTTGCGCACCTCCTGCACCCGCATCAGCGGTCCCCCGGCCAACGCGTTGACCAGGCTGGACTTACCCGCGCCGGAGGCACCGAGCAAGGCCATCGTGCGCTCACCGGCCAACAGTTCGCGCACCTGCGCGACCCCGGCCCCGGACACCGCCGATACCTCGATCACCGGGCAGGCGGTGCTGACCTGTAGCTCAGCGGCCTGCTCACGGCCATCCGGCACCAGGTCCGACTTGGTCAGCAAGATCACCGGTTCGGCCCCGCTGGCCCACGCCAGGGTAAGAAAGCGGGAGATCCGGTGCAGGTCCGGGTCTGGCACGAAACTCTCGACAACCGCGACGGTATCGATGTTGGCCGCCAGCAGCTGGCGCTTCGACCCGCCGTCGGCATCCCCTCGGGTGAGCAGGGTGCGGCGCGGCTGGACGACGTCCACCGTTACCCGCTCGTCCGGCCAGAACCGCAGACCGACGCGGTCACCGGTGGTGGGGGCAGCCTCGGGGTTCTCGGCGATCGCGGCGAGCAGTGATGCACCCCAGGTGGCGCGGACCGGCTCGGCGGTGGCAGCGGGATCCTCGACCACGGCGGTGGCCCGGTCCACCCGGATCACGACACCGGTTCGAAGGCCTTTCTCGGACGTGAAGACATGATTTTCAGAGACAGAATTCAACGCGGGTTACCTCTTCGGGGGAGGCGCCCAGGCAGCAACTTCTCCGACTACCGGAGATTCGGTGTGCTCAAGCGGGCGCGGGAGGAGCGGGCGGAGGAGCGGTCGCGCCTGAGCGCGCGACGAGACGGCGGGAGACTTCGACAGCCATCGCGTCCCTCCCTCCGTGCGCACCCGGCGGATGCGCCGCTCGACCCCCGCGCCACGCAGTCCGGGACTCGGAAACGGTGGCTCGGCGATGCCTGGATCTTGTTTATCCGTGCAGGTAAACGGTACGACCAGACACCGGGCCGTGTCGCCTCAATAAACCAGGTCGTGCGCCGAACGGGCACGCAGCCAGCCTGCTGAGCGGCCGGCAATAGGGACTGCCAGACGCTCTTACTCAGTGATCCGCTCGGCGGCACCAGCGCTGCCGGAGGCGGCCGCCGGAGGAGCCTGGAGATCCGGCGGCGAACCGGGCACAGTCGGTCGCGACTGCGACTGCGCCGGTGGCGATGGCGATGGCGGCGGCGGTGCTGGTGCCGGCGGTGGAGGCGGCGCGTCGTCCACCATCCGTTCCGGATCTGGCTGCGGCGATGAGGTTTCGTCGCCCGACCAACCGACGTCCGGGCTGTTCTGCAGTTCGGCCCGGTTCGGGGTCAGCGCGATGGCGGTGGCCAAGCCGAGCGCCTCCCGCGCCTCCCGCTCCTCGCGCGCCTTGATCCGGGCCGGCGTCGGGTACCGCTCGTCGATGGCGGCGTTCAGCGCGGCGCCGATCAGGACGGCGATGGCCAGGAAGTACAGCCAGATCAGCACCACGATCGGGGTCGACAGCGGACCGTAGATGGAGGCCCCACCGACCGAGCGAGCGATCACCCAGCGGAGGATGAAGCTGGCCAGCACCCAGATGATCAAGGCCAGCGCAGCGCCCGGCAAGTCCCGCCGCCACGGCGAACGGACCGGCGTGGCAACGTGATACAACGTCGCCAGGGCCGCCAATGCGGCCACCGAAACCGTTGGCCAGTAAAGGAACTTCGACAACAGCGCGCCAAAGTCGAGGTCGGCGGAGTTCAAGACCCGGGCCAGGATCCCCGGCCCGATCAGCACCAGCGGGATCACCACCATGCCGACGATCAACCCCACGACGTACAACGAGAACGACAGCGCCCGGGTGCGGATGATGCCTCGCAGCCCGCCCATCCCGTACATCATCGAAACGGTGTCGACATAGACATTGAGCACCCGGGAGCCGGACCAGAGCGAGAGCAGAAAGCCGATCGAGACGATGTCAGCCCGACCGGCACCGACCACTCGATCGAAGGTCGGCAAGATTACCGAGCTGACGCTCTCCGCGGTAAGGAACGTCAAGGTCAGTTGCCGGAGCTGGCTGCGCAGGTCGGCGACCACCTCGGTGCCCATCTGCTGCCCGACGAAACCGATCGCGCCGACCAGTCCGAGCACCAGCGGAGGCAACGAGAGCAGGGCGAAGAAACCCGCCTCGGCGGCCAGGCCGGTCACCCGGTAACGCAGGCAGATTTTGGTGGTGTGCACGGTGAGGCGCCAGATCAGGACGACCGCGCGGCGAAGCCGACCCCGCACGGTGGGCTCAGCCGCCCGTACCTGGGCCAACCGGCCGCGCAGGCCTGCCTCGGCAATCACACCTCACGGTATCCAGCAATCTGGTCCTCCGCGTGCGGCGAACCCCGAAGTAGGGATAAAGCGGGCGCTGAGGTCCAGCTTGAGTAGACCTGAGGCGGGTTCGGACGGCGAGCGCAAGGTCTCGACCCTTCCCCATTCCGTCCTCGCGTGTGCGTGCAGGCCGCAACCGCCCGTGCCCAAGTCCCGTTTGCGGCCAGCGCTGGAACTGCGACCACGCCCGCGTCCACGGACTGAACTCGGAAGGAGGGAACCCTCCCCGACGGAGCCAACAACGGCCCCACACCACCCACTCCTCATCGCTCACGTCCGTCGGGTAAACCGCCATGACGTAGCCATCGGCGTGATCATCGGCGTGATCATCTGGGAACTTGACAGGGACACACCCAGTTAGGGGACCGGTCCGGTCGTGAGTACGGTGACCGTCGTGGCCGATTCCGACGACACGCTCAATCTGGTGCCTGCGCCGTCGGATTGTGACGTCTTCACCGAGGACGTCGTCCTGGTCGAGGCCGTGGAACGGCATGACGGAAAGGCGCATTTGGGACGGCTTCGGGACCTGGGTCGGCTGGCCGGTGCCCCGCGCTCGCTGACCTGGGCCGACGCCGTCGACCGGTTCCCGCCCGTGTTGCGTACCCACGACCCGTTCGGTCGTCGGGTGGATGAAGTGGACTATCACCCGGCCTGGCACCGGCTGTTGCAGTCCGGCGTCCGGGCCGGGCTCACCGCGGCCGCCTGGAACGCCGATGCGCCGGCCGCCTCGCACACCGCTCGAGCGGCTGCCCTGATTGTCTGGTCGCAGGTCGAGAGCGGCCACACCTCCTCGCTGAGCACCAGTTATGCCGCCGTCCCCGCGCTGCGTACCGACGAATCGCTGGAGGCGGTCTGGGTCCCCCGGCTCGCCTCCCGCTCGTACGAGTCCGGGCTGCGGCTACCAAGCGAGAAGCTCGGTTGCCTGGCCGGGCTGGCGACCACCGAACGGCAGGGCGGCTCCGATCTGCGGGCCGGCACCACGGTCGCCCAGCCGGAGCAGGACGGGCCGCTCGAGGGCGGTCAGACCTACCGGCTGACCGGGCAGAAGTGGTTCGTCTCCTCGCCGATGAGCGACGTCTTCATCGTGCTCGCGCACGCTCCCGGCGGGCTGACCGGCTTCCTGGTGCCTCGGGTACTGCAGGACGGCAGCCACAACACCTGGCGGCTGCTGCGGCTGAAGAACGTCCTCGGCACCCGCTCGAACGCCCCGGCCGAGGTTGAACTGGACGGCACCTGGGCGGTCCGGCTCGGCCCCGAGGGCAAAGGGCTGCGCACGCTCTCCGGCATGCTCTCGGCGACCCGGTTGGACGCCGTGCTGCGCTCGGCCGGGCAGATGCGCCAGGCGGTCAGCCGCGCCGTCCACCATGCCCGGCACCGGGAGAGCTTCGGCTCGGCGCTGATCGAGAAGCCCTTGATGCAGAACGTGCTGGCCGACCTCGCCCTGGAGAGCGAGGCGGCGACGGTCCTGGCGATGCGGCTGGCGGCGGCGGTGGATGCCGGCGAGACCGAGTTGCTGCGGGCCGCCGTCCCGGTGGCCAAGTTCTGGATCTGCAAGCGCGCCACCGGCGTCGTCGCGGAGGCGCTGGAGTGCCTGGGTGGCAACGGTTACGTCGAGGAGCACGGCCTGGCCCGGGTGTTCCGCGATTCCCTGGTCGGGCCGCTGTGGGAGGGTCCGGGCAACATCAGCGCGCTTGATGTGCTCCGGGCGATGTCGATGCAGCCCAGATCGATGGAGGTGCTGCTTGGCGAGATCGATCGTGGGCGCGGCGCCGATCAGCGACTGGATCGGGCAATGGACGAGGTGGCCGGCTTCCTCCAGGCCGCCTCCCGGGAGGCCCGGCGTGACCCCGCTGCGGTCGAAGCGGGTGCCCGCTGGATGGTGGAGCGACTGGCCGTGGTGCTGCAGGCGTCACTGCTGGTCCGCTGCGCCCCCGGCCCGGTGTCCTCGACGTTCCTGACCACCCGGGTGGCCGGTGGGGGTGGAGTGATTTACGGCACTCTGCCGGTCGGCCGGAAGGCGACCGAGCAGATCGTCGACCGCTCTTTGCCTGAGTAGAACTGCTATACACGGAGTAACCGGTGCGGAACGGATGGCGGGATAAAGTGCGCTTTTCATCTCAGTCCGGCGAGTCGCCCGCGTTCCGGGGAGCCGTCTCGGCGCTCAGGCGCAACAATGCTTCTCACTTCTGCTGTGACGATCGACGACTCGGGACTTTACTTTCATGGAGCTCTGGCCTGGCCATCCGTATCCGCTCGGCGCCACGTACGACGGCGCCGGGACGAACTTCGCTTTGTTCTCGGAGGTCGCGGACGCGGTACAGCTCTGCCTGATCGACGACGAGGGTAAAGAGACCCAGGTCGAACTCACCGAGGTCGACGGGTTCGTCTGGCATGGCTACCTCCCGAGCGTCGGCCCAGGTCAGCGCTACGGATATCGGGTACACGGGCCGTTCGAGCCACAGAACGGGCATCGCTGCAACCCGACCAAACTGCTGCTCGACCCGTATGCGAAGGCGATCGAGGGGCAGATTGACGGCGACCAGTCGCTGTTCTCCTACCGGTTCGACGATCCGAACAATCAGGGCCCTCAAGCCCAGCTCAACCAGGACGACAGCCTCGGTCACACTCCGTTGTCGGTCGTCGTCAACCCGTACTTCGACTGGGCCAACGACCGGCCGCCGCGCCGTGAGTACCACGAGACGGTGATCTACGAGGCGCACGTCAAGGGCCTGACCATGACGCATCCGGGGGTGCCGGAGGAGATCCGCGGCAGTTACGCAGCGATCGCGCATCCCTCGATCATCGAACACCTGGTCGGTCTGGGGGTGACCGCCATCGAGCTGATGCCGGTGCACCAGTTCGTCCAGGACACCACCCTGGTTGCGAAGGGTCTGTCGAACTACTGGGGTTACAACACGATCGGCTTCTTCGCCCCGCACAACGCGTACTCCTCCAGCGGCCAGCGCGGCCAGCAGGTGCAGGAATTCAAGATCATGGTGAAGGCGCTGCACGAGGCCGGGATCGAGGTGATCCTGGACGTCGTCTACAACCACACCGCCGAGGGCAACCACCTGGGCCCGACGATCTGCTTCCGCGGGATCGACAACCAGGCGTACTACCGATTGGTTGACGACGACAAGAGCCATTACTACGACACCACCGGCACCGGCAACAGCCTGCTGATGCGGCACCCGCACGTCCTCCAGCTGATCATGGACTCGCTGCGGTACTGGGTGCTGGACATGCACGTGGACGGCTTCCGGTTCGACCTCGCAGCCACCCTGGCCCGGCAGTTCCACGAGGTCGACCGGCTCTCGGCGTTCTTCGACATCGTCCAGCAGGACCCGGTGATCTCGCAGGTCAAGCTGATCGCCGAACCCTGGGACGTCGGTGACGGCGGCTATCAGGTGGGTAACTTCCCGCCGCTGTGGACCGAGTGGAACGGCAAGTACCGAGACACCGTCCGGGACTTCTGGCGCAGCGAGCCGTCCACCCTGGGCGAGTTCGCCTCCCGGATCACCGGCTCCAGCGACCTCTACCAGGAGGACGGCCGGCATCCGATCGCCAGCATCAACTTCGTTACCGCCCACGATGGGTTCACCCTGCGTGACCTGGTCTCGTACAACGAGAAGCACAACGACGCCAACGGCGAGGACAACAAGGACGGCGAGAGCCACAACCGGTCCTGGAACTGCGGCGTCGAGGGCGAAACCGATAAAGAGGACGTGCTGGCGCTGCGGGCCCGCCAGCAGCGCAACTTCATCACCACGATGATGTTGTCCCAGGGAGTGCCGATGCTGTCGCACGGCGACGAGTTCGGTCGCACCCAGAAGGGCAACAACAACGTCTACTGCCAGGACAACGAGCTGGCCTGGATCAACTGGAAGCTCGACCAGGCGCAGACCGACATGGTCACCTTCACCCAGCGGGCGATCCAGTTGCGGCACGACCACCCGGTCTTCCGCCGCCGCCGGTTCTTCGCCGGCGAGGCGGCCAAGGGCGGTCAGAGCGATGTCGGCGACATCGCCTGGTTCACCCCCGGTGGCGCCCTGATGGGTGAGGGCGACTGGCACCAGAGCTACGCCCGCGCGGTGGCCACCTTCCTGAACGGGGAGCGGCTGCTCGCGCCGGACAAGCGGGGCCGGAAGATGATCGACGATTCGTTCCTGATCCTCTTCAACGCGCATTACGAGGATATTCAGTTCACCCTCCCGAGCCAGGAGTACGGCGCCTGGTGGAGCGTCATCCTGGACACCGCCGAGGACGACGGCGGCGGCCACGCCGAGGGCGGTGACACCTACTCGCCCCGCGAACTCGTGCACGTTGTCGCCCGTTCGGTGGTGGTGTTGCGTCGGCCGAGCGCCTAGGACGGCCTGCCCAGCAGCGCGGTGAACACCGGTCACCGGCGGGCGTCGTCCGCCGGTGGTTCGTCGGTGCGGGCCCGGACCCAGGCAGCGCCGCCGTTCACCCCGCGTCCGGTCGACCTGATGCCCCGGATCACCCCGACCCCGGCTCCCCGGCTGAAGCCGAAGCCGGCCCCGCGGGTGAACCCGGTACCCGCCTCGACGCAGTGAGTGGTTCGATGAAAACCGCACCGACGAGCACCTACCGACTGCAGATCCGGGCCGAATTCGGTTTCGACGACGTTGCCGAGATCGCCGGTTACCTGGACCGGCTCGGCGTCTCGCATGCCTACCTGTCCCCCATCCTGCAGGCGGCACCCGGATCCGCGCACGGCTACGACGTGGTGGACCACACCCAGCTTTCGGCCGATGCCGGTGGACTGCCGGGGTTCCAGCGGATGATCAGTACGCTACGTCGGCACGGACTGCTGGCGATCGCCGACATCGTGCCAAACCACATGGCGGTGCCGACCCCGGTCCGGCTGAACGCCGCCCTCTGGGCGGTCCTGCGGGACGGCCCGGACTCGGAGTTCGCCCGCTGGTTCGACGTCGACTGGTCGGTGTCGGCAAACGCGATCCTGATGCCGGTCCTCGGAAACCGGATCGGTCAGGTGCTCAGGGACGGCGAACTGAGCGTCGACCGCTCCGGCGAGGAACCGGTGCTGCGCTACTTCGACCATTAGTTTCCGATCCGCCCCGGCACCGACGACCTGCCGCTGCCGGATCTGCTCGCCCGGCAGTGGTACCGGCTGGCCTGGTGGCGGGTCGCCGACGACGAACTGAACTACCGCCGGTTCTTCGACGTCGACACCCTGGCCGCGGTCCGGGTCGAGGATCCGGTGGTCTTCGACGCCACGCATCCGCTTATCGAGCAGCTTGTCCTGGACGGATCGCTGACTGGGCTGCGGATCGACCACCCGGACGGGCTCGCCGACCCCCGCGCCTACCTGCGTCAACTGGCCGCGGCCACGGACGGGACCTGGGTCGCGGTGGAGAAGATCCTGGAGGGCGACGAGACCCTGCCCGCCGACTGGGCCTGCGCCGGAACCACCGGCTATGACGCGATGAACCGGATCGGCGGGCTGTTCATCGACCCGGCCGGGTCGACCCCGCTGTCCACCGCGCTGGACCACTTCACCGGCGGGGCGCCAACCGTGGAAGCCGTGGTCGAGGAGTCCAAGCGGCTGGTGATCGAGCACATCCTGACCACCGAGGTCCGCCGCCTAGTCGACCTGCTACAAGGGATCTGCAATGCCGATCTGGACCTGCGCGACCACACCCGGCGAGCGTTGAGCGAGTCGGTGACCGAGCTCTTGGTCGCGATGGATCGCTACCGGGCCTACGTCGTTCCCGGCGAAGCCGCTCCGGAGGAGTCCCGCACGACGCTCGCGCGGGCCGCGGCAATCGCCCGGGAGAACCTGCCCGAGGAATCCCAGGACACCCTGGACGTCGTCGTTGACCTGGTCCTGGACGGTCGCGAAGCCGGCCGGCCAGGATCAGATCCGCGCCGGGCCGAGTTCGTCATCCGGTTCCAGCAGGCCTGCGGCCCGGTGATGGCCAAGGGCGTGGAGGACACCACCTTCTACCGTTGGCATCGGCTGATCTCGTTGAACGAGGTGGGCGCCGAGCCCGGTGTCTTCGGTGTCACCCCGGAGGAGTTCCACGCCTACGCCAGCCGGCTGGGCAGAGACTGGCCGGGCACGATGACAACGCTGTCCACCCACGACACCAAGCGCTCCGAGGACGCCCGCGCCCAGTTGGCCGGGCTCGCCGAACTGCCGCTGGAGTGGGCCAACGCCGTCCGGCAGTGGCACGAACTGGGCGCCAAGCACCGCTCGTCCGACGGTTGGCCCGACCCGGAGACCGAGTACCTGTTCTGGCAAACCGTGGTCGCTACCTGGCAGTCGGACGCCAGTGCTCTGGGCGGGACTGCTGATCAGGCGTATCGGGACCGGATCACCGGATACCTGTCGAAGGCGACCCGAGAAGCCAAGCTGCACACCTCGTGGACCAGCCCGGATCGGGACTACGACACGGCGGTCGAGGCGTACGCCACCGCCGCGCTGGCCGACCCCGCCATCCGGCAGCAGATCGACGCCTTCTGCGCGGAACTGGCCGAGCCGGCCCGGGTCGCCCTGCTGGGGCAGAAGCTGCTGCAACTGACGATGCCCGGGGTCGCCGACGTGTACCAGGGAACCGAGGTCGTCGACCGGTCCCTGGTGGACCCGGACAACCGCCGGCCGGTCGATTACGGACGCCGGAGCCGACTGCTGGCCCTGCTGGACGACGACCGGCCGACCCTGGCGACGCTCGCCGAACTTCCGGCGGCCGAACGACTGGACGCCGAAAAGCTGCTGGTCACCTCGCGCGCGCTGCGGTTGCGCCGGGACCATCCCGACTGGTTCGTCGGCGGCGGTTACCTGCCGGTGGCGACCTCGGCCGGCAATGCGATCGCCTTCGGCCGCGGTCCGGCCGGGGCCGATCTGGGTGCGGGCTCGGGTGCGGGCTCGGGGAGTGGTTTCGGCGCGGATCAAGCCGCGGTGATCTCCGTCGCCACCCGGCTGCCGGTGGCGCTGGCCCGGTATGGCGGCTGGGGTGAGCACACGGTGGCCTTGCCGACCGGCACCTGGACCGATCTGCTCACCGGCCGTCAGGTGGCCGGCGGCTCGGCCCGCCTGGCCGAACTCCTGTCCGACCTACCAGTGGCCCTGCTCAAGCGAATCCCCTGACCTCTCCGTCCTCCTTGTTCCGCCGTCCCTTGTGTTCCACCGTCCCGTCCGACGCTCCGACGTGTGCGGGCAAACGTGCATGATCGTCGGGACGTAGGCTGGGCTGAGGGGGATGGCAGGGCTACCCGGGGCGGGTGGCTCAGGCGGGGTGTTTGGCTGGGGGTTTGGCTAGGTCGGACAGGCGTTTGCGCTCGGCCTCGACGTCGAACGTGGCCGGCGGCCACTGCGGGTCGATGCGGGTCAGGGCATCCAAAAGCAACTGCTCGACGGCCCAGCGGGCGTACCACTTGTGGTCGGCCGGCACCACGAACCAGGGCGCGCTCGTGGTCGAGCAGCGAGTCAGCGCCGCCTGGTATGCCTCCTGGTAATCGCCCCAGAGTTGCCGCTCGTCCAGGTCGCCCGGGTTGTACTTCCAGTGCTTGTCCGGTCTGGTCAGCCGTTCGGACAACCGGTCCAGTTGCTCGCCAGGGGAGATCTGCAGCATCACCTTGACGATCGTCGTCCCGGTCTGGGCCAGTGACCCTTCGAAGCCGTTGATCAGGTCGTACCGCTGCTGCCAGGTCGCCTCCGGCACCAGCCGATGGACCCGGGCGATCAGCACATCCTCGTAATGCGAGCGATCGAAGACGCCGATCATCCCCGGCTTCGGTACCTGCGGGCGGATCCGCCACAGGAAGTCATGCGCCAGTTCTCCGGCAGTGGGCGCTTTGAACGCGGTGTGCTGCACGCCCTGCGGGTCGACGGTACCGATCACATGCCGGACGATGCCACCTTTGCCCGAGGTGTCCATGCCCTGAATGAGGAGCAGGACGCTACGCGTGCTGCTCCCACCGCGGGCCGCGGCGAACAGCCGTTCCTGCAGCTGGGACAACTGGTCAGCACCGGAGGCGAGCGCCTGCTCGCCGGCCACCTTGTCGCCGGGGAAGCCGGGGGTCGAGCTGGGGTCAACCGCACTGAGCTGGTATCCGTCACCGACGCGCAGCAACGCCGCCAGTTCCGCTGGATCGGCCGGCCCAGCGGCCTTCGATTTACCCGTACCTTTCGATTTACCCGTAACTTTCGATTTGCCCGCGGCCTTCGGTTTGCCGTCGTCTTTCGGCTTACCCGCGTCCTTCGATTTGCTCATACCTTTCGATTTACCCATGCCGGGGATCCTCGCAGCACCTCTGGGCGAATGCGCGCGCAGACGAACGTGCCGGGCGCGCGTCCGAGCTGGACTTGGGCCGAGCCGGACTTGGGCCGAGCGGGGGCTGACTAGCTACGGCCGCGGCCACCACCGACCCGGGAAGCCA
This sequence comes from Kineosporiaceae bacterium, assembly GCA_031400005.1. Lineage (GTDB taxonomy): Bacteria > Actinomycetota > Actinomycetes > Actinomycetales > Kineosporiaceae > JANNPJ01. The sequence continues at coordinate 11,375 of JANNPJ010000167.1, read as the reverse complement.
ACCTCCGGGTCAGCCGACGCGGGATCAGCTTGGCGCCGATGACCACCACTTTGTACCGCAGGCTCGGAGTCGAGACGCCGGCGTCCTTGTTCAGCGCGCGGATCGCGTCGGCCACCACGTCATCGGCGGACAACCAGACCCAGGACGGCGCCGACTTCATGTCAATCCCGGCCCGCTGGTGGAACTCGGTCCGGACGTAACCCGGGCAGAGCGCCAGCACCCGGACGCCAGTCCCGGCCAGTCCCGCCGACAGCCCCTCGCTGAGCGAGATCACCCAGGCTTTGCTCGCCGAATAGGTGGATCCGCGACCGGGCAGCATCCCGGCGACGCTTGCCACGTTGATCACCCCGCCGGAACCACGCTGCACCATGCCGGGCAGGACCGCGTGGCTGAGCGCGAGCACGGCTGTCACGTTGAGCTCCAGCTGGCCGTGCAGTACCTCGTAGCTGGACGCCCAGAATTCGCCGGTGGTGGCGATGCCGGCGTTGTTCACCAGGAGGTCTACCGGCGCTTCGGGGCGTTGCAGCCGCTCCACCACGGACTGTCGGGACGTCGGATCGCTGAGATCGGCGGCAAGCACTTCCACCGTGCCGCCCGCGGCCGAACGCAGTTCCTCGGCCAGGCCTTCCAGCCGGGCCTTGTCCCGGGCGACGATCACCAGTCGATATCCGTCGTGCGCGAGCCGGCGCGCGAAGGCAGCACCGATCCCGGCGGTCGCGCCGGTGATCAGGGCGGTGGGAGGCGAGGAGGAACGATCGGTCGTCATACGCCGACCGTAGTGCTCTTACCGTAACCAAGGCCACATCGGACCCGCCCATCGTGGGGCGTATCCGACCATCTGGGACCTGCGCGGCGCTGGACTTCTGTCAGTCTTGACTCGTGCATCAGTTCACCGTCTGGGCCCCCACTGCCACCCGCGTCATGCTCCATCTACCCGCTCTCGATCGCCGGGAGCCAATGCGGCCGGTCCGCGACAACACGTCGATCGGTGACGACACGTCGATCGGTGGCGGCAACGGGGACCCGAGAGCGGACGGCGGATGGTGGAGCGTCGAGGTCGAAGAGGCTGGCCACGGCACCGACTACGCCTTCGCGATCGACGGTGGACCGCCGCGACCGGACCCGCGCAGCGCGTGGCAGCCGGCCGGCGTCCACGGACCGAGCCGAGTATTCGACGCTGACCGGCACCCGTGGGCCGACCAGAGGTGGCGGGACCAGGGCGGTCGCCCGGTCCGCGGCTCGGTGTTCTACGAACTACACATCGGCACCTTCACCGCGGCCGGCACGCTTGATGCCGCGATTGACCGTCTTGATCACTTGGTGGCGCTCGGCGTCGACCTGGTTGAACTGCTTCCGGTAGCCGGCTTCCCCGGCGATCGCGGTTGGGGTTATGACGGGGTGAACCTATACGCCGTCCACTCCGCCTACGGCGGACCGGCCGCACTGCAAAGATTCGTGGACGCCGCGCACAGGCGTGGACTCGGGGTCTGCCTCGACGTCGTCTACAACCACCTCGGCCCGGACGGCAACTACCTGCGGGAGTTCGGCCCCTACTTCACCGGCACCCATGACACCCCGTGGGGCGAGGCCGTCAACCTGGACGCCGACGGCTCCCCCGGCGTCCGGCGCTGGATCATCGACAACGCGTTGCGCTGGTTCAGCGACTTCCACATCGACTGCCTGCGACTGGACGCCGTCCATGCCCTGGTTGACGACTCCCCCCGGCATCTGCTGATGGATCTGGCGGACGAGGTAGCCGCGTTGGCCGCTCGGCAAGGTCGACCGCTCGGCCTGGTCGCCGAGAGCGATCTCAACGACCCGCGCACGATCGAACCCACCGCCGAGGGCGGGATGGGCATGACCGCACAGTGGGACGACGACGTCCACCATGCCCTGCACGCCCTGCTCACTGGTGAACGCCAGGGCTACTACGGCGATTTCGGCAGCACCAGCGTCCTGGCCCGGGTGCTGACCGAGGCCTTCCGGCACGCCGGTGACTACTCCAGCTTCCGCGGCAAGCATTGGGGGCGGCCGATCGATCCGGCCCGGCACCCCGGCCACCAGTTCGTCGTGGCCTTGCAGAACCATGACCAGATCGGCAACCGGGCGGTCGGTGACCGGCTCACCGCCACGCTGAGCGCTGGGCGGCTGGCGGCCGGGGCCGCCCTCCTGCTGACCTCCGCCTACACCCCGATGCTGTTCATGGGCGAGGAGTGGGGCGCGACCACGCCCTGGCAGTTCTTCACCAGCTACGAAAACCCGGAACTGGCCGAGGCGGTACGCAAGGGCCGGCGCGCGGAGTTCGCCGCGCACGGCTGGGACGAGGCGGAGGTACCCGATCCGCAGGATCCAGCCACCCGCGACCGCTCGGTCCTGGACTGGTCTGAAATCAAAAACCCTGATCAGACAGCCATTTTGGGTTGGTATCGGGATCTGATCCGGCTCCGTCGGACGGAGCTGGCCCGGCTCGCTGACAATCTGCGGCAGGTCCGGGTGGAGTTCGGCGAGACCTGGCTGGTCCTCACTCGCCCCGGGTTCACCACCGCGGTCAACCTCGGTCCGGAGCCGGCCGTGCTGTCGGTGCCGACCGGGTCCGTGGTCGAACTGAACTGGGGGACGGTGGAGCCGGTTTCGGGTTCCGGTGCGGACGACGGGTTACGGCTCGGGCCCGACTCGGTGGCCGTCCTGCGCAGCCCGCTGGCCGAGGACGCCCCGCTCGCTGCCGACGTAGCTCTCGCTGCGGATGCAGAATGATCACCGCCGAGCGCCTCGACCGGGTCACGGTGCTGCGGATCGACCGGCATGCCCAGCGCAACGCCCTGAACCCCGCTCTGATCGGGGAACTGCTGGCCGGGCTGGAGGACGCGGTCGAGTCCGGCAGCCGGTGCATCGTGATCACGGGAAATGGATCAAGCTTCTGCGCGGGTGCCGACCTGGAGGTGGTCCGCGACGAGGGGTTCCTGGACAACCTGTACGGGTTACTGCACCGGCTGGCCGAACTGCCGGTGCCGGTGATCGCTGCGGTGAACGGGCCGGCGATCGGAGCCGGTACCCAACTGGCGCTGGCCTGCGACCTGCGGGTCGGCGCGCCGACCGCACGGTTCGCCGTCCCGACGGCACGGCTTGGTCTGTCCGTGGACGCCTGGACGATCCGCCGGCTGGCCAGTCTGGCCGGTGGTGGCGCGGCCCGGGCGGTACTGATCGGGGTGGACACCCTGGACGTCGATCGAGCCCATCGGCTGGGCCTGGTCGATCGGCTCGGTGACCTCGACAGCGCGCTGGCCTGGGCTCAGGAGATCGCCACGCTTGCCCCGCTGACCTTGGAGTACTGCAAGCTCGCCCTGAACACCGGGACCGAGCTGGATCCCGCCGATGAGCGCGTCGACAAGGCGATGCTGGCGTGCTGGAACAGCGAGGACGCCGCCGAGGGGCAGCGGGCGCGGGCCGACCGCCGACCGCCGGAGTTTCTGGGTCGCTGACGTGATGGTTTCTGGGTCGCTGAGGCGAAAATTTCTCGGGTCGCCGAGGCGATTAGGATCAGGGCGTGGCTGAACGTACTGAATTGACTGATGAGCAGACCCCGTTGCCGGCGTCGTTCGCCGAGATCGTGGACGACTTCCACGCTTTGGAGCAGCGCCAGCGTCTGGAGCTCCTGCTGGAGTTCAGCCGGGAACTGCCGGCCCTGCCCGAGCGCTACCTGAGCAACCGGGATGCGATGGAACCGGTGGTCGAGTGCCAGTCCCCGGTGTTCGTGGCCGTCGAGGTGGGTTCTGGGCCCGATGATGAGGTCAATATCTTCTTCGATGCCCCCGCCGAGGCCCCGACCACCCGCGGTTTCGCCAGCATCCTGGCCACCGGACTGGCCGGCCTGTCCGCCCAGCAGGTCCTCGACGTCCCGGACGACGTCCCTAGTCGACTCGGCCTGACCGAGGCCGTCAGCCCACTCCGGCTACGCGGGATGGCCGGGATGCTCGCCCGGATCAAGCGGCAGATCCGCGCCGGTTTCGCCGTCCCGTGACGATCCTGCAGTTACTCCTGCCCGGCCGGGCCGAGGTCGGCAATCTCACCACCGACCGGGACGCCACCCTGCAGGCCCTGGCCGACCTGTACGCCTATCCGGATCCGATGCCGCCTCGCGGTTGGGTTCGAGCGAACATGGTCAGCACGCTGGACGGCTCGGCCAGCGGCGCGGACGGCGTATCCGGGAGTGTCAGCAGCCCGGTCGACAAGGCAGCGTTCGGCGTGCTCCGCGGGCTCGCCGACGTGATCCTGGTCGGGGCGGGCACCGTGCGGGCCGAGGGGTACCAGGCGCCGGTCGCGGCCCCTCGGTTCGCCGAGCGGCGAGCGGCGAACGGCCAGCGACCGGCTCCGGCGCTGGCGATCGTCACCCGCAGTGGCCGGCTACCGACCGGTCCCGGCCTCTTCAACGGCAGCTCCCCGACCTATCTGGTGACCACCGCCGCGGCCGAACTGGCACCGCTGCGCAACCTGGCCGGAACCGATCAGGTGATCGTCGCCGGGGACGAAGACCTGGATGTCGAGGACGCCGTCAGCGTGCTGGCCGCCCGCGGCCTGGGACGGGTCCTGCTGGAAGGCGGCCCTTCGCTGCTCGGCAGTGCGCTTGCCGCGAACCGGGTGGACGAGCTCTGCCTCACCTGGTCGCCAATCCTGGTGGCCGGCACCGGGCCACGGATCGCCACCGGCCCGCACGCGAAGCTCACCGCCCGCCCGGCACACCTGATCACCGCCGAGGATGTGCTGCTCGGCCGCTGGCTGGTCCAGCACATCCCGAACAACTGAGCCAGAGCTAGAGGCGGGCTAGAGGCGGAGGAGGAATCTGGCGACGGCGGAGTCCCAGGCGTCGGGGTCGACGTTCCACTCCTTGCAGTGCCGGGCGCCGTCGATCGAGAGGAAGCTGACCAGTTCCGGGCGGGCCTCGGCGAGCCGTCGGGACGGTCCGGAGGGCACGTATTCGTCGTCGTCACTGTGGATCACCAGTACTGGGTGGGTCAGTTCGGCGGCACGGGTCACCCAATCCAACCGGTCCAGATCCACCGGCGCCTCGGTGCCCGCCAGTCGCCAGGCCGAACGGTGCGACAGCATCGATTGCCCCAGTCGGCCGACGGCCGGCGGCACCCGGTTCATCCGGGCCTGGTGGGCCAGCACGTCCCGCCAGTCGAGAACCGGGGCGTCGAGCACGATGCCCTTCACCCGCTCCGCGGTCCAGGACCGCGACACCGCCTGCATCGCGATCGCGCCGCCCATCGACCAGCCGATCAGGACGATCTCCTCGGCGCCCCGCTCGGCCGCATAGATGATGGCGGCCTCGACGTCCTGCCACTCTCGATCACCGAGGTGATAGCGGCCGACCACCGGGACGGTCGGCAGGCCTGCCGTCGTCCGGTAGCTGGCCACCAGCGACGTCACCCCAAGGCGGTGCAGCACCGGCAGCGCCCGCAGGCACTCCTCCCGGGTCGCGCCCCGGCCGTGGACCAGGATTGCCCAGGTCGAGCCGGTCACCGGGGCAATCGCGGCCGAGGTGGACCCAGCGGTGGCCGAACCGGTCCGGGCAGACCTGGTCGCCGGCCCGCTCGGGGCAGGGGCCGCCGATCCCTGATGGGCCAGCGGTGCGCCCGGCACCAGCCAGCCGTGCAGAACCCCGGCCTCACCCGGCACTGCGACGTCCTGAAATGCCAGGCCCAGTGCCGACGACGGGTCGCCGGCGAAGAAGTACGGGTTCCACCGGGCCGGACCGGGCCGCAGCCGACCGCCTTCAACGGCCAGCACCCGCCGCAACACCGTTTCGGCAGTCGGATCATGCACGATCACCGGACCGAGCCGGGCGTGCACCGTGCCGCCGTCCTGCCAGAGGCCGTAACGACCGATCAGCAGCGTGGTCTCCGGGTCGGCCCGCAGCGTGATCAGGCCATCCACCACGGCGATCACCTCGACGTCCTCCGGCCGCGCGGCGTCCGGAGTGACAATCCGCCGGGCGAACACGGTGGCTGCCGCGGCTGCCGCCAGGCCGGCAGCCAGCGCTGAGGAGGCACCTGCCACCGCAGCCCCGAGGGCAAGCCGACGCAACCCGGCGGACATCGGCCGACCTGCGCTCACTTGGACCGGGCCAGACGTAGCGCCCGGACCACGAGCGGAATCTGCAGGGGCAACCGCCCGATCGCCGCGGCCTTCAGGGCGGGGGAAGCCTTCGGTGAGCGCAACGCCCGGGCCGCCATCTCCAGGTTCGCCGGGTACACCGCGACGAACAACCCGGCCGATGCCAGTCCGGCCAGCCGCCGGCTGGGAGCGAACGCCAGACCTGCCGCGCAGACCAACTCCGCCACTCCAGACACCTGCACCCAGGGTCTCGGATTACCGAGCGCCCTCGGGACGATCGATTCGTACGGCTTCGGGGTGACGAAGTGCAGTACGCCAGAGCCGGCCAGCAGCAAGGCCAGCGACTTCCAGGCGGGCGGCTGCGAGGTTTCGACGACGGTCATGCGGTTGATTCTGCCTAGGTCGCAGGATCGAGGCGACGTGGGCCCCGGATTCGCCGGGGCCTGCATCCAGCCAAGTAGGGTGATGACCAGTTCCTCATGCTGCATTGTCATACCTCGTCGTCAGGAGAACAGCGTGACCGCGCCGTCCATCGTGTTACTTACCGAGGAGGCGTTGACCGCGGCCGACGCCGAACGGTTGACCCGTCTGCATGCCGACGAGGAGATCCGGTACCGGGTGCTGGTGCCGGCCGACGTCGAGCGAAACCTGCTGGCCGACGTGCTGGATCACCTGAGCCTGTTCCAGCTCCGAGAGGCGCTGGAGGCGGTGCGCGGTGACGAGCCGACCCGGGCCGAAGCGGCGGCCGCCCTGGCCGAGTCGCTGGCAGCGCTGGCCGGTGTCGGGGTGCTGGCCGAGGGCTTCGTGGTCGAAGGCGACCCGGTGACCGAACTGCAGAAGGCCGTCGCGGCCGATCCCCTGACCCAGGAAGTCATCGTGGTGACCCGCCCGCACGCGGTCGAGGACACCTTCCACACCGACTGGGCCTCCCGCGCCCGCGAACTGCTCGGCGTCCCGGTCCTGCACGTGTACATCGGTAGCAGTTTCCTCGGCTAGCAGCCGGCCGGCGCTGGGTTCGAGTGAGTTCGGCTCAGCTCAGCGCCGGGCGGGCAGCAGGCCCCAGCCGATGGCGAACAGGGCGAAGGCGGAGATCAGCGAGAGGGTGCTGAGCGCCGCCGGGGCGGCCACCCTCAGGTCGGCCAAGCCGAGCCAGGCGGCCAGCAGCATCACCGTCAGCGGAACGCTGAGCGTCGACGGGCTCGGTTTGGTGGCGAGGACGGTCACCGGCGGCTGCGGCGGCATCGGCCGGACCACGGCCAGTTCACGACCGCGCGGGCCGGACTCGTCCTGTATGGTCTCGACCTGCCGTCGCGGCAGGTTCTTGCGGATGTCCATCGCGCCCTGGCCGACCATCAGCAGGGCGGCCAGCAGCGCCGGCACCCGAAGGGCCATCTCGGTGCCATCCGCACCCTGGTTAGCAATCCCGAGCGCGAGGCCCAGCACGAGGGTCAGGACTGCGCCGATCACGGCGCCCGGAGAGGAAACGGTAACTACCTGAGTGACTTGCCGGGGCGACGTCACGGTTCCCCGGGGTGTGCTCGGATCGCTAGTCATCAGACGTCATCTCCAACTGTTCTACACAGGCGGTCTTATCCACGGTAGTGCGTGTCGGACGAACCCGACACCTGGACTGCTAAAGGGACTGCTAAAAGGGACCGCGAAACAGCCACGGGAACGCAATCCACCCGACCGTGGTTGGACCAGGCATGAGTACCGTCCGACCGATTCAGTCCGGCAGCTATCCGATCAAGTACAGCGACGACGAGTGGCGCGCGAAGCTGTCCCCCGAGGAATACGCGGTGTTGCGCCAGGCCGGTACCGAGCGCCCGTACACCGGCGAGTACTGGAACGACCACACCGAGGGCGTCTACGCCTGCCGGGCCTGCGGCGCGGAGTTGTTCCGCAGCACCGAGAAGTTCGACAGTCACTGCGGCTGGCCGTCGTTCTTCGCTCCGCTGGCCAAGGAGCGGGTCGAGTACATCGAGGACCGGTCCTTCGGCAGCGTCCGCACCGAGGTCCGGTGCGCCAACTGCGGCTCGCACCTGGGCCATGTGTTCGCCGGCGAGGGCTACGACACCCCGACCGACCAGCGCTATTGCATCAACAGCGTGTCCCTGCGGCGGGCCCCCGCCGAGAGCTGAGTAAAGCCCCGGCGCGGACAATGCGAAGCACTACGCTGCCAAAAGGAAGCAGTACGCTGCCGAAAGTAGGGAATCGAGGCCCTAAGCAAGCCAGCGGGAGGGATGTCATGACCGCCGACACCTACGTTCTTGACCCGGCAGCCGGGACGTACCGAGACGGCGAGATCTTCACCCGCACGGTCACGGTCTCGGCTCCCTTCCCGGTAGAGATCGACCTCGGCACGATCTGATCCGGCCCCGAACTAGGGTCAGGTATGACCGTCAATCAACGCGCCACAATCCATCGTTCCGCACTGACGGATCTCCATCCACTGACCCTGCACGACCTGATGGCACTGCGATCCGCCGTCTTCGTCGTCGAGCAGAACTGCGTGTACCTCGACCTCGACGGCCGCGACGTCGAACCGCTGACCGAGCATGTCTGGACGGCGGACCACCAGGGCCCGAGCGCCTACCTGCGGGTGTTGACCGAACCGGACGGCGCGGCCCGGGTAGGCAGGGTGTGCACCCGGGCCGACGCCCGCGGCACCGGACTGGCCGCCGCGCTGATGATCGACGTCCTTGATCGAAATCCGGGCCGGGTCGTCTTCCTGGCGGCGCAGGAGCATCTGGCCAGCTGGTACGGCCGGTTCGGGTTCGCCGTATCCGGCCCGAAATTCGTCGAGGACGGCATCCAGCATCTGCCCATGCGCCGTGAACCGGCGGCTATGCCAGCGCGCTGACCAGTTCGCGCAGCGCCACCCGAGGGCCGGTGAAGAACGGGATCTCCTCCCGGACGTGCCGGCGGGCCTCGGTGGCTCGCAGGTCACGCATCAGATCGACGATCCGGTGCAGTTCGTCGGCCTCGAAGGCGAGCAGCCATTCGTAGTCCCCGAGGGAGAACGCCGGCACGGTGTTGGCCCGCACGTCCGGGTATCCGCGGGCGGCCATTCCGTGATCGACGAGCATCTTGCGGCGCTCGGGTTCGGGCAGCAGGTACCAGTCGTAGCTGCGCACGAACGGGTACAGGCTGAGGTAGGCGCGCGGCTCCTCGCCGGCCATGAACGCCGGTACGTGGCCCTTATTGAACTCGGCCGGCCGGTGCACCGCGACACCGGACCAGACCGGGCGCAGGTAGCGGCCCAGTTCGGTGCGCCGAAGCCCGTGATACGCGGCCTGCACCAGCTCGACGGTCGGCGCGTGCCACCAGGCCATCAGGTCGGCGTCCGCGCGCAGTCCGGAGACGTCATAGGTGCCACGGACGACGAGGTCCTTGGCGGCCAGGTCGGCGAACAGCGCGTCCACCTCGTCCACCAGCGGGCCACGCTCGGCCGGCAACCGGTCGGCGGCGAACACCGACCACATCGTGTACCGGATGGTGTCGTTGATCTCGCGGGCGCTGATCTTCTCGCTACCTTTTTCGCTGCCACTCATGAGCTGATTGTCTCTCCTCGGGTCCGCCGGCCTGCACCCAGGTCAGCGGTACCCAGGTTCGCCAGCAGATCGGCCACCGCTCGGTCGGCGGCGGCGACACAGGCCGCCACGCCGACGCCGTCGAGGGCGGCTCCGCAGATCGCCAGCCCACCGGCCGCGGCGACCGCGGAGCGCAGCCGCTCGATCCGGGCCAGGTGACCGACGGCGTACTGCGGCAACCCACCACCCCAGCGGACCACCCGGGTGTCGATCGGACGCAGGCTGCGGCCGAGCACGGTCGCCAGGTCTGCGACTGCCAGCGACGCCAGTTCGTCGTCCGTTCGTTGCAGGGTGGCCTCCTCCCCTGCTCGACCTAGGGACAGCCGGACGACGAGCGGGTCGCCGGCACCGCTGACCCAGTCCCACTTGTTGGACGAGAACGTGGCCGCCTTGATCGAGGTGCCCTCCACCGGCGGGATCAGCAGCCCGGAACCGGTCAGCCCGGCGAGCTGCTCTGCTTCGATCGCCGCTGCCACCACGGCGACGCTCGCGGTCTCGATCCCGGACAGCTGCGCCGCGGCGGTCGGGACGTCTGCAGCCAGCAGCCGGGCGGCGGGCGCCGGCGGGACGGCGAGGATCACCGCATCCGCGTCGAGGAAGTCCGGTGCGCTCGCCGGTCCGGTCTCCAACCGCCAGCCGGTCGGCGTCCGGCGCAGTCCGCGGACCATGGTTGCCGTCTGCACCTGCACGCCGGCCTCCATGAGCCGCTGGGCCAGGGTGATCGGCAACCGACCGACCCCACCGCGGATGCCGGCGAACACCGGCCCGCTCGCCGCGACCGACTCGAGCGTGGGTACGGCGGTGTCGTCGGCCTCCAGCAGGGCACCTCCCTGATGCGCCCGCTGCCACAGGGCCGGCACGGTGGCCTGCAGCGACAACCGGTCCGCAGGTCCGGCGTAGACGCCGCCGAGCAGCGGCTCGACCAGCCGGTCCACCACTGCCCGGCCCATCCGGCCGCTCACCCAGGAGGCGACGTCGACGTCCTCCTGCAGGGCCGGCGCGTCGATCGTCGGCTCGGCGGCCACCCGGTCGACCTCCGGTCCGGTCAGCAGGCCGAGCAGTCCCGGCAGTGCCGCCCGGCTGCCGGGCACGCCCATCACGGTCCCGGGCGGCAGCCGGTGCAGGACGCCCCGGGCCAGCACCGAGGCCGAGGTGGCCACCGGATGTACCAGCTCGGAGCCGAGCCCGGCCTCGGCGATCAGGGCAACCGCTTCGGGCCGGCGGGCCAGTACCGACTCGGCACCGACGTCCACCCGCAGCCCGCCGACCTCGCCCAGTCGCAGCTTGCCGCCGACCTGCGCGCTGCCCTCCAGCACGATCACCTCGGTGGTCGCCGACCGGCTCAGCCGCCAGGCGGCGGCCAGCCCGGAGATCCCGCCGCCGATCACGACCACCCGCGCACGGGCGCCCGGCCCAGCATCTGACTCGTCGATCACTCGCTTGGTCACGGCTCCAGCCTGCCACCGCGGCCAAGGTCACGACGCAGTGGCCGATTCGTTACCCAACCCTGACCAGGTTGAACGGAACCGCGGACCGCCCGCCGTGGTCCGATCATTGCCTCGACCTGCGGTCGAGCGCTGACGAACCGGCTACCGGAGGTCGATGATGATTACCCGACTGGTGTCCCTGCTGTGCGTGCTGCTGTTGGGCGGCTTCCTGGCCGGCTGC
>JANNPJ010000121.1:0-14580 GCA_031400005.1 Kineosporiaceae bacterium | reverse complement strand
AGCACGGCTAGTTCAAAGTCGGGTTTGTGCTGGTCAGCAGGGTGATTGCGTGTTCGGGGTTGCGGGCGAGGCGGCGTAGGGTTCGGGCGATCTGGGTGGTGCCGGCTAGGTGGAGTACGGAGATCACGGTGTTGCGGAGGGCTGCTAGGTTCGCGGCGATATGCCCGGTGCGGGCGAGATGCGCGTCCTCACCGAGAGTCACGTCCCTCAGCCAGTGCCAGGCTTCAACCATCCAGTGGCTTTTCACCGCGCGAGCCAATTGCGCGGCAGGCAGGCGGATCTGGTCCCAGGTGCACAGGTAGTAAGCGACCTCGATCTTCTTCCAGTACGAACGCCCGGGGGTACGGGTGTGTCGCTGTTCGTAGCGGGTGACCTGGGCGACCTGGCGGGCGAGCGGGAAGGCGATGGCCTCGTCGTGGTGCCCGATCGAGGTCACTTTCACCACCCGCTTATCGATGCGCCCATGCAGGCGGGGCGTGACTTCGACGTCGGCGATGGGGATTTGGGCCCAGGGCAGGGCAGCGGCTTGGTCGAAGGCGGTAGGCTGGTTGCGCTTGAGCCCGACCAGCAGGCCCGCCCCACGCCCATCCAGGTAGGTCGCGTGCCCGGTCTGACAGTGCATGGCATCCGCAGTTACCAGCACATCTTTCAGGGACGTGATCTGGTCCATGACCTCATTGAACATGCCGATCTCATTGGTTTTCCGGATGATCGAGGCCTGGGTGAGGAACACCGCCGCGGACACGTCCAGCACCCCCAGCAGGTGCGGTTTGGCGCATCCTTTGCCAGCCGCGCCACGCATCGACTTCCCATCGACCGCGAAATGCCGTAAACCCTTCAGCGAAGCGGCCACCCGGACCGCATGAGCCTCGGCCCAGACCGTCAGCGCGCTCTGCAACACCGTCTCATCCACGACCAGCAGGAACCGGCGCACGGTCGACAGGCTCGGAGCGCACTTCCAGGTCAACCCAATCCGCAGGCGTTGCCCGGCGGTCAAGTCGCATAGGTGCTCGCCGATCTCCACCGTGGTGCGGGCACCAGCCAGCAACGCGACCAGAACCCCCATCAATAGACCGAACCCACCATGGCGGATCCCCCGCGCCCGACGCGGATCAGCGACGCCCGCCACCGCCTCAGCCACACTTCGAAGCTCACTCTCGGTCACATCAGGGCTGAGCACTGCGGTCGGGGAGTGGTCCACAACGGGCACGATGAGGTTAACTAGTGACACGGGCACGGCCTTCTGATCAGGGTTCCTTAGACAAGATCCATGATCTTCGCAGGGCCGTGCCCGCCTTGCATCCAGGCATCCCCTGCGCCCCGATCAACCCACCTTTGCCCAGGTCACACCTCTACAGCCGACTTTGAACTCGCCGTGCCCCGAACCCGCCGAGGTCCACCCAATGCACCCATAACTTGATCAACTAACCCGTTCGGCGCTCACGACGCAAATCACTCAACCCCATGTGCGAAGTACGGGTCTAGATACGTGTGTAGATCCTCGGGACTCGTGGCCTCGTTCAGAACCGCGCGGTACATATCGACGATCCTTCCCGGCGCGTCCAGGTAGTAGCTGGGCAACCCGGACCAGTCCAGGTGCCGAGGGAGCAGAACAACTCCAGTGGTCGGTCCGCGCAACAGATCTAGACTCGTCGCCACAGCGTAGGGTCTGGCGTAACGACGCTCAGGACGAACCTCCACGACGACCTCCTACTCAATCCTGGTAGTGCATCCCAGGCTACCGGCTCGGCAAGCGGACCACTTCAGGCGCTCCCGGCCCCCGCTCAGGGATCGGCGTCGAGCAGCACGGCGAACAAGCCGCCCGGCTGCAGACGCTCGAACACCGACTCGATCCGGTGCCGGAGTGACAGCCCGAGCTCGATTGCCTGACGGACCAACGACATTCCCGCCGAAGACTGTGGCCGAAACGCCCTGACGGCGCACTGCCCTGCCTGCGACTCCCGGTTCTGGCGCTGGGCCGACGACCTCCGTGCTGCCTCAGCTTCGCCCCTGCAGGCTCTCTATGCGGCGCGGCTGCGGGATGACCTCCAGAACCTCCGGCCATAGCCGCCACCCCTCCCAATCCTGGTTAAGCGTTATGCGACCATCCTGGAATGCCAGGATGATCGCGTGGGGACTGTAATCCTCTACGAAGACACCACGTGAGCCGCTAGTGGCGGCAAGCATGAGCATGATCTTCATGGTGTTCTGCTGAACCCGGATCATCATTTCGCTATCACCATGACTGAGGTCAACGAAGACCAGGCAGTTGTTTGATCTGGTATCCGGCCTCAGCGATAATCTTCGCCGAGTGATTTTGAATTCGGATTGATTCTTGCTTGATCTGCGTTTCTCGCGAGTACACAGGTTCTGGTTCACCCTCAGGCAGAACTGTCGGGTTCGGGGCAGCCGACGGAACCGTCAGGGCAGGCCGCTCCTTGACCCGATCATCCGATCGACCGCAGACTTTCCGGTGACTGCGCCAGCATCCCGGCCAATTTCCTCTGTCTGCGCGATGATCTCGGTGGTTCGAGTCCGCGCCTGGTCCATCCTCTCGCCGACAGCCGTCAGGTTCTCGATCAGGCTTTCGCCTCGCGCAACTGACTGTTCCAGTCCCAACTCCAGACAGCCGTCGAGAAAATCGTCGCTCAAGCTCCTGACTTTGGCGAGCGCTACCTGCGCCGCCTCCAGACGGCTCAGACATTGAGTCAAGTCGGCCACGATCGCCGGGATGCTGCGGTTCGTCATGTCGGCCAGTCCGAGCGGCTCAGACCTCGGCCTTGCGCCGTCCGCAGGTGAAAGCCGCTGGGCGCCAGACGGTCAGATCATCGTGGCAGACGTCGCTGACGATCAGCAGGTCGCATGCGTCGACCCGATCCGAGGGCGCGGTGAAGGAGAACACCGCCCCTGCCTGGAACCGGCCGCTGAGCGGCATGTGGTTCTTGACGTGGTCCAGGCCGTCTTGCTCCCACGGATAAGGCGATGGGCGCTCCGGGACCACCGGGTCACACGACCTCGCGCCGGACCAGCCACTTGGCCGCTTCCTCATCACCAACCATGATCCGGCCATCCGAACCAGTGGCGATGCTATCCGGGGAGAAGGCAATGCGGTGGTCGCGATGGTCAGCGTTTCCTCGTGCAAGTCAATGGTCATGGTCTCTAGACGCCAGGCACCAGGGGCTGGCCGTGCGTCCCACGGCGAAAAGTTGGTCGGCCCGAGAACCGCAGCGGGCAGTGACGGCGAAGGCCTTACGAGAGATCGTGCGCCAGTCGCTGACCGAACGGTCCGGGAGGAAGTTGTGATGCACGAGCATGGGCTTCGCCCGACTGGAATGGGCAGAAACGGTCGACTCTACCCGTGTGGCCGTAGCCCATCTGCGACTCGGTGGGTGATCCCCCACGATTCGATCACGGACGGGTCCGTGGTGTCCCAGGCGATGTGGTCAATGGTGGTGGCGATAAGTGGGACGAGCGAAAGACCATGAGCGACTGGGCAGTACTGGATCGTTCGGATCCGGCTCCGGGTGACCCGGACGGGACCCGGAACTTGGGTGAGCGGCTCCTGCGGGAGGCGCAGCTCACCGGGGATTCCACTAGCCGGCTCAATACGCTCGCTTCGGGCAGTGGTGATCTCAGGATGGCCGGCGACTACGCAGCGGGTTTCAGCGAAACCCTCCAGTCGTTGCCTGTGGAATTGGCGAAGCTTGGCCGCGCCTACCGTGGGTGCGGCAGCGCGTTGACGGAGTACGCGGGAACCCTGGCGGAGGCGAAAACCCTGGCCGGGTCGGCATTGCGGGAGGGGATTGAGGCAGATATCAGGTACCGGGCGGCGGTCCGGGAGACGCAGAACCTGCTGCCCGGTCCGCAATCGGCTTTGCTGGGTAGCGGGCTGAGCCTGAACGAGATGACGATCACGCTGGCCACCACGGGTCTGGATGAGGTGACCCGGGAGCAGGTCCGGACGGCGGCCCGCCGTGCCCGGACCGCGGATGCGGATCTGGATCGGGCACGGGGTCTGGCTGATCAGGCGGCCGCGCTGCGGGAGCAGGGTGAGGACCGTTGCGTAAAAGGCATTAACGATGCCCTCTCCGACAGCGGCATCAAGAACAAGGCCTGGTACCAGAAAGCCTGGGACTTCGTGTCGACGCCGTTTCGGTCCTGGGACGAGTTCATCAGTCTGTGCGGCAAAGTGGCTCTGATCGCTGGGACAGCCGCGTTGTTCATTTCTGGGCCGATCGGGTGGGCGCTGATGGCTACCGCGCTGCTTACTGGTGCGGGTTTGTTCGCGAATGATCTGAACAAGTTCGCCAGGGGGCAGATCGGCGTGGGTGGGTTGGCGCTCGGTGCGATCGGACTGATCCCGGGCGGACGCGGAGTCGTGAGCGTTGCTCGCCTCGGCCGGGAAACGAAACTGCTGACCCAGGCCCTGACCAGTCCCGGCGGGGTCAGACTCCTGGCCGGTGCTCGGCGGACCGGTGCCGGGGTGCTCGGTGGGCAGGTGCGCAATGTGGGGAGCGCACTGCCATTCACCCTTGATTCCTCGCGGGGTATCCGAGGGGCGATCCAGGACCCACGCCTGTTCGCCAGGGCCTTCCAGTCGCGGTTCTTGGGCCGGGATCCGATCGACCTGGCGACTGGGGACATGGTCATGCAGATGACCGATTTCGAGCTTCCTGGGCTGCTGCCACTGGTGTTGGAGCGGACATATTCCTCCAAGTACGGGGTGGGACGGTGGTTTGGTCCGTCTTGGTCCAGCCTGCTGGATCAGCGGTTGGAGGTCGATGCGCACGGGATCTGTTTCGCGTACACCGAGGCGATTCTGCTGTCGTATCCACCGCTGGCCCCCGGTGAATCGGCGCTACCCGAGGAAGGACCCCGGCTGCGGCTGACCCGCGCCGAGAACGGCGGGTACACCGTTCATGATCCGAAGACCAGACGGACGATGTCTTTCGCTGCTCCCGAACAGGCTTCACTCGATCAGCCACCGTCCGATCATTCCCCGGTTGACAAGCTTGGAGTGGTGTTGCCGTTGGCCGGGATTGGAGATGATCACGGTCACCGGATCGATCTCGGCTACGACGATGATGGTGCACTCGTCGAAATCCAGCATTCGGGTGGGTACCTGGTGGAGGTCGATACCCGCGACGGTCTCATCAACGGGTTTCGGTTGCGCGGTCGGTCGGGAGACGCGGACACCTCGATCGTCCAGTACACGTACGACGGGCGGGGCCGCCTCACTGAGGTGATCAACTCCTCCGGTCTGCCGTTGCGGTTCGCCTATGACAGCCAGAATCGGATCACCGGTTGGGTCGACCGGATCGGTACCTGGTACCGGTACACCTACGACCAGGCCGGCCGTGTCATCCGCACGTCGGGCTCGGCACATTGTTTGGACGGGGAAATCCGGTATGACAGCGAAAACCGGGTCACGGTCGAGATGAATTCCCTCGGCGCAGAGACTATCCGTCATTTCAACCAGGCGTGGCAGGTCGAACGGGTCATCGATCCGCTCGGGCACGAGACTGTCCATGAATGGGACCGCTACGACCGGAAACTCTCCGAGACCGACCCCCTCGGCAACACCATCCGCTACGCGTACGACCGGGACGGGAACCTGACCGAGGTGACCCGCCCCGACGGCCTTCGCACCCGCGCCGAGTACAACTCCTTGCACTGCCCGACCCTCATCACCCAGCCGGATGGTGGACAATGGCGACAGGACTTCGACGAACACGGTGACCTGGTCGCCGTCACCGATCCGGCCGGAGCGACCACCCGATACCAGTACGACCAGCACGGCGCACTGACCTCGATCAGTGACGCGCTCGGGCACACCACCCGGGTCCGCTGCGATGCCGCCTGCTTGCCGGTCGCGGTTACCGATCCACTGGGCGCGACCACCACCGCCCAACGAGACGGGTTCGGTCGCGTCACCACTCTCGTCGACCCGCTCGGGAACACCACCCGGTGCGAGTGGACCGTGGAAGGCAAGCTCGCCACCCAGATCCTCCCGGACGGCACCGCCCAGACCTGGCGGTACGACGGTGAAGGCACCTTGATCGAGCACATCGATGCTCTGGGTCAATCCACCAGGATCGAGCCGACCTACTTCGATTTGCCCGCTGTCCGAACGCAAGCTGATGGTTCGCAAGTGGTGTTCAATTACGACACCGAACTGCGGTTGAGCGCGGCGACTGACGCGAACGGTCAGATCTGGAGGTATGAGTACGATCTCGCCGGTCGTCTGGTTCGGGAAATCGATTACGATGGAAGGGTTCTCGCCTACGCGCACGACAAGGCTGGCCGGTTGACCACACGGGTGAACGGGGCCGGCGAGGTCGTGAAGTTCGAACACGACCAGCTCGGCAACGTCATCGCTCGCGAAACCGACTCCGGCCGGACCACATTGACGTATGACACTGCGGGTCGGCTGATCCGGGCGCTGAGCCCGGACGCCGAAATCGAGTTCGAGCGCGATCGGCTCGGGAGGGTGATCGCCGAAACGACGAATGGCCGGACGCTGGCCTCGTCCTACGACACCACCGGACGACGGGTCGCCCGGCGAACTCCGACCGGTCGAGAGAGCCGGTGGGAGCACGACGCCGCGGGCCGCCCGATCACCCTGCAAACCGCAGGCCGGACTCTGCAGTTCGAGCATGACGACGCCGGCCGCGAGATCGCCCGCCACTTCAGCCGTGAGGGCAGGCGGCGTTTCGGGAGTATGGCGACCCTCACGCACACCTGGGACACCGCGTCCCGACTGCTCTCCCAGACCGTGCTCTGCGGCCCCGCATCCGCTCGCCCGCTGCAGGAACGCACGTTCTCCTACCGTGCCGATGGGTACATCACCGGCATCGATGATCGGCTCACCGGCTGCCGCAGTTACGACCTCAACGCGCTCGGCCAAGTGAGCGCCGTGACCGGCGCTGGCTGGAGCGAGCAGTACGCCTACGACCAGACCGGGAACATCGTTGATGCCTTCTGGCCCGCGGATCCCGGCCCGGATTTCGAGGGTCTCAACGACGTCCGGGCGATCGGCTCACGGGACTTCACCGGCAGTAGAGTGCGCCGAGCTGGCAGCGTCCATTACGACTACGACCCCCAGGGGCGGGTCACGAGGCGGCGCCAGAAGCTGCTCTCCGGCGGGTCCCACACCTGGCAGTACACCTGGGACGCCGACGACCGGTTGACCGGCGCGATCACCCCCGACAACACCCGCTGGCGCTACCGGTACGACGCGCTCGGCCGGCGGATCGCGAAACAACGCCTGGACCTGAACGATCAGGTCATCGAGCAGGTCGACTTCAGCTGGGACGGCGTCCTGCTCGCCGAGCAGACCATCACCCGCCCGAGCGAACCCACTCAGGCCCTGACCTGGGACTGGGAACCACAGGGATTCCGGCCACTCATCCAGCATCGGCGCTCGGCAGTCGCCGATGCGCCGCAGGCCTGGGTGGATCAGCAATTCTACGCGATCATCACCGACCTGGTCGGCACCCCCACCGACCTGCTCACCGACACCGGCGAGATCATTCCGCAAACCCGGGCCTCACTCTGGGCCGCCGCCGGAGCGGGCTCACTCTGCCCGCTACGTTTCCCCGGCCAATACCATGACCCCGAAACCGGCTTCTACTACAACTTTTTCCGGCACTACGACCCGTGGTCGGGAGCCTACACGACTAGCGATCCGGTCGGTCTTGCGGGAGCGTTGAACCCGACACAGTACTCGTCAAACCCGCTCTATTGGGCCGATCCGCTGGGCTTGAGCCCATACTCCCCGGCATATTTCAGGGGCGCCAGACCCGGGCAGGCACCTAGTTTCGCCCCGCGCCCGAACGAGTACAAGGTGGATTCGGTGACGGGTACGGTCCGGCCGACGCATGGTGTGTCGGTGTTCAACAACCCCACAAGTGTCTCGTCCAAGGGGTTCGTTCCGCACGAGTTGGACCTGTCAACGGTGCCGAAGGAGTTGCAGATCGTCCAGCGAGGCAAGGATCCGAAGCACTTCGAGATCATGCCGAGGGAGGGCACGGCATTGATGCCGAGTCAGTACGCTGACCTTCTGGGACAGATTTCAGTGAAGGGCGGAGGTTGAGGTGATTCATCCAGAGGATTCGTACGAGGTGATCCTGCCAGATGATTTCGGCGAGTACGCCTGGGAAGTAGAGGCCAAGGGGGTGTTTTGGGACGTGCGGCTCAGATACCGGGGAAGGGAGTTCGCGCTGACCTTCTACGAGCCGGAACGACTGGCACAGGACATCCGAGCGGAGCTCGATGGGAGTGCCGCTTTCTGTGAGCAGAACCTGGTCGTGGTTGAGAAGGTCACCAAGGAGCACATGGAATCAGCCGTGACCGAACTGATCGGGAGTGGAAAAGCCGAGAGGTTGGCTCCCGTCGTGCCCGATCAGGGGTAAGGACGCCACATCGTTCTCATCTCGAGATGAGGACCAGGTACGATTTCGCAGTGGACAAGCGGAATCGGATGCATCTGCAGGCCCTGATCGAAGAGGCCACGGTGGACAGCTATAACGAGGACGAACAGCTCACTGGGATCTTCACCATGCTGGAGGAGCATCTCGAACTGCCTTTCAAAACAGCTGTTCTCGGTTCCATGGTGACCGTCGAACGCATTGACTTGAGGGCCAGCGGCGACATTGTCGCGATCTGCTCAAGCAACGGAACCCGCCAGCCAATCTTGCTGTGCGACCTCCCGCTCCCGACGCCGCCACCGGACGGTGGCGAGTGGATCTCGGCGTACCGGCACTGGGCCGGATTGGACGGCTGACGCTGATGAGCGAATATCAGTACTACGAGTTTCTCGCCGTCGATCGCCCGCTGGACGCCGCCGCCCGGAGCAGCCTGCGCGCGATGTCGACCCGGGCGCACATCACCGCTACCAGCTTCATCAACACCTACCACTGGGGAGACTTGAAGGGCGATCCCCGCAAGCTCACCGAACGATATTTCGATGCGTTCCTTTACACCGCCAACTGGGGCACTCGCCGGCTGATATTCCGCCTGCCCGCCCGACTGCTGGACCTGGACACCGCCCAGCAATACTGCAGCACGGATCTGGCCACCGCGTGGGCGCACGGCGACAACGTGCTGGTCGAACTGTGGCGCGATGACGGGGACGGCGGTGGCGACTGGGAAGACGAGGACGGCGAGGGACGATTGACGTCGATCATCCCGGTCCGGGCTCAACTCGCTGGTGGGGATCTGCGGCTGCTCTACCTTGGCTGGCTGCTGTCCGTCCAAGCCGGGATGATTGACGACGACGTCCTGGAGCCCCCGGTGCCGCCGAACCTGGGTCTGCTCGAAGGTCCCTTGAACAGTGTCGTCGACTTCCTGAAACTCGACCGGGACCTGGTGGCAACCGCGGCCGAAGCCAGCGAGAACGTCAAAGCCGCCACCGTCTCCCCGAAGGGACTCGCCGCTTGGGTGACGCGTCTGCCGTCCGCAGAGAAGGACGCGCTGCTTCTTCGAGTCCTCAACGGCCAGGACGCCCAACTGCGCACCGAACTACTCCGTCGCTTCGCGGACCAGAGCACCACCCAACCGGCGGCTCCGAAGCCACGGCGCAGTGCCGCCGAATTACTGGAAGGCGCCCAACTTTACAGCCAAGAGCGCGAACGGCTGGCCGCTCAACGAGCTGCCCGTCAATGGCAGCAGCAAGAACGCGCTGCAGCCATCGCCCGCGAGAAGCGCCTGGACACACTGGCCAGCGAGGGCGAACGAGCCTGGCAACGCGTGACCACCCTCATCGACACCATGAAGCCCCGCGAATACGATCTCGCCGTCAAAGTCCTCCTCGACCTCAGTGCCCTGGCCCAGCGGGAAGACACCACGCCAGACTTCACTGACCGGATCATGACATTGCGGCAGAAGTACCCCAACCGGTCTGCTCTGCTTCGCCGCTTCAACGCCGCTGGCCTGCCGACCTGACCCCGCGTGAGCGCTACGGCCCGAGCAGCGATGCGGGAACGACGGCGATCCCGTCCGGTCTGCGATAAGCGAACCTGCCGGTCGTGACAATGACCGCGTCCGCAAGTCGGTCGCCGATCATGTCACGCAGCCAGAGCAGGTGCTTGACGTCAGCAGCTCCGACTTCGCCGTCCAATTTTACTTCTATCGCAACTACCCGTTGATCCTCACCTTCGACGATCAGATCCACCTCCCGCTGCGTATCAGTCCGAAGGTGGAACACCTGTGCCGCAGCACTTTGCGCGTAGGTCTTGACGGACAACGTCACCAGCGACTCGAACAGCGCCCCGAGGAGCGTGCCGTCACGCTGCAGCCGATCCCCAGGAGCTCCCCCGTCGGTCAATAGCGTCCGCTCGGTGGCTCTCAGGAGACGGGCGGCCAGAGCGGTGTCGGCGAGGTGATGCTTCGGGCGTTGCGTGAGCCGTGTAAATGGGTTTTGACCGGAAGTCCAGCCGGGGACCGGATCGAGCAGCCACAGTTGCTCCAGCACGTCTCGATAGGACTGGGTGGTGTTCTTGGCGGGCTTGTTCGTCTCGCCGGAGGTGGCCGCGTCCAGAATCGTGGTGTACGAGGCAATCGATGATGTCGCCGCTGCGTAGGCAGCCAGCCAGGCCCGCAGTGTCTGCGGCGCGCGGACCGGATGCCCCTGCTGCGGAAAGTCTTTCTGGACCACCGCGTCGAGATATCCGTCCAGGACGGTGCTGCGCACTCTTCTGCTGAGCGGGCGAATCCCGGGGAAGCCGGAGGCCAGGATTTCGTCCACGTACTGCTCAAGCCCGATCGGGCTCTCACCACTGATCGCGATCGGTGCGCTGGGATCGAGCATTTGCCCCAGCGAGACCGTCGGGACAACCAAATCCCGCTCGGCCAGGGACAGCGGCCGCATACGCCTGGCCACAATCCGCCCGGCGCCGGAATGTACGGGGTGCCCCACAGGGACAGCGGAGCCCGTGAGCAGAAATCGTCCCGGGCTGGGGTCCTCGTCCACAGCTCTGCGTACGAAGTCCCAGATGGACGCCCAGTGTTGCCATTCGTCGACCAATACCGGGGTGCGCGCCGTACTCAGACGACTTGGGTCAGCCCGCAGCAAACTCATTTCGCCAGGATTGTCCAGCTGGAACTGCGTGTTGGCCCGTTGCCTGGCGGTGCTGGTCTTTCCCACGCCTTTAGCACCGTCCAGAGCGATCGCCGGTAGGCCCGCAAACAGTTCATCAAGCTCGTTGTCTATCACCCGGCGCTTGTACCCCGGCCAGGCCAGGCCGCCTGACGCTGGCAGTTGCGGCGTATCGCCCACCATGCCCCCCGTCATCGGCGTACTCCCACGGACAGCGCCTTTTCCCCAGCAGAGTCTACTGAGCCATTTTCGACCTGTCTACTGACCCATTTTCGAATCGCCTACTGATCCATTTTTAGCGATCTTCAACCGACCCAGACGAGGGCAGAGGCCGAGATCACTTAGATGGCGTCGGCCAGGCCCTTGCCGAGTTCGCAACCTCAGCATCTCCTCATCCCCGATCGACGACAGTGGAAGCTCCGGATCCGGGTCGCCTCCCGAAAGTTCGTCGTCAGCGCCGGCACAGAGCCCGGTCGAGCAACTGCGGATGGTTCGATGCAGCGATGGCCAGACTCTCGGAATCATCCTGCTCGAGGAACGGCAGGAAGGAGTTGAGAACTTGGCGGATCTCTCCGACGTCGTTGCCCCGGGATCGCTCACCGGCCAAAGCGTCCGCCTCGTCGAACAGGTAGATCTCGGGTCTCAGCCAGAGCGTCAAAGATCCTGAGCCCACAGCGTCACGTATCGCCACGTGGCCGACCGAGTCCTGACGGGCGACCGGTAGACGCGGAGGCCTTGCTCCGGTCAGGGCAAGCCGGCGCGGTTGAACTCCTGCTGCAGTCGGGGTCTGCGGTTGTGGGTCTCGCGTAGGCGAGCGATCAGGTCGGCGACCTCAGCAGCCTGGTCGCTGCCTGCGGCGAGCGTGCGCATCGTGGCCAGGCGGCGTGCGGCGGCTCGATAGCGCTTGGCATCCGCCTCTACCAGGTCCTTCTGGACGAACCTGGTGTGGATCGGCAGGACGGCGATCGGGTCGATCTTCTGGTAGGCCTTGATCAGTTCGTCCCAGGCACGGTCGTCGTCGAGATCCAGCGACTGCGCGAGTTTCCACCCCAGGTGGGCGTCCTTCAGGGTCAGCAAGGCGAAGAGGACGGCGTCAGCCGGTTTCGTTTCCAGCGTGGTGAGCACCTCATCGCGATGGACGGCCCAGGCGGGGCCGGCGGCCGCGTGCAGGCGGGCCGCGGATGTGGACGACGGCCACCTGTGGAACACGAGCAACCGGGCGTCGATAAACTCGCTCGGGCGATGCCGCTGGAGCAGGCTGCACCAGTAGTCGCCGGCCTTCAGCGACTGATGACCAAGATCAAACTCCATGCCTTGGCGGGCCCAGTCGATGGCCAGATCGATCTCGCCGATCTCCTCGAACGCTTCGGCAGTTTTCTCGAACCAGGCTGCGACCTTCCGGTCCTTCGCGTGGGTGCGGATGATGGCCTCGACGTCATGATCGAGCACCGCCAGGCGGCAGTCGTTCCACTCCAGCACCCACCGCTCATGACGGTCGGGCACCGACCACGGCTCTGACCGCGGTGGCAGGGGCGCGAGGCGGGCGCGGACCTCCTCCAGCCTGGCCCGGTACGCCGTCATCCCCGGTCCACCGAGCGCCGGAGCGTAGGCGACCGGGTCGAGTTCGAAGTAGTCAACCTCGCCCTCGAACTGGAACTTCATCATCCAGTCCACCAGCCGACCTGACGGGGTGCCGGCCCGCGCGGCGGCCTTCGGGTGCAGCGCGAGCAGGCGGCGACACGCGTCGCCGATGATCCCGCTGGAGTCGTCGGCCCGGGCGATCACGCTGATCGCCGAGGTCAACGCTTTGTGCGTGACGGTGTAGACCTCGGCCGCGCCCGTGCCCGGGATCGCGGCCTCCAAGATGTCGACGGCCTCCTGCATCTGCCGCCCGTGGGTGTTCGCGGCACTCCATCGGTACAGGTCCGCCCGGGTGCGGATGAGCGGCAGAACAGCATCGGCCAGTGAAGTCACGGGGTCATTCTGCCGTTCCAGATGGGCGCAGGAACCAGGCTGGGCAAAATGGAGGTTGGTGATCCGCCCGTTGGCAGGGTCATTGCGTAGTCGCGTTTGCGCTGGTCACGAGGGTGATTGCTTGGTCTGGATGGCGGGCGTGATGGCGTAAGGCTTTGGCGATGTTCTTGTGTCCGGCGAACCGCAGGAGACTGATGGTGAGGTTACGCAGGGCTGCCATGATCTGGGGGCCGTTGCCGGTCCGGGCTTGATGCAAATCCTCACCGAGCGTGACATCTCGTACCCAGTGCAGGCGGTTTTCGATGGACCAATGACCTCTGGCCCAGGCCGCGAGTTCGGCGGGCTGGGCGTCTTCGGCCGGCAGGGTACAGATCGCGTACACGATCTCGCGGCGGGGATGGCGCTTTTTCTTCCGTTTGGTCGTGGTTTTCGTGGTGATCGGGCGGGAGGTCCGGGTGATCTGGAGGGCCTGGGCGGCGTGGGGGAAGCCGAGGCCGGCCGGGACGGTGACGGCTTTGAGGGTTCTCTTCTCGATCCGGCCATGACCGCGACCGCTGGCGGTGTGTCCGATCGGGATGTCTTTCCAAGGCAGGGCTTTGAGACGGGCGTGCAGGTGAGGCTGGTTGCCTTTCACGGTGACCAGCAGGTGGGCTCCTCGCGCATGCAGGTACTCGGCGTGAGCGGTCTGCGCGTGCAGCGCATCGACCGTGATGAGAACATCTGTCAGATCGGGGATCTGGTCGAGAACCATGGGGAGCATGGGGATTTCGTTGGTTTTCTGATCGACGTCGATCTGGGCCAGGACGACGCCGTGAGTGTGGTCGAGGACCCCGAGCAGGTGGACCGGGTGATCACTGTTACCCGTGGCGCGCAGGGCTTTGCCATCCACCGCCAGGACCCGCTGCACCCGGCAGTGGCGCCCGCGTGGGCGAGGCAAGGCTGCCTCGGCGGCCTCCAGGCAGGCCCGGATCCACGCCCCGATCGCGGTTTCCAGTGCACGCCAGTCGATCCCGATCAGGATCCGCCAGATCGTCACCGGACCCGGGATCCGCTGGGCCGGCAACCCCAGACCCGCACGCGCATCGGCGGGTAGGTCAGCCACCCATTCCCCGATCGCGGTGAAGGAGCGCGCCCCACCGAGCATCGCGCAGACCACCACGGCCAGGACCGCAGTAAACGGGTACCGCACCCCACGCCGGGCCCGTGGATCCGGGACCTGACCCAGAGCCTCCAGCAACGCCCAACGATCACGCTCTGTCAACAGCACGTTGCGCTCATCGAGGACAGGAACCTGTCCGGCGACCTCGTCAAACACGGCAGCGATAGGCAAGGATGACATGGGCAGGCACGGCCTCTCCGGGCGAACATGAAGCGTCGAGAACTCCATGCTCGGCACGGAAACCGTGCCTGCCTCGCATCTCACCCCGGCGTGTCGCGCAGATCCGCCCAGGTCAGGGTCCCACCGACAAGATGATCAAGCCGATTCACTGACTACGCAATGGCCCTGG
>JANNPJ010000115.1:0-12455 GCA_031400005.1 Kineosporiaceae bacterium | reverse complement strand
GCCGGCGTCGAGGTGCACAACACCGACCTGCAGATCGCCACGCTCAACGGCAAGGGCAAGCTCGAGCTGGAACTGACGGTCGAGCGCGGCCGGGGTTACGTCTCGGCGAACCAGAACAAGACCGGTGAGCAGGAGATTGGTCGGATCCCGATCGACTCGATCTACTCGCCGGTGCTCAAGGTGACGTACAAGGTCGAGGCGACTCGGGTCGAGCAGCGCACCGACTTCGACCGTCTGATCGTGGACGTCGAGACCAAGCAGTCCATGCAGCCGCGCGACGCGATGGCCAGCGCCGGTAAGACGCTTGTCGAGCTCTTCGGGCTGGCTCGCGAGCTCAACCTCGAGGCCGAGGGCATCGACATGGGCCCGTCGCCGTCGGACGCCGCCCTGGCGGCCGATCTGGCGCTGCCGATCGAGGAACTGGACCTCACCGTCCGGTCGTACAACTGCCTCAAGCGCGAGGGCATCCACACCGTGGGTGAGCTCGTCGGTCGCAGTGAAGCCGATCTGCTGGACATCCGTAACTTCGGTGCCAAGTCCATCGATGAGGTCAAGGCCAAGCTGCACGGTATGAGCCTGGCTCTCAAGGACAGCCCGCCCGGATTCGATCCCAGCCTGGTCGTCGACAGCTTCGGCGCGGATGACGACATGTCATTCGCCGAGGACGAGCAGCTCTAGCCAACCCTTTCCGAGGAGAAATTAGCTATGCCCACACCCACGAAGGGTCCCCGGCTCGGTGGTGGTCCGGCACATGAGCGGCTCATGCTCGCCAACCTTGCGACCCAGCTGTTCACCCACCGGTCCATCACCACCACCGAGACCAAGGCCAAGCGGATGGCTCCGCTGGCCGAGCGTCTGATCACGTTCGCCAAGCGCGGCGATCTGGCCTCGCGTCGCCGGGTCCTGGCCACGATCACGGACAAGGGCGTTGTGCACGAGCTCTTCACCGAGATCGCGCCGGTCATGGCCGAACGTCAGGGTGGCTACACCCGGATCACCAAGGTCGGTAACCGTAAGGGCGACAACGCCCCGATGGCGGTCATCGAGCTCGTCCTCGAGCCCGTGACGGCGGCCAAGGCCACCGTCCGCGAGGCCGAGGCCGCCACCAAGCGCAGCGCCAAGGACTCGGCCAAGCCGGCTAAGTCGGCCGAGCCGGCCGAGGCTGCTGCCTCGACGGACGACGCTGTCGAGACCGACGAGGCTGCTGCCTCGACGGACGACGACGCTGCTGTCGAGACCGCCGCCGTCACCAAGACGGACGACGAAAAGGCCTGAGCTTCAGCCTTTTTCGTCACCAGTTGTGAACCGAAACGAGCCCGTCGTCCGCCATTCCAGGGACGACGGGCTCGTGCGTTTGCGCCTGGATCTCGGCTATGACGGCACCGAGTTCGCCGGCTGGGCAATGCAACCCGGTCAGCGGACGGTCGAGCAGACCCTGGCCGAGGCGCTGGGCCTGGTACTGCGACTCGATCCGCCGCCCCGCCTGGTGGTCGCCGGTCGCACCGACGCCGGGGTGCACGCCGCCGCCCAGGTCGCGCACGTCGATCTGCCGCTCGCCGCCTGGCTCGGCTTCCCCGGCCGGTCGATTCGCGGCAGGGAGCAGGAACTCGTCGTCCGATTGGCCGGTGTGCTGCCGGCCGATCTCCGGGTGTTCCGGGCCGCTCCGGCCGCCCCCGGGTTCGAGGCCCGGTTCTCCGCGATCCGCCGCCGGTACGCCTACCGGATCTGTGACGACCCGGCCGGCTCACCGCCGCTGCGCCGCCACGACGTCCTCTGGCATCGCCGTCCCCTGGACGTGACCGCGATGAGCGAGGCGGCGGTGACCTTGCTCGGACTCAACGATTTCGCCGCGTTCTGTCGACGGCGGGACGGCGCCACCACCATCCGCACCCTGCTGACGTATCGCTGGGACCGGGACGAGGCGGGTTTCGCGGTGGCCACCGTCATCGCGGATGCGTTCTGCCACTCGATGGTTCGCGCCCTGGTCGGTGTCGTGTTGCCGGTCGGGGACGGTCGACGTCCAGTGGACTGGCCCGCCCAAGTGTTACTCGGTGCGGTCCGGCACCCCGCGGTGACCGTGGCTCCGGCGCGCGGTCTCGTCCTCGAAGAGGTGGTTTATCCCGAAGATGGGCAATTGGCCGAGCGGGCCGCGCAGGCCCGAACCGTCCGGACGTTACCGACAAAATCTGGCGAATCTCCCGGCCATTAAGAAACGCCTGGATAGTCACTTTTTATTAACAGTTTTTCCTCGTATATCCGGCCCCCGCCACCTATGCTCTCGCCGTGACAAACAGGATGCATCCTCGCTCCCGGACTCTTACCGGGCTGACCACCATTGGCGCGCTCGCGCTCACCGCTATCGGTTCACTGGGCTTGGTCGCCAGTCCCGCCTCGGCCGCTGTCTGCGGCGGTCCGGCGCGGCCGATTCCCGCCATCCAAGGCAGCGGTGACACCGCAGCCGTCACCGGAACGGTGACCGTGCGCGGCGTCGTGGTCGGTGACTATGAAGGCGCCTCACCCGCCCTGCGCGGGTTCTACCTCCAGGACCCGGACGGCGACGGCGACGCCGCGACGTCCGACGGCATCTTCGTCTTCGCGGGCACGGCGAACACCGTGTCGGCAGGTCAGCTCGTCGAGGTGACCGGTACGGCCGGGGAGTTCCAGGGCCAGACCCAGCTGACGGCGGCCACCCCGACCACATCCTCGATCGTCATTTGCGGGCAGGGCCCGGCGGTGAAGCCGGTCAAGGTCCGGTTCCCGCTGACGTCGGCCACCGAGCTGGAGCGCTACGAGGGGATGCTGGTCAGATTCCCGCAGACGCTCACCGTGACCGAGCACTTCCTGCTCGGCCGGTTCGGTCAGGTGACCGTCTCGTCTGGAGGCAAGCTGCAGCAGCCGACCGCGAACTACGCGCCGAGCGATCCGAAGGCGGCCGCGCTGCAGGCCAGCAACGACCTCAACCAGGTGATCATCGACGACGCGACGAACGGGCAGAACCCGGACCCGATCCGGTTGGCCCGCGGCACCGCGCCGGTCGGCGAGAACCTGCTCTCGGCGGCTAACACGCTGCGCGGCGGGGACACCGTCGGGGACGCCCTCGGGGTGCTGACCTACACCTGGGGTGGCAACGCCGCCAGCCCGAACGCCTACCGGTTGCGCCCGATCGGCGCCCTCGGTGGCACCGCCGAGTTCAAGCCCGCGAACCCGCGCCCCGCTGGCGTCCCCGCGGTCGGTGGCTCGCTGCAGGTAGCCAGCAGCAACCTGCTGAACTACTTCAACACCTTCAGCGGGTGCACGTTCGGTGTCGGTGGAGCAGCCGCCGATTGCCGCGGCGCCGAGTCCGCCGTCGAGCTGCAGCGCCAGGCGGCCAAGGAGATCGCGGCCCTGACCTCGCTCAACGCCGACGTCATCGGTCTGATGGAGCTGGAGAACGACGGCTACGGGCCGACCAGTGCGATCGCCGACCTGGTCGGCCGGCTGAACGCCGCCACCGCCCCCGGCACCTGGGCATTCGTCGATGTGGACAGCGCTGTCAGCCGGGTGAACGCGGCCGGCACCGACGCGATCAAGAACGCCTTGCTCTACCGTCCGGCCAAGGTCACCCCGGTCGCTGGCACCACACAGGCGTACCCGACGGCAGGCGACTTCGAGCGCAACCCGATCGCTCAGACCTTTGCCCAGCCGGACGGCGCCAAGGTCACCGTCGTGGTCAACCACCTCAAGTCCAAGGGGTGCACCGGCGCCACCGGCGCCAATGTTGACGCCGGGGACGGTCAGGGCTGCTTCAATGCCCGCCGGACGGCCGAGGCGACCACACTGGCGAGCTGGATCTCCGGAACCGTCGTCCCGGCTGCCGCCGACCCGGACGTGCTGATCATCGGAGACCTGAACGCCTACGCCAAGGAGGACCCGATCGCCACCCTGGACAAGGCCGGGTTCAAGGACATGATCGACTCCAAGGGCGACAGCGACCCGTACTCGTACGTCTTCGACGGCCAGTGGGGCTACCTCGATCACGCGCTTGCCAGCAAGTCGCTGCGCAGGCAGGTCACCGGGGCTGCCGACGTCCACATCAACGCCGACGAGCCCTCGATCCTGGACTACAACGTGAACTTCAAGACCCCCGGCCTGGTGGCCTCGCTGTACGCGCCGGACCGGTTCCGGACCAGCGACCACGATCCGGTACTGATCGGCCTGACGCCGACCAAGTAGGGATCTTTACCGGGTGCTCGATTGGCATCGCCGGGCTCTTAGTGGGAGCGTCACAGGGTATGAGCCAGTCCACTTATGAGCCCGGCGATGACGGTAACAACCTCGACGACGACGTCGTCGACCTGGATCAGGCATTCGGTGATGACGAGGTCGACCAAACCGTCTACGACGCGAGCTACTCCCCGCCCGAAAAGCCGCAGGGAATGACCAGATTCGGCACCACCCACGCCGAAGAAGAGGCGGGCGAGACGCTTGACCAGCGGCTGGCCCAGGAGGTCCCCGACCCGAACCTGGCAGCGGACCTGGACGCCTCACCGTCCGACGAGAACGTCGATTCGGTGGATAACACCCGGATCGAGGACGAAGACTTGCGTTACAGCGAGGTCGGCGATGACCGAGCCGGCCGACTGGTCAGCCCGGACGAGGGCCTCGGCGAAGACCGGGAGAAGGACCTCCTCGGTACCGATGTCGGAATCGACGAAGGCGCCGCCAGCGCCGAGGAAGCCGCCGTCCACATCATTGATTGAGTTCGTGAGTGGTGTGGCGCTGTGCTGATTTGTTCGTGAGGGCTGGGGCGCCTGTGTCGGCGTCTTCCCTCGTCGACCGTTCCGCATCTTCGATGGGGCTGCGTCTCCTCACTCCAGACACCGACGCGCCCCAGCCCTCACTCACCAGTCCGCTTTTGTGGGTGGCACCTAGTCAGTCGCGTTGCCTGGGGCGAAGAGCGTTTGGGGCGCGGTTTCGTGATCGCGAAGGATAAATTGGTGATGCGCCGACGAAGTCTTCGGGATCACTGCGAACCGGACGTCAACCGGCGTGCCTGTTTTCCTCCGACTTCGTCGTGCATGATGACCCCCTAGGACGTCAGAATCGCTGCTGTGCCCCTCAAAAACCGGTCCTCAGGGCAGATTTTTACCCCGATCACCGGTTTTCCAAGGGCACAGCAACCCAGCAAACCGTCGCGTTGCCTGGGATGGGTGCGCGGATAACTGGGGGCGGGGTGGTGGGTAGAGGCGGCACACTGCTCTTGTGGCTCACGTTGACGTCAATCAGATCAGTTTCTCGCTTCCGGACGGGCGTCCGTTGCTGGACGAGGTGACGTTCCGGGTTGGCGAGGGCGCGACGGCCGCGCT
Source organism: Kineosporiaceae bacterium (assembly GCA_031400005.1). GTDB lineage: Bacteria > Actinomycetota > Actinomycetes > Actinomycetales > Kineosporiaceae > JANNPJ01. Next base: position 7,110 of record JANNPJ010000115.1, on the reverse strand, counting down.
GATCGGGCCGAACGGCACCGGCAAGACGACGCTGCTGCGGATCATCGCCGGCGACCTCGCGCCGGACGACGGGGCGGTCACCCGGGACGGCGGTCTCGGCGTGATGCGCCAGTTCGTCGGCAGCCTCCGCGATGAGAGCACCCTGCGTGACCTGCTGGTATCGGTGGCGCCACCGCCGATCCGGCAGGCCGCGCAGACCCTCGAGGCAGCCGAACTGGCGATGATGGAACGCGAGGACGAGCCCACCCAAATGCGGTACGCGCAAGCGCTCTCGGACTGGGCGGACGCCGGCGGCTACGAAGCCGAGACGCTGTGGGACGTCTGCACCACGTCGGCGCTCGGGATGCCGTTCGAGCGGGCTCAGTGGCGCCAGGTCGGCACGCTGTCCGGCGGTGAGCAGAAACGCCTGGTCCTGGAGGCCCTGTTGCGCGGTCAGGACGACGTCCTGCTGCTCGACGAGCCGGACAACTACCTCGACGTCCCCGGCAAGCGCTGGCTGGAGGAGCGGCTGGCCGAGACGCCGAAAACCGTGCTGCTGGTCAGTCACGATCGTGAACTGCTGGCCCAGTCGGCGACCCGGATCATCACGCTGGAACCGCGCGGGGCCGGTGCCTCGGCGTGGGTGCATGGCGGTGGGTTCGGCAATTACCAGCAGGCCCGGGACGAGCGGAACTCCCGGTTGGAGGAACTGCGCCGGCGCTGGGACGAGGACCACGCCAAACTCAAGGCCCTGGTCCTGATGTACAAGATCAAGTCCGAGTTCAACGACGGGCTGGCCTCGCGGTATCGGGCGGCGCAGACCCGCCTCGCCAAGTTCGAGGAGGCCGGTCCGCCAGAGGTGGTCCCGACCGAGCAGAACGTGAAGATGCGCCTGCGCGGCGGCCGGACCGGCAAGCGGGCGGTGGTCTGCACCGGTCTGGAGCTGACCGGTTTGATGAAGCCGTTCGACGCCGAGTTCTGGTTCGGCGACCGGGTGGCAGTGCTCGGATCCAACGGTTCCGGCAAATCGCACTTTCTCCGGCTGCTGGCGGCCGGCGGTAGCGATCCGGATCTGGAACACCAGCCGGTGGACGACGGACCAGCCCTCCAGCCGGTCGCGCACACCGGTAGCGCCCGGCTGGGTGCCCGGGTGCGGCCCGGCTGGTTCGCCCAGACCCATCACCATCCGGAGCTGCTCGGCCGGACACTGCTGGAGATCCTGCACCGGGGGACGAACCATCGCACCGGGATGGGCCGGGAGCAGGCCGCCCGGGCGCTGGACCGGTACGAGTTGGCGCATCAGTCCGAGCAGGTCTTCGAGTCGCTGTCCGGTGGCCAGCAAGCCCGGTTCCAGATCTTGCTGCTGGAGCTGTCCGGGGCCACGTTGCTGCTGCTCGATGAGCCGACGGACAACCTCGACCTGCATTCGGCCGAGGCGCTGGAGCTTGGCCTGGCCGCCTTCGAGGGAACCGTGGTCGCGGTCACCCACGATCGCTGGTTCGCCCGGGGCTTCGACCGGTTCTTGATGTTCGGCGCCGACGGCAACGTCTACGAGGCCGACGAACCGGTCTGGGACGAAGCCCGGGTCAACCGCAGTCGCTGAAGGGTTTCTTCAGGGTATGTCCAGGGGAAGGTCGTACGGTGCGGGTATGACCTTGGAAGCCGCCGTCCTTGTGGTGAACGCGACGTCCCGCACCGGACGAGCCAATTTCGATCTGGCCCGACAACGGCTGACCGAGCTCGGGTTGCCGCTTGTCGGTGCCCACGCGATCGAGGACCCGGCCGGCATCCCCGGGATCATGGACGACGCGATCAAGGCCGGGGCGCGGCTGGTTGTCGTGGGTGGCGGTGACGGCACGGTCAGCCTGGTCGCGCCGTCCCTGGCCGGAACGGACGTCGTCCTCGGGCTGCTACCGACCGGCACGGCGAACGACCTGGCCCGGACCCTGCAGGTGCCGACCGATCTGCCCGCCGCCTGCGAGATCGTGGTGAACGGCACGGTGGCCGAGGTGGACCTGGGGATCGTGGGGGAGGACTACTTCGTCAATGTGGCCTCGGTGGGGTTGTCGGTCGGCGTGACCGAGGCCCTGTCGCCAGGGTTGAAGCGCCGGGTCGGGCCCGCGGCCTATCCGATCGCTGCGCTGCTCGCCTACCGGAAACATGTCCCGTTCCGGGCCCGGCTGGAGTTCCCGGACGGCGATCACGAACCCGTCGAGCTCGACGACCTGCTGCAGGTCGCGGTGGCGAACGGGCGCTTCTACGGCGGGGGAAGCGTGGTTGCCCCGAACGCCGGGATCGACGATCACCTGCTCGACGTGTACGCGATCCCGCGCGGGACGCTGAGCCAGCGCCTGCAGGTGGCCCGGCATTTCGTCAGCGGCGCGTTCACCGAGCGCGACCATGTGCTGCACGTGACCACCCAGGCGGTGCGCCTGATCACCGAGCCGGAGCTGCCGATCAATGTGGACGGCGAGCTCTCGGCCCGTACCCCGACCCTGTTCGGACTGCTGCGCAACGGGCTGAAGGTGATGGTGCCGGGTTCTTAGAGGTGCTTGGAGTCGACTAGAAGGCAAACCGCTCGACGGCGCGGATCTTGTTCACCGCGTCCAGGGCGGCCACCTTGTAGGCCTCCGACAACGTCGGATAGTTGAAGACGGTGTCGACGAGCTGGTCCACCGTTCCGTTGCAGGTCATGATCGCCTGACCGAGGTGGACCAGCTCGGTGGCCTGCGAGCCGAACACGTGCACCCCGAGCAGGCGCCGGCTGTCGGTGCTGACCAGCAGTTTGAGCATGCCGTAGCTGTCGCCGATGATCTGGCCGCGGGCCAGCTCGCGATAGCGCGAGATGCCGACCTCATAGGGCACCGACGACGAGGTGAGCGCGTTCTCGGTCTGCCCGCAGTAGCTGATCTCCGGAATCGTGTAGATCCCGATCGGCTGCAACTCGACGAGCGAGTTCACCGGCTCGCCGAACGCGTGGTACGCGGCGAGCCGGCCCTGTTCCATCGATGTCGAGGCCAGCGCCGGGAAACCGATCACGTCGCCGACCGCGTAGATGTGCGGCACCGCCGTGCGGAAGTCGTCGTCCACACTGATCCGGCCCCGGTTGTCGGCCTCCAGCCCAGCCGCGCCGAGGTTCAGCGCATCGGTGGCGCCCTGCCGGCCGGCCGAGTACATCACGCTGTCGGCCGGGATTCGCTTGCCGCTGACCAGGTTGGTCACGGTGCCGCTGGCGCCGCTCTCCACCGAGGCGACCTTCTCGCCGAACCGGAAGCTCACCGACAAGTCGCGCAGGTGGAACTTGAGCGACTCGACGATCTCGGAGTCGCAGAAATCCAGCATCCGGTCGCGCTGTTCGACGACTGTCACCTTGCAGCCGACGGCGGCGAACATCGAGGCGTACTCGATCCCGATCACCCCGGCACCGACCACCACCAGCGAGCGGGGCAGTTCGTCCAGATTGAGGATGCCGTCGGAGTCGATCACCTTCTTGCCGTCGAACTCCACCGAACTGGGTCGAGCCGGTGTCGTCCCGGTGGCGATCACCAGGTGGTCGCCGCTGACCCGCTGGGTTCCGTGGCTGCTCTCGACCAGGACGGTGTGCTGGTCGACGAACCGGGCGGTGCCGTGCAGCAGGTCCACCCCGTTGCGGTTGAGCTGGCTGCGGATCACCTCGATCTCCCGGCCGATCACGTGCTGGGTGCGGGCCAGCAGGTCTTCCAGGGTGATGTCCTTCTTCACCCGGTAGTTCTGGCCGTACACCTCACGCTGGTTCATCCCGGTCAGGTAGAGAACCGCCTCGCGCAGGGTCTTGGACGGGATCGTCCCGGTGTTGATGCAGACCCCTCCGACCATGTCGCCGCGTTCGATCACAGCGGCCTTGCGCCCGAGTTTCGCGGCGGCGATGGCGGCCTTCTGGCCGCCGGGACCAGAGCCGATCACCAACAAGTCGTAGTCGTGATCGGTCATCGTGATTCTCCCGAGGTAGCGATTTGTCCTAGCCTGACTCACCACTGAGCATGACTGACGTACTGCTCCGCGACACCTGCATCGGCCGTGAAATGGTGGGAGTTGACCTCCCCGACGCAGGCTCGTCATTTCCCGGCCGCGCTCACGGCGTTTTGACCCTCCGCTGGCGCGACGGTAGTCTGGCTACTCGTTGTGTGATCCGCTCGGTATGGCGTCCTCTAGTGACGTTCCGCGGACACGATCTGACCAGATTGCTTCAACTCAGAACGAGGCTGCGACCGTGCGTACGTTTACCCCGAAGCCCGGCGACATCGAGCGCCGCTGGCACGTTATCGACGCGTCCGACGTCGTGCTCGGCCGGCTCGCCACGCAGAGCGCCGTGCTGCTGCGGGGCAAGCACAAGCCGATCTTTGCGCCCCACGTCGACACCGGCGATTTCGTCGTCATCATCAACGCCGGAAAGGTTGCCCTGACCGGCAACAAGCGTGAGCAGAAGCTCGCCTACCGGCACTCCGGCTACCCGGGCGGTCTCCGCTCGGTCAGCTACACCGAACTGCTGGACAAGAACCCCCAGCGCGCTGTCGAGAAGGCGATCCGCGGCATGCTGCCGAAGAACTCCCTCGGCCGTCAGATGCTGACCAAGCTCAAGGTCTACGCCGGCCCGGAGCACCCGCACTTGGCGCAGAAGCCGGTGCCGTTCGAGATCATCCAGGTCGCGCAGTAATCAGCCAGCCAGCAGGGGTCACGCCGACTCTGCACATACACAGATCGCACTAAGGAGAACCGTGGCTGAGCCCACTACTGCCAATCTGGAAGCGGACGACGTCGACGTAGAAGACCTCGACGCCGACGCTCCCAGTAGCTACACGACCGAGACGACGGCTGCCAAGGGCACCGGCTCCGGTGCGATCGCGCCCGGTGCTGCCACCGGCCGGCGCAAGGAAGCCGTCGCCCGGGTCCGGATCATCCCCGGTACCGGCGTCTGGAAGATCAACGGCCGCACCCTGGAGAACTACTTCCCGAACAAGGTGCACCAGCAGCTGGTCAACGACCCGTTCAAGGTTACCGACATGGAGGGCCGGTTCGACGTGATCGCCCGCCTGCACGGCGGCGGCACCTCCGGCCAGGCCGGCGCCCTGCGCCTTGGCGTGGCTCGCTCGCTGAACCAGATCGACGAAGAGGCCAACCGGCCGGCGCTGAAGAAGGCCGGCTTCATGACTCGTGACCCGCGGGCCACTGAGCGTAAGAAGGCCGGTCTCAAGAAGGCTCGTAAGGCACCGCAGTACAGCAAGCGCTAAATCAGGCACTACGGTCGAAAACGCGGCCCCGGGGCGACATGCTCCGGGGCCGTGGTCTGTCTTGGGAGGATCGTTGGCGCGACTATTCGGCACCGATGGCGTGCGAGGGCTCGCCAACCGTGACGTCACAGCGGAAATGGCACTCGACCTGGCGGTCGCCGCCGCGCATGTGTTGCGTGAGGTGGCCGATTCCGACGGCCGTCGGCCGCGTGCCGTGGTCGGACGTGACCCCCGGGCCTCGGGTGAGTTCCTCTCCGCCGCGGTGATCGCCGGGCTGGCCAGTTCCGGAGTGGACGTCGAAGACGTCAGCGTGATGCCGACCCCGGCCATTGCCTACCTGGTCGCGGCGACCAATGCCGATCTCGGTGTCGTGCTGTCCGCCTCGCACAACGCGATGCCGGACAACGGGATCAAGTTCTTCACCCGTGGCGGGCACAAACTCCCGGACGACGTCGAGGACCAGATCGAGCGCCGAATGGGTGAACCCTGGGACCGGCCGACCGGTGCCGGGGTCGGCCGGGTGCGGCGGCTCGCGAACGCCCCCGAGCACTACGTCGACCACCTGCTTGCGACCCTGCCGTGCCGGCTCGACGGGCTGAAGGTCGTCCTGGACTGCGCCCACGGTGCGGCAAGCGTGGTGTCGCCGCGGGCGTTCAAGGCGGCCGGAGCCGAGGTGATCGTGATCGGCGCCGACCCCGACGGGCTGAACATCAACGACGGGTTCGGCTCGACGCACCTGGAGCGGTTGCGGGACGCGGTGATCGCGAACGGCGCGGATGCCGGGATCGCCCATGACGGGGACGCCGACCGCTGCCTGGCCATCGATCACCTGGGTCGTGACGTGGACGGCGACCAGATCATGGCAGTGCTGGCGGTGGCGTTCGCCGACCGTGGGGTGCTGGCCCACAAGACGCTTGTCACCACCGTGATGAGCAACCTCGGTTTGAAGCTGGCGATGGAGCGCGCCGGAATCCGCACGGTGCAGACCGCCGTCGGCGACCGGTACGTGCTGGAAGAGATGCGTGCCGACGGTTACTCGCTGGGCGGCGAACAGTCCGGGCACGTCGTGATGCTCGACCACAGCACCACCGGGGACGGCACCCTCACCGGGCTGCACCTGCTTGCCCGGATGGCGCAGACCGGCCGCACCCTGGCCGACCTGGCCTCGGTGATGGAGCGACTGCCGCAGGTGCTGATCAACGTGAAAGACGTCGACAAGAGCCGTTGCCATGACGATGTCGAGGTCGCTGCGGCGGTCGCGGCGGCCGAACAGCAGCTCGGGCCGACCGGCCGGGTGCTGTTGCGCCCCTCCGGTACCGAGCCGCTGGTCCGGGTGATGGTGGAGGCCAAGGAGGCCGGCACCGCCCGCACCGTGGCCGAGCAGCTGGCCACCGTCGTCCGGGAGCGCCTCGCCCTCTGAGCTCTCCGGGTGTGCTCACGGGACCGCCGCAACGGGGCGCGTCGTTGCGATGACGGTGCCGGTGGAGTCCAGGGCTTCGGCGGTTGTCTGACCCAAGGTGTCGAAGGGGAACGTCGCCAAACGATGCTGTACCGGGGCCACGACTGAGCCCATCCGGACCTGAGTAGCCCCCTCCGGAGCGAGCGCCAGGTACGCCGGGAGCATGAATGGGAGGAGCTTCTCGACGAGGCTCATATCCAAGCGGACGACGGCGAACAGTGCCTCGGGTTGGGCTGTCGAGCCGATGACGGCTCCCATTGCGATCGACTCCGCCACGCGGTCGCCGTTCGGTTGCATCCTGGCGACCGAGAAGGCGACTAGGTGCGGCCCGTCCGGGGAACGGAACACCGTGGCTCCGAGCTGATGGTTTCGTTCCAGCGCCCGGGCGGTCGCGAGCACGGGTCG
>JANNPJ010000108.1:0-12020 GCA_031400005.1 Kineosporiaceae bacterium | reverse complement strand
ATGTTCGCCGGCTTCACGTCACGATGCACCACACCGGCCCGATGCACCCCACCCAGCACCCGGGCAAGATCCAGCGCAAGCCTGACCAGCTCCACCACCTCAGACCCCGCCGAAACTCCTCGGCACAGGCCATCCGGACCGGTCAGCGTCGAGGCCAATGACACCCCACCGACGTCCTCCATGGCGAACCCCGCCGGCTCACTCGTCGGGACCGAGTGGGCCACCCCGGGCACCGCGGCCAGATAGGTAAGAATGCCGGTTTCATGCCGCACCCGATCGGCAGCCCCCGGACCGAGCGGCTCCTTCCAGATCACGCCCATCGATCCGTTGTCCACCGGACGGCCGAGCGCCGGTGACGCCGAATCTGCCCCAAGCCGGATCAGCTGCCGCCGAATCACACGGGTGCGGCTGCTTTCGTGCAGCAGCGTGCCGCCAGCCCATTCGGGGATCGGGCCCTGAACGTCCCCGCGCGGATCGTCAAAGGTAGTCACCGCGCCTCATCGGCGATCCAACCGCGCTCCTGAACCCCGACCCGAAACTTTTCTGGGCCGGTACCTGGCCGCGCCCGACGCCACGGCGAATTCCTCGAGGCCGCCGAAGTGCAGATCGTGGTTGCCGAGCTCGGCGCCAAGCGAGTGGATGTCAGCCAGAACGGTGACGAGCCGTTCGTCGTCCTGGCCGATCCGGAAGGCAACGAGTTCTGCCTGATCCGCGGGGATCCCACCCGTCCCGGAGCATTGGTGAGGCGGGTGAGACCCCTGATGACCGAGCCAAAGTCGACAACAAGCGGCTGGTCTTCTTCAGTGACGCTTGCCGGATGACGATTTGAGTCTGGTCTGTTCCAGCCCGTCGAGGAGCAGGTCCAGGCCGAACCGGAACTCCTCGTGCAGCGGTATGGAGGTCAACGCGTCGGCTGCAGCCATAATGGCCGGATACGAGCCCGGGTCAAGCGAGCGGTAATAGTCCCGCAGTTGCAAGTGGTCCTCCGGGGAGGGTGTCCCTGTGCCGTGCTGCTGGATAGCGAAGCCGATCACGTAATGACCGATTGCCGTGAAGGCACGAGCGGCCAGCTCGACCGAGAACCCGTGACTCAGGAACAGGGTGATGAGCCGTTCCCTGGCTCGCAGCCCGTTCGGGCCGACAGGGACCTGAGCCGCCAGCAAGGACAACGCGTTGGGATGCCGGCACAGGGTGTCATAGAAGGCCTGCGCCCCGAGGGTCACCGCTTCCCGCCAGGACAAACCGTCCAGTTCCTCGGGCGAGACCCTGACTTCACCCAGGACACTGTCGGCAACGAGAGCGAGCAGTTCGTCCTTGCCGTTGAAGTGCCGGTAGAGCGTTGCCGTACCCGAGTCCAGGGCATCGGCGAGCATGCGCAGGGACAGCGCCTGGATCCCGACGTCATCAATGAGCTTCAGGGCCGTGCCAACCATCCGCTCAACGTCCATCGGGGGACGCCCACGCCGGTATACAGGAGCGGGCGTCCGGCTGACCCACCAAGCAGGACTTCCCGGAACCGGTCGGACTTCCGCAGCCATGCAGTGGTCATCCTCTCGGCAAATCTGCTGCGGATGCGCATCCGCAACAGGAGTTTCGAGCCGATCGTATCCGTTTCGGCAGCCGCCTGGTGCCGGCGCGGCGGCTACCGCACCCGTTCGATCGTGGCAGTGCCCGACCCGATCGGGCCGATCCGCAGCACCGTTCCGGTCAGGTCGGTGGCGGTCGTGACCGAGATCCTGCCGCGGTCTCCGGGCGCAGTCGCGCTCACCGTGTACGCCGCCGGGTCGGCGTTACCAATCTCGAGTTCGACGGTGGCGCGGGTGTTCGGCGGCAGGTTCAGCTGCAGCCGGTGGGCAGCCGCCGTGCGCTGAAGGGTGACCGAGACCGGACCGCGGATCGAAGGGACCGTACCCTCGGCCAGGGTGAGGTTGCCGGTCCGCGGCCGGATCAGGAACTCGGTCGCACCGGCCCCAACGACCTGGACACCGAGGATGTGCCGGGCAACGGCGTTGGCCGGAGCGGACGCCCAGGCGTGCGAGAAGGTCATGTTGGACTTCAGCGCGGGGTCCCAGGCCTCGGTGACCAGGGTGGCCTTCAGACCGTCCAGCATGTGCAGCCAGGAGTTGGTGGCCGTGGAGGTGAGCAGTGCCAGCGCCGCGTCAGAGCGACCCAGCCGGAAGAGCGCGTCGAGCAGGAACTGCGCCCCGTACACGCTCACCTTCATCCCACCCGCGGCCAGGGTGTCACCCAGTTTGCTCCGGACAGCGGCGGGCAGGGCGTCTGCGATGCCGAGCGCCACCGGGAAGGCGGTGGCGTGCTGGGCGCTGTGGGTAGTGCCCACGCCGTCCACGAACCGGTCGGTCGAGTTGTTGAGCAGGGTGGCGCGCATGGCCGCGGCGAGGGTGTCGGCCCGGCCGTGCAGAGACGCGGCGTCACCGGTCTTGCCCAGGACGGTGGCGCACCGGGCCAGGGCATCGAAAGCCGCGTACTGGAAAGCGTTGACGACGGTGTTGACGGTGGTGAAGACGTAGCCGTCGCGGCTGGCGGTGGGCCAGTCAACCAGGTCGCCGAGGTTCACGCTGGAGGAGCCGGGCGACTTGCTGACCAGTCCTTGGGCGTTCAGGTAGGACGTGAGATTCTTGGCGGCCAGCAAGTGGTAGTCCTTGGCGAGCTGGCGCTCGTCGCCGGTGGCGAGGTAGTCCTCCCAGGCGGAGATCGCGCACATCAGCCGGTACTCGGTGGGCCAGGTGCCCTTGCGCACCAGATAGTCGTTCGACCACCGGGCGAGCGCGTAGGAGCGCTGGACGCCGTACTCGGACAGCTGATTGATCAGCGCGTCACCCTCGTACGGGCCCCGCTCTCGGGTCGGGGTGTCGGTGTAGAGGTCGCCGCGGGTGGCCTCGATGGAGTAGCGGCACAACTCCCAGACCCGGTCCAGGTCTGGATCGGAACTGCGGAACGAAGCCTGGCTGCCGTCCCAGTCCAGCCGCCAGGCGCGCCCGGTGACCTTCGCCGTCGAGAGGTCCAGGGAGGTGCGCAGCTCGGCCCAGCGGAAAGCGCGGTAGCCCCAGTGCTCGACCTGCTGGGCGCCGGTGCGCAGTGTCCACACCTCGCGGTACGTGTTGGTGGCCCGCAGCGCGTACTTCACCGTGCCGTCGGTGTTCAACTCCTCGCCCAGGCGGACCTCGACGGTGTCCCCCGCGGTACCGGTGACCTGCAGGGCCAGGCCCCCGACGATTTCCCGGCCGAGGTCCACGAGCCAGCGGCCGTCGGCCACCTTGGTCACCGCGACGGGGGTGACGTCGTGCAGTCGCACCGGCTCGATCAACGCCGGGACCAGGCTGGTGAAAGCACTGCGGGAGACGGGAGCGGACCAGCCGCTGTCGTCGAAGCCCGGGTTGGTCCAGCCGACGGGTTCGTAACGCAGGTCCCAGTACTCCTGCGGAACAGTGAAGTAGGAACTGCCCGCGCTGCCCTTGGCGGGCAGCAGGCCGGACTGGCGGCGGGCCTTCCAGGTGCTACCGGAGTTCACCGTGGCCCGGCTGCCGTCGGCGTAGGTGATCTCCAACTGGGCCAGGAACTTCTGGTCCGCGGTGGTGTGGCACAGCGCGGCCAGCGCGTTGGCCGCACCTGAGCGCAGCGTGCTGGTCAGGTCGAACGCCTGGTAAGCGACTGCAGTGCCAGAGCGCACCGACGCGTACCCGACCGTGGTGCCGTTGCTCCAGATCTTGGCGACGTACTGCCGGGCCGGGGTGGCAGAACTGGCCGCCACATACAGGACGGCGGCGGCGATCTGCTTGTCCGCCACGGCGTACTCGCGCCGCAGCAACGCCCATGTGTCGTCGTCACCGGCCCCGTAGGAGGACAGGGAGGTGGCGCTCACCGGGAAGGTGAGCACTCCGTCCGCGACGGTGCCGGCAGCGAAAGTGCCCTTGTTGGAGGTGAAGTCGTCCGTGAGCAGGACGGTGCCGTCGGCGGCGGTGAAGGAAACCCGGTCATAGACCTGCGACTCGGTGCGGCCGTTGCGCAAACCGACGTTGCCTGCGGCGTAACGGGTATCGGTGGTGGTGTCGACGACAGCGCCGTTGATGTTGGTGGTGATCGTGGAGCCGATCATTGCGATCGACAGGTCCACCCACTCGCCGACGGTGACCGCGAAGGGCAGGGTGACCTCGCCGACGACGGTGTACGTGCCGCCGACGCAGATGTGCTTGCGCAGGACAGCGCTGGCCCCGGCCCGTAGCTGCCACATGTAGTTATTGTTTGCATCGGCTGCGCGGAACCACAGACTGGCGGCCACCGCAGTGATCTTCACTCGGACGGCGAAGGTTCCGTCGGTCGGGGTCGGTCCGGGCGGGGCCCAGATCGGTGTGGCTTCCCATTGGTCCTCAACGGAGGTGGACAGCAGTACGGGATCCGTCCACGCCGAGCGCTTGCCCGCCCAGCTGCGCACCCGCCACCAGTAAGCAGTGCGGGGCTGCAGCGCCGGTCCGGTGTACGGGACGGCGGTGGATGCGGCCGAGGTCGTCTTGCCGGTGTCCCAGAGCACAAGGTCGTCATCCTTGAAGGCGGCCGGGGTGGCGGCGAGTTGCAGTTGATAGGCGCGCTGAAGTGTCCCGGCACCGAAGTCGGGAACCAGCCAGCTGAACCTCGGTGCCTGCCCGGCGGTGGTCCCCAAGCCCTGGGGCAGCAGGTCGGTCAGCATTCCGGTGGGTGCCGGGGAGTCCGCCGCCGCGGCGGCCGGGACCGCGCCCGATACTCCGAGGGCGACCGACGCCATCGTGGCGCCTCCGAGGTTGAGGAAGCTTCGGCGTGGCAGTTCCCAGGACATGGCACCCTCGTCTTTGAAAGGTTTCATCAGGATTGGCTGGAAGTATAGGGCTACTTCGGCGCCGGTCAATAGGTCAGATAGTTTGCCTATCGGCCGCGCCTGAAAGGTTTCATCATCGGCGGTCTATCTACGTATTCCAGCGCTGGTGCGGGTAGCGCGTGAGATCGCCCGGCGGGCACGGCTGATGATCATGGCCACGGATCCGGGCGGCGAGTCTCTGTTCGCTGTATCCTTCGGGGCTGACCTCGACCCCGGCTGGCTGGTGCCGGGTGGCTGGTGCCGGGGCGGCAGTCAGCACCGGTTAGACCGCTGAAACAGGCCGCCAGGATAGGGATTCACCGGTTTAAGCGGAGCTGACCGGCCTTCCGACGAACTTACGGATTTGGCCGCTAAACAGCGCATCGGTCAATTCTGTTGTCCCGCAGTGAAACTCATCGGCCGCAACCGTGGTGGCCGGATGAGAGTGGCGTCGGTGCACGAGGCTCAGCCGCCGGTCGCGGATCGGTCCAGGACGTCGAGGTAGGTGGAGAGTTGACTGGCGGCGTTCAACTGGGCCCTTCCGCGGGACGTGAGGTCGCGCCGCCACTCCCCCAATGTCGTGGCCAGCGCTCCGAGGCTGCCTGCGTCGCGAAGTTCTCCCAGGACGGTGGCGATGGTGCTCAGGGTCTGACCTCCCCGGCGGAACAGGTGCGCAAGTTCGGCGTCGCGCACGTCCAGCGCGAGGTACTTACGGTGCCCGGTGCGCAGGTCACGTTGTGGTGTGAGGACACCGGCGCGTTCCCAGGTCCGCAGAGTAGCCGGGTTGAGCCCGATGTGGCGGGCGAGTTCACCGACACTGTGCGGCCTCTGAGCGCTGGCCGCTGCCTCCGGGGCGGGCCTGACACGTAAGAGCGTCGCTTCGACGGTTCGCAGCGTGTTGCGGTCGCGAACCAAGAGCACATGCCCGTCGTCGATGTACTCCAGTGCTTCGTCGAGCTGACCGCCGGTGAGGGCTTGCATGATGCGCCGGCTCGTCGAGTAACCGAAGGCAGGGACGAGAGCCAGGTAGGCAGCGAGGCCGGCCGCATGAGCGGCGGTGTAGTCCCGGTACCCCGTCCGGCTGCGGTGACCCGGCGGGATGATGCCGGCGGCTTCGTAATTGCGGATCGCCTGCGTGGAGAGTCCGTGCTGACGAGCCAAGTCCACCGGCCGCATGTGACCTCCGATTGAGGGTTCTCGGCGCAGTTGACCACGTAATTAGTCGCGAAGTCTCCACTGTTCATTCAAGGATACGATTCATGGACATGGCCCAGCGCGCGCACCCCCTGTCCGGAGACTTCGACCTGACGATGGACGAGCTGTGCATCGTGGCGCATTACGTGGTTCGGCACGCAGAGGACGTCCTGTCAGTCTTTGAACACGCTGTTCCCGATGATCCACGTCCCCGGGCAGCGATCGACGCGGCTTGGACGTTCATCAACGGTGCCAACCGGACGAAACTGCAGCGCATCGCGTCCCTCGACGCCCATCGAGCCGCCCGGTTCGCACCTACGGACGCCGCACGACTGAGCGCGCGATCGGCCGGTGACGCCGCGTCTGCCGCATACCTGCACCCCATCGCCCAGGCAACCCAGGTCGGTCACATCTTGCGAGCCGCCGCGAGCGCTGCGCGCATCGGGGAGCTGGCGGCGGGCGGTGACCCCGCGATCGGGGAAGCCCTGCTGGAACGATCGCGGCAGCGTGCGACACCGGTGCTCATCGACGTGCTCCGCCGCTATCCACCCGCGACCAGCGGCAACAATCGCGTCGCCCAGCTGATGAGCGCTCTCGACCATTCGCTGCGCCAGCCCGCTGACCGGTCGCCAGAGCACACCGCGCTGAGTCGCGCCGACGCGCGCAGGACGGAGCGCAGGCCATGATCCTCCCGAAGCTCCGAGACCCTCGCTTCGTCACGATCCGCCGGGGTGGAACGCTCACTGACGCGGATCACCGTCTCCTCGCGCTATGGGCTGCCTCGTGTGCGGAGCACGTCCTTGGTCACTTCGAGGCGGCCCAGCCCGGGGATCCACGACCGCGCCACGCGATCGAGCATGCCCGTGCCTGGGTGCGTGGCGAGGTCCCGATGATGCAGGCTCGCGCGGCAGGCGGCCATGCGATGGGGGCGGCCAGAGATCTGCGTGGGACAGCCCGGAATGCCGCGTATGCCGCCGGCCAAGCCGGGGCCGTCGCCCACGTCGCTGCGCACGAGCTCGGCGCGGCTGCCTATGCGATCAAGGCGGCTCGTGCGGCGGCACCGGAAAGCCAGAGCGAGGCCGCCGGGCGACTCGAGGGCCAGTGGCAGCGCGATCAGCTCCCGGAGGCGATCCGCGAACTCGTCCTCGATGACCAGAGGCTGCGCAACGAGATCTGCTGGTCGGTGTTCGACTATTGAAGCCAGATCGTGCCGGGGACCGTCCGGGCCTGAGCCTGGGAGCTTCGCTGCTGTAACGGCCTGAGACGCGGTCGTGCTCAGCCTGAGCGTGACTGCGGTCGCCCTGAATCCAGGGCGACCGAAGTCAATTCTGGTGCACCAAATGCCTTGCTGCCGGTTGCAGCAGCTCAGAGTGGGACGGGCAATTTCCGCCAGGGCGGAAGTCGATGTCGGGCCGATTTTCGGTTCATTCGGCCGCTGCCGGTGTCGGGCTGACCGGCGTCGGCGGGGGTTGGCTGGGTTGTGGCGCCTGGCCGCGGGTGTTGGTCGCGCGCAGGGCGATCACTGCGGCGGCGAGCAGGGCGATGCTGCTAGCCAGCAGCGCACGACCGAACCCGGAGGCGAGAGCAGGCAGTGGAGCTGTCCCCCCGGTGAGGAGGTCACTGGTGTGTGCGGTGGCGATGGCAGAGAAGACAGCCAGCCCGAGCGCTGATCCGAGTTGCAGGGAGGTATTGAGTAGACCTGCGGCGAGCCCGGCTTGGCCGGCGGGAACACCGGCGTTGGCGGCGGTGGTGACGGAGACGAACACTGCGCCGAGTCCGAGTGACATGACCGCGAGGCCGGGCAGCAGGTCGGTGAGGTAGGAACCGTCGATGGGTATGCGGGAGAGGAAATACATCCCCGCGGCGGCGATGAGGGTGCCGGTCACGATGATGGGCCGGGTGCCGATCCGCGGGATGAGCTGTGTGGACACCCCGGCAGCGATCGCGACACCGAGGGTGACGGGCAGATAGGCGGAACCGCTCTGAATCGGGGTGTAGCCGAGCACGTTCTGCATGTAGAGGGTGAGGAAGAAGAAGACCGAGAGGAATCCTGCGAAGGCGATCAGCTGGGTGGCGTCAGCGGCGGCCAGCCCCCTGATGCGCAAGATGGTGAACGGGAACAGCGGGTTTCGGCTGCGCCGTTCGACGACGACGAAGGCGGCCAGCAAGACGGCGACGATGCTGAATTCACCGATCGTGTGGCTGGTGGTCCAGCCGGTTTCCGGGGCCTGGACCAAGGTATAGACGAGCAGCAGCATTGCGCCGGTGATGAGCGCCGCGCCGAGGACGTCGAAGCTGGCCGGCCGATCGTGCTGTCGATCACCGGGGATGAGGCGGAACGCGACGCCGACGATAGCGGCGCAGATCGGGATGTTCACCAGCAGGACCCAGCGCCAGCCGGGCCCTGCCGAGAGGACACCGCCGAGGAAGACGCCGGTGGCGGCGGCAAGCCCGCTGATCGCTCCCCAGATGCCGAGGGCCTTCGTCCGGTCCTTGCCTTCGGTGAAGCTGGTGGTCAAGATCGACAGCCCAGCGGGGGCCATCATCGCCGCCCCGATGCCTTGGACGACGCGGGCAGCGATGAGCGTGCCAGCGTCCGTGGCGAGCCCACCGGCCAGCGAGCACACCGCGAAGAGGGCGGTGCCGGCCACCAGCAGCCGTCGGCGTCCGAGCAGGTCCGCGGCACGGCCACCGAGCAGCAGAAAGCCGCCGTAGGTGACGAGGTAGCCGCTGAGCACCCATTGCAGGTCATGTTGGGAGAAGCCCAGATCGGCGCGGATCGAGGGCAGCGCGACGTTCATGATCGAGGAGTCGACGATGTCCATGAACTGGACCGCGCCAAGCAGCAGCAGGATGAGCATGCCGCGGCGGGTCGACAGGAACGAGCGTTCGGCGGTGGCGGTGGTCATGACAGGAGACCTCCAGAGGAGTGAGTGAGCTAACTAACTAACTAATTCGACGTTAGCAGCCGGTCTTCGCCGCGGCTATGCTTCTAGTGAGATGACTGACTTAGGCAATCGCGGGGGCAAGCGGGAGCGGCTCGTGTCCAGTGCCGGGGAGCTGCTGCACCGTCAGGGCGTTCTCGCCACGACGCTGGCTCAAGTCGCAGAAGACGCCGAGGTCCCAACCGGCAACGTGTACTACTACTTCAAGACCAAGGACGATTTGGTCCGAGCAGTGATCGACGCGCGAACCGACCAAGTGCGCGCGATGCTCGGCTCGTTCGAGACGCGTCGCAGCCCGGGTGCTCGACTCAAGGCTCTCGCCCGAAATTGGGCTGAAGCGGCAGATGAGGCCGCCCGCTACGGCTGCCCCTTCGGCACTCTCTGCTCCGAGCTCGACCGGCGTGAGGACGGCCTCGACCGGGAGGCGGCCAAGCCGATGAGCATGATCCTGGCGTGGGCCGAGTCTCAATTCCGCCAGATGGGCGAAGGTGACCCAGGCGAGCTCGCGATGACCCTCTTCGCCGGCGTCCAGGGAGCCGCGCTGCTGGCGAACGCATTTCGAGATCCAGAGATCATGACTGGCCAGGTGCGCCGCCTCGAGCATTGGATCGACTCACTTTCCTGACCAGCCGGAATTGCACGTCAACACCTCGGTGGCAGCCGGTTGACGATCGCCGACGCGGGTGGCGCTGCGGTGGCGGCCGATGCGAGAACCTCGCACCAGAAACCGTGACACTGAACGTTGTCACGTTCGAATTGAACTTAGCCCGCCAACGGCGCGTATCGCCCGCGTGATCACTGGGCGGCGACCTACACCTGCCACCCGTGGCTGACCCACCGTTTTGCCCATAGAGAGGCGCTTGGCCATGCCTAGCCCGTTCCGCTCTCGTCGCGCGCTGTCCTTATCGATAGCGCTGCTTGCCGTCGCTGTCGTCGGTGCGCTGTTCGCCGCCGTCGAGGTCTCTAGTGGCGGACCGGAGAACACCATTGCTCTGGCGTCTCAGTCGCGCACCCAGGCCGCTTGCCCGGCCGGCACCGCCAAGAACGTCAACGTCCGATCGAAGGTCGGCACCTACGTTGACGCCCGCGGCACCGTCCAGCACCATGGCGACGGGCAGGAACCTTTCGTTCCGGCGAACTGCTCGCCGAGCACGACCACCACCAGGAGCACCGTAGCCGTCAAGCCGCAGCGGGTGGCCTGCCCCTCTGTTGCCGGCGCCCTGCCCAAGGTCCCGGCCCGAGCGTCCAAGCGAGTCAAGAAGAACCTGTCGCTGCTGAAGTCGCAGATCGCCAAGGCCAACGCCCTGCTCGCCGTCCGGCCTCGGAGTGCGACCTTCGTCCAGAGCACCGTCCTCAAGCCGCTGAAGGCCAAGCGCGTGGCCACGATCAACCGGATTGGCAAGGCCATCGGCCGCACCGCCACCCGGCCCGCGACCCGGCGCAACCTGCTCAAGCTGGCCACCTGCACGGTCACGCCGCCCGTCAACCGCACCGTCGCCGAACCCGTCAACTCGGGGGCCTTCCAGCCGCCGGTCGCCAACCCGGGCCAGGGACAGCCCTCGGCCACCCAGCCTCCGGCTGCCAACCCCGGTCAGGCACAACCGCCTGCTACCCAGCCCTCGGCCGCCAATCCAGGCCAGGCACAACCGCCTGCTACCCAGCCCCCGGCTGCCAACCCGGGTCAGGCACAGCCGCCGGCTGCACAGCCCCCGGCCGCCGTCCCGCCGCAGAATCCGCCGGGCAAGCTGGACGTCCTGGCGAAGGACTGCTCACAAAGCAAGCTGGCCGCGCACGATGGCTTCCAGAACGGAAACCGTTGCGTTAGCACGTCTTTCGGTGAGGTCGGCGAGGCTGCCCGGAACCCGTCGCTGGTGATCCAGGACGCTCCAACCCAAATCAAGGCCGGACAAACCTTCCAGATCGCCGTCAGCACCCGGAACCTGGTGCGTGACCGCTTCCTGGCTGCCGGCCAGGGTGGCTACTACGTGGAGAGTTCGCTGCTGAACGACCAGGGCCTGGTCCGCGGCCACTTCCACACCGCCTGCCGGATCCTCCAGGGCAACGAGGCACAGGACCCGGCACCGGCACCGGCATTCTTCGTCGCAACTGAGGACGGCTCCGGTGGCGCTCAGCCGGACACCGTGCGGGTCACCGTGGCCGGACTCAACCAGGCCGGCACCGCTCAGTGCGCGGTATGGGCCGGTGACGGATCGCACCGAGTACCGATGATGCAGCGGGCCAACCAGGTCCCTGCCTTCGACGTGGTCCGGATTCAGGTCCAGTAACCTGCCCGAGCCTTGGGTGGGCCCGCCGTGATTCCGGCGGGCCCGCTGTCTTTGGCTGGCTTTGGCTGGCCCGGCAGCAGCCTTCGGCTGCGGCGACGGATTAGGGCTGCGGCTCGTAGTCGAACCAATCGAAGTGGACGGTGCCTTCGGCGGCGTACATACCAATCACCCGGCCGGTGAAGCCGCCGGCGACCTCGGTCGAGAGGTACCGGCCGTCGAGCGAGCCGAGCGGGATCACGGTGCCCTCCGGATCCTCCATCCCGAACGACAGGACGTCGGGTCCGCTGCGTGCCTCGGTAACCGGATGCGCGGTCACGTCAAGCACGAGCACCACGGGGTCGGCGAACCCAGGCTTGGTGGCCACGACTGACTTCAACGGCCCGATCCGGGCCAGCAACTGCACTCGGCCCGCACCGACCTCGATCTCGTAGTGGTGCCGGTCATCCAGGCGGACGACCAGGCCACCACGCCCGTGGGCAGCATCGACCAGGACCCGCACGCGGCAGGACGGATGCTGCTGGCGGCGGCCGACGAACGTGCCGTCGAGGTCATCGAGTGATCCAGCCGAGGCGTTCAGGGTCAACCACCCCGGGCGTTCCTCGGTAGTACACAGCTCGATCGGCCGCTGCCGCAGGGACACCCAGCGCGGGATGCTGCTTGCGGGGATCGTGCCTGCGCTCTTGGGGGTGGTGCTGGTGTTCGTCGTCGGGACGGTCTCCGCCACCGGAGTCCAGGCCACGGAAGTGG
>JANNPJ010000073.1:0-7987 GCA_031400005.1 Kineosporiaceae bacterium | reverse complement strand
CGAGTTCCCAACTGTGGTGACGGCGATCCCGGAGCCGAAATCGATGAGTGAGTTGCCGTCGACGTCCACCAGAATCCCGCCGCCGGCTCTGGCCGCGAACACCGGCATCACGCTGCCCACCCCAACCGCGACTGCGGAACTGCGCCGGGCGGTGAGTTCCAGGGAGCGCGGGCCGGGGATCCCGGTCAGCAGTTCGCGTTGCTGGCGGACCGGCTCGCTGGAGATCGGGGCGGGGGACTGGCCCGTCGCAGAGGAGTGGGGGAGGCTGGGGGGCGTGTCGAGCATGGGTCAAGCATAGGCTGCGCGGTATCAACTGCACGAGGCTCCTGAGCGACGATTTCCGTCGTCAATTGTGCCTTGTGCAGATGAGATCCTAGCGCTATAGGTAATTGTTCAACCGAAAAAGGAGTTCTCGATGAGTGTGACGGCGACCCTGACCGGATCCGAGAGCGCGGTGCTGAACGGCGTGCCGAAGGGCCTGTTCATCGGTGGTGAGTGGCGACCGGCAGCCCGGGGTTACCTGATCGACGTCGAGGACCCAGCCACCGGCCAGGTGATCGCCCAGGTGCCGGACGCCGAGATCGAGGACGGCACGGCCGCGCTCGACGCGGCGGTCGAGGCGCAGGCAGGGTGGGCCCGGACGGCGCCGCGCGAGCGCGGCGAGATCCTCCGCCGCGCCTTCGAGTTGATCACCGCCCGGGCCGACGACCTGGCCTTGCTGATGACGCTCGAGATGGGCAAACCCCTCGCCGAGTCGAAGTCCGAAATCACCTACGCAGCGGAGTTCTTCCGCTGGTTCGCGGAAGAGGCGGTGCGAATCAGCGGCCGTTACTCGGTGGCGCCGAACGGTGCCACCCGGTTGCTAACGATGAAGCAGCCGGTAGGCCCGTGTTTCTTCATCACGCCGTGGAACTTCCCGCTGGCCATGGGTACTCGGAAGATCGGCCCGGCGATCGCGGCCGGCTGCACGATGGTGGTCAAGCCGGCCAGCCTCACCCCGCTGTCGATGTTCGCCCTGGCCGCGATCCTGGCGGAAGCCGGCCTGCCAGCCGGCGTGCTGAACGTCGTCACTACCGCCCGAACCGGAGCCCTCGCCGAACCGATCATCCGGGACCGGCGGCTGCGGAAGCTGTCCTTCACCGGCTCCACGCCGGTCGGGCAGCGACTGATCGAGCAGTCGGCGCAGCAGCTGCTGCGGGTCTCGATGGAACTCGGCGGCAACGCACCGTTCCTGGTCTTCGCGGACGCTGACCTCGACCGCGCGGTGGACGGCGCGATGCTGGCCAAGATGCGCAACACCGGCGAGGCGTGCACCGCCGCGAACCGGTTCCTGGTGCACGCGTCAGTGGCTGACGAGTTTTCCCGGAGATTCGCCGAGCGGATGGGTGCGCTGACGGTCGGTCGGGGCACCGAAGCCGGGGTGGACGTCGGCCCGCTGGTGGATGCCGCCACCCGGGACAAGGTGACCGAGCTGGTCGAGGATGCCGTCGACTCCGGTGCCCGGGTGCTCACCGGTGGGTCCAGCGTGGGCGAGGCCGGCTATTTCTACGCACCCACCGTGCTGACCGGTGTCGAACCCGGAGCTCGGATGCTGTCCGAGGAGATCTTCGGGCCGGTCGCGCCGATCACCACGTTCGACTCCGACGATGAGGCCCTGCTGTTGGCCAACGACACCGAGTACGGCCTGGTCGCCTACGTGTTCACCGAGAACCTGTCCCGCGCCCTGGGGATCGCCGAAGGACTGGAGACCGGGATGGTCGGCCTGAACCAGGGTGTGGTGTCCAACCCGGCCGCGCCGTTCGGCGGCGTCAAGCATTCCGGGTTCGGCCGAGAGGGTGGTTCCGAGGGCATCGAGGAGTACCTGGAAACCAAGTACGTCGGCATCGCCCCCTGACCTCAACCCACCCCTTTGCCGCGGTCGTGCACGAAATGACAGCCGGTGCCGGCCTGAGCGTCATTTCGTGCATGATCGCGGGGGTTGTTGGCCGGGGCTGCCGGCGGGCAGGGGAGGATGGTCGGATGACGGGTACAAATCGCCGCGACATCGTCCTGCTCGGTTCCACCGGGTCGATCGGCACCCAGGCAATCGACGTCGTCCGTCGCAACCCCGACCGCTTCCGGGTGGTCTCGCTGGCGGCCGGGGGTCGCGACCCGGGCCTGATCGCCGAGCAGGCGGTCGAGTTGGACGTCGAGTCGGTGGCGATCGGTGATCCGGGGCAGGCCACCGCCGTCCGGGCCGCCCTGCGCGCTGCGGGATCGGCGGCCGACCTGCTCACCGGCCCGGACGCGGCCGCCGAACTGGCCGCTCGCCCCTGCGACGTGGTGCTGAACGGGATTACCGGGGCGGTCGGGCTGGGCGCGACCATTGCGGCGCTGACCGCCGGAACCACGCTGGCACTGGCGAACAAGGAGTCGTTGATCATCGGCGGCACGCTTGTTACCGACCTGGCCAAGCCCGACCAGATCGTCCCGGTGGATTCGGAACACTCGGCGCTCGCGCAATGCCTGCGCGGTGGCGCGTCCGGTGAGGTGAAGCGGTTGATCCTGACCGCCAGCGGTGGCCCGTTCAGAGGTCGAAACCGCGCCGAACTGGACGACGTCACCCCGGAACAGGCACTGAACCACCCGACCTGGTCGATGGGTCCGATGGTGACGACGAACTCGGCCACCCTGGTGAACAAAGGCCTTGAGGTGATTGAGGCGCACCTGTTGTTCGGCATCCCCTTCGACCGGATCGACGTGGTGGTCCACCCGCAGTCAATCGTGCACTCGATGGTCGAATTCACCGACGGATCAACCCTGGCCCAGTGCTCCCCGCCGGACATGCGGCTACCCATTGCGCTCGGCCTGGCCTGGCCCGAACGCGTCCCTGCGGCCATCCCTGGGCTGGACTGGAGCACGGCCACCAGTTGGGAGTTCATGCCCCTGGACGACGAGGCCTTTCCGGCCGTCAGCTTGGCTCGTCGGTGTGGAGCGGCAGGCAGCACGTATCCTGCTGCATATAACGCAGCGAACGAAGTGTGCGTCGAGGGATTTCTCAGCGGTCGGATCCGGTTTACTCACATCGTGGACACCGTGGCCCGGGTAATTGATGATCTTGTGACGCCTTCGGGGAAATTGACGGTTGACGACGTTTTGTCAGCCGACGGCTGGGCACGTGAGCGTGCCCAGCAACTCGTCCCGGGCACCCCGCCCGGGCCCGGTGAAGCTGCCGGAACCGGTGCGAACACGTTGTCCGGTGGCTCGGCCCACGGATCGAGAGGGACGAACTGATGGCCTATCTGGCTGGCGTACTTGTGATCGTCGTGGGGGTCGGTCTGTCGATCGCCCTGCACGAGATCGGCCACCTTGTCCCGGCCAAGCGCTTCGGCGTCAAGACCACGCAGTACATGGTCGGGTTCGGCCCCACGGTCTGGTCGACAAAGCGCGGGGAGACCGAGTACGGACTGAAGTGGATCCCGCTCGGCGGTTACATCCGGATGGTCGGGATGTTCCCCCCGGTGCCGGGCCGCCCTGTGCGCGCGGACACCACTGGTCGCTGGTCCCTGATGGCCGAGCAGGCCCGTGCCGAGTCGCAGCGCGAGATCGGCGACGTCCCCAATGAGCGGTTGTTCTACACCAAGCCGGTCTGGCAGCGGCTGATCATCATGCTTGGCGGTCCGACGATGAACCTGGTTATCGCCGTCGTCCTGCTCGCCGTGATCATGGTGGGCTACGGGATGCCGGAGCAGACGGCCAAGCTCTCCAGCGTCTCCCAGTGCGTGATCCCGGCCACCGCGCCGGCCGGCCAGACGTGCTCGCCGACCGATCCCGCAGCCCCTGCAGCTGCGGCCGGCCTGCTGCCGGGCGACAAGATCGTCTCCTTCGGGGGCCAGCCGGTCTCGTCCTGGGACCAGGTCCGCAAGTCGATTGCCGGCGCCGGCGGTAGCACCGTGGCCCTCGGCATCGAACGTGACGGGCAACGGATCGACAAGCAGGTCACTCCGGTAGCCAACGAGCGGTTCGTCACCGATGACGACGGCCAGCCAGTGCTCGGATCGGACGGCGAGCGGCTGACCGAGCGAGTCGGATTCCTCGGCGTCACCCCGACCACTGAAACCGTGCGGCAGCCGATCACCGCCGTCCCGGCGCAACTAGGTGAATACCTGAGCAAGACCGCCGGAGTGGTCCTGCGGATCCCGCAAAAGATGGTTGGCGTGGCGCAGGCCGCCTTCGGTAATGCCGAGCGGGACCCGAACGGGCCGATCAGCATCGTCGGCGTCAGCCGAGTCGCTGGTGAGGTCGCCAGCGCCGACGGCCCGGCGGATGTCACCACCACCACGATGGACCGGTTCGTCACCCTGCTGTCGCTGATCATGTCGCTGAACCTGGCGCTGTTCATCTTCAACCTGATCCCGCTGCTGCCGTTGGACGGCGGGCACGTGGCAGGCGCGCTCTGGGAAGGACTGCGCAGGCAGATCGCGAAGGTTCGCAAGCGTCCCGACCCCGGACCGGTCGACGTCGCCCGTGCCCTGCCGATCGCCTACGGGGTGGCGTCGCTACTGATCGTGATGTCCGTAGTGCTGATCTACGCCGACCTGGTCCGCCCGATCAAGCTCGGCGGCTAGGGCTCTGTTGATTGTTCGCGAGCCCTACGGCGCTTGTGTCGCTGTCTTCCCTCGTCGACCGTTCCGCAACTTCGATGGGGCTGCGTCTCCTCGGTCCAGACAGCGACGCGCCTCCGGGCTCGCTCACGGTGTTGATTGTTCGCGAGCCCTACGGCGCTTGTGTCGCTGTCTTCCCTCGTCGACCGTTCCGCATCTTCGATGGGGCTGCGTCTCCTCGGTCCAGACAGCGACGCGCCTCCGGGCTCGCTCACGGTGTCCGCTTTGGGGCGGGGAGAGTTGGTCTGGCCTCTTCCGTTATCGACCGTTCCGCGCTCACGGGCGCTGACCTGGCGCCCGCGCGCGCTCGCCCGATTCGATAGAGGACACTAGATACATGAGCGTCAATCTCGGCCTGCCCATGCCGCCTCCGCCCGTGCTCAACCCGCGGCGGAAGTCGCGCAAGATCCAGGTGGGCAAGGTGGCCGTCGGCGGCGACGCCCCGGTGTCGGTGCAGTCCATGACCACCACCCTGACCTCGGACGTCAACGCCACGCTCCAACAGATCGCCGAACTGACGGCGGCCGGTTGCGACATCGTCCGGGTGGCCTGCCCGAGCCAGGACGACGCGGATGCGCTGGCGGCGATCGCCAAGAAATCCAACCTCCCGGTGATCGCCGACATCCACTTCCAGCCGAAGTACGTTTTCGCCGCGATCGACGCCGGTTGTGCGGCCGTCCGGGTGAACCCGGGCAATATCCGGCAATTCGATGACCAGGTCAAAGAGATCGCACGCGCCGCTGGGGACGCGGGGGTGTCGATCCGGATCGGGGTCAACGCCGGATCACTGGATAAGCGGATCATGGCTAAGTACGGCAAGGCGACGCCAGAGGCCCTGGTGGAATCCGCGGTCTGGGAGGCCTCGCTGTTCGAGGAACACGGGTTCCACGACTTCAAGATCTCGGTGAAGCACAACGATCCCGTGGTGATGGTGCGGGCCTACGAACTGCTCGCCGCCCAGGGTGACTGGCCCCTGCACCTTGGCGTGACCGAGGCCGGCCCGGCGTTCCAGGGCACGATCAAGTCGTCGGTGGCCTTCGGGCACCTGCTCGGCCAGGGAATCGGGGACACGATCCGGGTCTCGCTCTCGGCCCCGCCGGTCGAGGAGGTCAAGGTCGGGATTCAGATCCTGCAGTCGCTGAACCTGCGCCCGCGCAAGCTGGAGATCGTCTCCTGCCCGTCCTGTGGGCGCGCCCAGGTGGATGTCTACACCCTTGCTGAGCAGGTCACTGCCGGGCTGGAAGGGATGGAGGTGCCGTTACGGGTAGCCGTCATGGGTTGCGTCGTGAACGGGCCTGGAGAGGCTCGGGAGGCCGACCTCGGCGTGGCCTCCGGTAACGGCAAGGGGCAGATCTTCGTCCGTGGCCAGGTGATCAAGACCGTGCCGGAATCCAAGATTGTTGAAACTCTGATCGAAGAAGCGATGCGGATGGCAGAGGAAATGGGCGAAGATGCCGAGACGGGCAGCCCAGAGGTAAGCGTCCGCTGATTGCTGTCGATCGGTTCTCCGGTCGCCCTGAAGGGTGCCGGTGGGTGAGGATTGGTCCGTGCTCCGCTCGGCGCTGAAGGTTCTGGTCAAGGACGACGTAGACGAGGCGTTGGTGTTGTGCGCCCGTGAACCGGTCGCGAACCTCTTCGTGGCCGCTCGGTTGATGGCGTTGCAAGCCGATCCGCGCCGGCATGGCGGTGAGATCTGGGGCTGGTACGAGGGTGGCGAGATGCGCTCGGCGTGCTGGTCGGGCGCCAATCTGGTGCCGGTCTCGGCCACCGATCAGGCGATCGAGGCGTTCGCGCATCGAGCCCGCCGCAATGGTCGGCAGTGCTCGTCGATCGTCGGCCCGGCCCAGGCGGTGCTCGGGCTCTGGCAGTACTTGCAGAATTCCTGGGGTCCGGCCCGGGACATTCGGGCCAACCAGCCGTTGATGGCGCTGTCCAGGCCGCCGCTGGTGGCCCCGGACCCGCTGGTCCGCCGCAGTCGCCCGGGCGAGCTGGGGTTGCTCGTCCCGGCCTGTGTCGCGATGTTCACCGAGGAGGTCGGTTACTCGCCGATCGCTGCGGACGGCGGCGCGGTCTATCGAGCCCAGGTCAACAGCCTGGTCACGGCCGGGCGATCGTTCGTCCGGATCGACGACACCGACACCGGGCCACAGGTGGTCTTCAAGGCCGAGCTCGGATCGGTGATCCCGGACGCCGTTCAGGTCCAGGGGGTCTGGGTGGCCCCGCGGTACCGCGGTCGGGGGATCGCCGCGCCGGCGATGGCGGCGCTGGTCGACATTGTCCAGCGCGAGATCGCGCCGGTGGTGAGCCTGTACGTGAACGGCTACAACACCCGAGCGGTCCGGGCCTACGAACGGGTTGGCTTCCAGACCGTTGGCACCTACGCCACGATCCTCTTCTGAGCCGTACCGGCCGGGAGGATTCAGCCTGGGTTCACCGGCCAATCTGGCGCTTTGCGCCGGCGAATCCTCCCGGCCGGTACGCGCGCAGCCGGTATGTCGCCACCAGTTTGTCGCGCACCCAACTGGGGGCGAACATCACCTGTCCCCAAGAGAAGCGCAGGACCAGCCAACCGCGGCTGACCAGTTCGTCATAGCGTCGGCAGTCTCGTTCCAGAGCGATTGGGGTGCCGTGGTACTCGAAACTGTCTGCCTCGGCAACGAGGCGGCGCAGTGCGTCGCCCAGGTCGACGCGGTACTCCAGACCGTCCTCGCAGATCACCAATTGGGGTACAAATCCATCGAGGCCAGCCACGATGCTCTCCGCCCGGAGCGCGCTCTCGAACGGATTGGCGGCCTCTGGTGTGCTGTGCCTGACCACCGCCAATGCCCGGCGGACGCCCCGATTGGTCAACCGGGACGCCGCTTCGAGCAACTCCTCCTTGGTGACCAGGTTGGTGCGAAGAGCGGAGTCGGCAATGGCGAGGCCCTCGCGGAACGGCATGGTCCGGGCGCAGTCCAGGACGGTGCGTAGCGGTGACGTGACGCTCTCGTCCGAGGTCGATGCATAGTGCAGGGTTACCCCCTTCCGTGTCGGGCGATGAGCTCGAGGTGGGACGGTGACATGAACTGTTGTCGACTTGGCAACGGTCTTCATCAACCAGAATTCGGCGGCGTTCTGGTGTGACAGCACACCGGACAGGGCGGTTGCCGTTTTCATCGCCGGGGGCAGGGTGGCCAGCGCGAAACGGCCGCGTGCCACGCGCTCTATCCGCTGATCGGCAACTGCTCGATCCAGTGCTCGACGTGTGGTGTGGCGCAGCAGATCGGCTCGGCTCGCGGCTCCATCGAGGTGTCTCAGCACGTCTACCGGGTCCATGGTCAGCAGCGTGGCTGTTCCGCGACGAT
>JANNPJ010000810.1:0-5013 GCA_031400005.1 Kineosporiaceae bacterium | reverse complement strand
GGCGGCGACACTGTCCAACATCGCAGACAGGCACCGTCCGACGCGCGTGGAAGTGACAGCATGAGCAAGATGACGACCGTGACGATCGAAGGAGCCGAAGCATGACCCTCCCCGCAGATCCAGCCGGACGTCATCGCGCGGTGACCGCCGGATTCACCGCCCGGGTGCGGAATGCGGCCGACTGGGACGCGCCCGCCCCAGTGGCCGGATGGCGCGCCCGGGACGTCGTCGGTCACCTGGTCGAGTGGTTCCCGGACTTCCTGAAAAGCGCGACCGGCCTGGTGCTCGAGCGCGGCCCGTCGCCGGAGCAGGACCCGGGCGCCGCCTGGCAGGTGCACTCCGACGCGGTGCAGCGACTGCTCGATGGGCCGGAGGCGGCTACCCCCTTCCGGCACCCGATGCTGGGTGAGATGCCGCTGCCGGACGCAGTCGACCGGTTCTACACCTCGGACGTGTTCATGCACACCTGGGACCTGGCCCGCGCCACCGGCCAGGACGAGCGGCTCGACCCGCAGACCTGCGCCGACCTGCTCGCCGGAATGGTGCCGATCGAGGCGCTGCTGCGTTCGTCGGGGCACTATGGCCCCGCAGTGCCGGTGCCGGACGACGCCGACGCGCAAACCCACCTGCTCGGCTTCATCGGTCGAGACCCGCTGCACAGCAAAGAATAACGTTGACCCGCGCACGGTGGGGAGCGAGAGGTCCGGGTCTTCGGCGATCTCCTCTGCCCGCAGCGAGCGCAATGCCGGATGAAGCGATACCCGCGCGACCGGTCCACGCCCCGACGCCGACACCACCACCTCCGCCCCCCCAGCCAGACAAAGCCTCGGCCACCAGTCATGCTCAGACCCATGACAACGACTGCCCAACCGCCGCGCTGGGGCGCCGCCGACATCCCCGACCAGACCGGCCGCACCGCCGTCGTCACCGGCGCCAACAGCGGCCTCGGGCTGGAGACCAGCCGCGAACTCGCCCGGCAGGGCGCCCACGTCATCATGGCCGTTCGCAATCTTGACAAGGGTGCCACCGCCGCCGGGCAGATCCGCGCGCAGATCCCCGGCGCCCGCCTGGAGCTGCGCCACCTCGATCTCGCCGACCTCGACTCGGTACGAGCCTTCGCCGCCAGCGACTTACCCGCCCTCGATCTACTGATCAACAACGCCGGCGTGATGATGCCTCCACTGACCCGCACCCAACAGGGTTTCGAGCTGCAGATCGGCGCCAACCACCTCGGCCACTTCGCCCTCACCGCGCTGCTGTGGCCGCACCTCGCCGAGGCCCCAGCTGCCCGCGTCGTCACCGTCAGCTCCGCTCTGCACAAGCGCGGCGCCATTGACTTCGACGACCTCTCCTACACCTCCCGGCGCTACTCGCCGACCGGGGCCTACGCCCAGTCCAAGTTCGCCAACGTGCTCTTCGCCCTCGAACTCGACCGGCGCTTACGCGCCGCCAAGGTGCCCGCAGCGAGCCTGCTCGCCCACCCCGGCTACGCATCAACCAACCTGCAGACCAGCGGGCCGACCGGCCTCCTCGCCATGCTCGGCGGGGTAGGCGGAATGTTCGCGCAGTCGGCAGCGGCCGGTGCGCTCCCGCAGCTGTACGCAGCCACGGCACCGGAGGCAACCAGCGGGCAGTTCATCGGGCCAAGCCGACTGGGTGAGATGCGCGGCAGCCCAAAGATCGTCCGCCCGATCCCGTCGGCGGAAGACCCCGAACAAGCCGCTCGCTTCTGGACGATGTCGGAAACCCTGACCTCAACGCCATTCCCGATCGGACGCTGAGCCTCCCACCCCGGGCGAATCGTCCAGGAGGTCAGAAACCCTGCGATCGATCTTGGTTCGGCCCTCCTTGGTCATCAGCGGCCCCTTGGAGGCTCGCCCACAACCTTTACTTGCATGTAGACTGTCTGTAGACTGCAGTAATGAGTGAGACAACTACCGTCCGCGTTTCCAGAGCCACCCGCGACCACCTAAACAAGGTCAGCGCCGAACAAGGCGAGACCGTGGACACCACGATCCAACGTGGCCTCGATCTGCTGGAACGCGAGCAGTGGCGACGGACCGCAGAACTGGATGCCTGGGCCGCCGGCCAAGATGTCGAAGACCAGGCCGAACTCCGTGCAGCGATGGCGGACCTGGCGGGCGAATGAAGGGCGGCGTCTTCGAACTGCGGCCCAGGAAGCACGCTCGCGGTCACGAGCAGCAGGGCAAGCGGTACGGGGTGGTGACCTTGGCCTCCCGCTACCAGCACATGTCGCTCTGGATGACGGTCCCGACCAGCACGAGCGCTCGCCCGTACATCTTCCGGCCTGAAATCGAGATTCCCGGCCTCGGGCCGACACTTGCTCTATGCGATGGGATGCTGGCCGTCGACCCACAGGAACGTCTCGGTCGGCAAGTAGGTCACCTTTCTCTGCGGGAAATGCAGGCAGTGGATAAGGCGATCGCTGAACTGTTGGACCTCTTGTAACTCCGTCGATCAGGCGTACCAGACACGGTGGCGACACAGCCAGTATGGTGTTCGGGCAGCTTGTGCTTACAAGCCCATGTCGCTCCGAAAAGCGGCCACCATCCTGCAATTGGCCACATAGTCGTCCGCCGAGGTTGCCTCACTCTCCTGGTTCAGCCCGTTTGGCCAGAAGTGTTGGGCGTCCGCGTGCAGCACGGCGGCGGGATCACCCGTCAGGGCGCGCAATTCGGCGATCGCTTTGGCACCGGTCCACCGGCCGTTCGAGACGAGGGGGGACCACTTCGACTGGGTACCCACTCCCAGGGTGTGGGCGATCTCGTGCTGAGCGCCCACCTGCTTCATGAATGACCGATTCGAGCCGAAGCGGATACTGCCGTTGAAGCTGCCATCCGCGGTCGGAACGCTCGGGTTGTAAGAGACATTCAGCGATTTGGTGACATTCAGGTAGCAGTTGTACTCCGCGACAGCAAGGTTCATCGCTGTGGCTATCCTGTTGTACGCATCGGTCTGGTCGGCGGTAGGCGACGACGCACGGTTCAGTGTGTAGGTGATACCTCCGGATGCCGGGCAGCCGGCCGAACCGACTGTGCTCTTCCACTTTTGGTTGTTACCGCCGGTGCAGGTCCACAGGTCAAGCAGCGTGCCGTTCGCGGTGGCCTCGCCGATAGCGTCGAGGCACAGGCTGGAAGCGACCCCGGTGATCGTCCCGCTGCTGTTGATGTTCCACTGCTGACTAGATTGCCCATTGCAGTCCCCGATGACGACCTTGGTCGAGGCGGTGGTGCCACCCTGGTCCGCGCCCAGGCACTTGTTTCCGTACACCTTCAATTGCTTGCTGGAGGTGTAGTTCCACTCCTGGTTTGCACCGGGACCGCAGTCCCACAGACCCACCTGGACCCCGTTGGTCGTGCTGGCCCCCGGTACGTCGAGGCACCGGCCGGACGCAACTCCCCGGACGGCGCCGATCGCCGCGGCGGCAGGGCTGGCCACGGCAACGGTGATCGATCCGGTCAGCAGGACGCAGGCGAGCGTCGCTATCGGTCGGATCCAGCCAGACGCGGAACGGATTGTTCGGTCCATGAGGGTCCCTTGAGGTCACAGGCGCGAGGAATGGCTGGCGGACTGACAGATGAGACTCGGTACATCAAGATCAAGGCGTTGCCGCACAGTACGCGCCCATCGATACCTATGCAATGGTTTGACCGGCTGGTCATTCATGGTCGTGGGCGACCGCGTCAGCACCCCAGGTATGCTCGCGACGACGGCAATCGCGTCCCCCGACGTGATCGATCAGATGGGCCGGCTGGGTCCAGCTACGCTGCCACCTCACTCAGAGCAACGAGCTGGAGCGCGGACCATGGACTCAGCAACCACGGAGTCTGTCGGGCGGCCAGCGTGACGTCGTCCCAAGACACCCACTGGTACTCGGCGACCTCATCCGGATCGGGGCGGGGAACATCGGCGGTCCGGGCCAGGTACACCGGGCAGACCTCGTTCTCGAGTACCCCACTCGCGTCCGTCGCCGAATAGCGGAAATCGGGGAGCATGATCGTCAGTTCCGAGATCCGCATGCCTAGTTCTTCGTGAATGCGGCGCTCGACCGCGACTTCAGGATTTTCTCCCGGCCGCGGATGACCACAGCACGAGTTAGTCCATGCGCCGGGCCAGGTCCGCTTGCCCAGTGCTCGCCGGGTCATCAACACTTGCCCGTCGTCCCGGGTGATGTAGCACGAGAAAGCCAGGTGGAGCGGTGTATCGGCGCTGTGCACTTCGAGCCGCGGTGCGGTGCCTGTGGCGATGCCCTCCTCGTTCAGGAGAACGACCCGGTCGACCCTGTCAATGACATTCATTCAGCAATCCTTTGCGACGCGACGGTGGAAGCCCGGGCGGCTCGATCGGTTCGGCACCGCCCCGGCGTTGGGCAAAAGGCGACGCGGGGCGCTTGTCTAAGCCCGGACGACGCATGGGATGATCGGTACACCACTCTGCGCAGCACCGCCAATTGGCATGACGTCGCCACAGTTCGATCGGGGCGTGGTGGAATCGCGTCGTGCTGATCATCA
This sequence comes from Kineosporiaceae bacterium, assembly GCA_031400005.1. Classification (GTDB taxonomy): domain Bacteria; phylum Actinomycetota; class Actinomycetes; order Actinomycetales; family Kineosporiaceae; genus JANNPJ01. The sequence continues at coordinate 481 of JANNPJ010000810.1, read as the reverse complement.
TGAAGCTGGCGCAAGAGGATGTCATCCTCGCTGCCGAGGCCTGCGCGGTGGTGGCGAATGTCGGGCCGACGTCACCCGCCGGTTGGACGGCATTGTGGTCACTTGATGCCTCCGCCGTGGCCAGCAGCTTGGTCGGCGTTCGACATTTCCTCGTAGAGGAGACTCCCGACGGTCCGCGACTGTCTCTAGCGGCAGCGAACGGTACCCACATCCTGGAGGGGTTCTGGGATCCACAAGGTCAGGGCTCCGGCCAGGTTGTGGTCATGGCTAGCGCACTCAGCGAGTTGTTCCAGGCCACAGACCGGCAGGGAGAACTCGAAGAGCTCTTGCGCGAAGAACCTTCTGACGCCGACCAGCTGATCGAGCGGCTGGCCTTGGCGCTGGAGCTACCGGAGTTGATCGAGCCAGAACCCACCAGAGCAGCCGTAGCCTTCCGCGGGGATCCCGCAATCGCCCGCTTCGCGGCTGCCCTCGTCGGGCC
>JANNPJ010000576.1:0-12938 GCA_031400005.1 Kineosporiaceae bacterium | reverse complement strand
CCGCGCTCGCGGCCCGTACCATGATCGGGCGCAACGGCCAGGCCGAGGACTTCGCCGGAGCGGCCGTCTTCCTGGCGAGCCGGGCCGCCGCCTACGTCACCGGTCAGACGATCTTCATCGACGGCGGCTTCTCCGTTCACTAATACACACTCAGCAGGTCCAGTGTCAGTTCGTGCATGGTCACCACCAGGTTTTGCGGCACCGAGGCTTCATAGACCTCGCCGCCAGGTACTGATCGCTGCGCCCGCGACCATCGGGCGGACGTGGGGGAGTGGGGTTGGGGCCATTCAGGCACGCACAGCGCGGACATACCTGCAGGAGGAGGTGCTCGGCGGGCCCGTTGTGCGTGCCTGAATGGCCCCTCGATGTCCGGGTCAGCGGGTCTGCGGAGCGCGAATGTGGCCAGAACCAGTTCAAGGCTGGGCTGGGGCTGGGGTACGGATGGTGCCTTGATAGCACCCGTGGAGTGGTGAATCCTGGGGAGATGGCTTCAGATGGCACCACCATGGTGCCATGATGGCATCATGGATCTCACGCCATACATCGACAGCCTTCGACACGAGCTCGCGGTAGCCGCCGAGACCGGCGGGCCCGAAGCCCGGGCCCTGGCCGAACGGCTCACCGCACCGCTCGAATCAGCCATCCGCCTCACCCTCTTGGACGCCCTCTCCGCGGCAGCCAGTGAAATCACCCGGGACCTCGCGCCTGGATCGGTCGACCTGCGCCTGCGCGGCCGCGAACCCAGCTTCGTCGTCACGTCCCCACCCATCGATCACCCCGACGACGACGGCGTAGACGTCAACGTAGACAAGCCCAACCCGGACCTGACCCCGCGGCCGATCCCGGACAACGACGAGACCACCATGACCCGGATCAACCTCCGGCTCGGCCAAGACCTCAAGGACCGGATCGAAGACGCCGCCCGCGACGCAGGCCTATCGGTCAACGCCTGGCTCGTCCGCTCAGCCACGGCCGCCCTGAGCACTGACGACGGCGCCCAGCACTCGCAGCGGCGGGCCACTCGTGGCTCCGAACGATTCAGCGGCTGGGTCCGCTAGCGACCCGTCGTCCCTGCTGGTCTTCGTCCCCAGCTGGGCCCGTCATCTCCAGTGGGGCTTGTCCCCGGTGGAATCGCCTCACCACGATCCGGAGGATCACCTTGCCTACGTTCGCAACCCCAGAACCCATCGCAGTGAATATTGAGCTCGTTGTTGGTGACGTCCGAATCATCGCGACCGACCGGCGCGACACGGTGGTGCAGGTGCGTCCCACTGACCCCGCGCACGAGTCGGACGTGCGCTCGGCCGAGCAGACCCGGGTCGAATACCTGGCCGGACGACTGCTGATAAAGACGCCAAAACAGCGCGGTCTCAGCATCTTCGGCAGAACCGGATCGGTCGACGTCAGCATCGAACTGCCGGCCGGGTCCTCGCTGGACGCCGATGCCTCGGTGGCGGCGTTCTGGAGCTCCGGTCGCCTCGGCGAATGCCGGGTCAAGAACTCGACCGGAAACCTCCAGTTCGAACACACCGGTCTCCTGGAGCTGAGCACCGACGGCGGCACGATCGTCGTCAACCAGGTTGACGGCGACGCCACCGTCAGCGGGATGGGAAAGGTCCGCCTCCACCAGATCAGCGGCAGCGCGGTGATCAAGAACGCCAACGGTGACAACTGGATCGGCGAGGTGCACCGCGACCTGCATACGAGGACGGCCAACGGAGACATCACCGTCGGCCGCACGCACGCCAGTGTCAAGGCCGTCACCGCCAATGGCGACATCCGTATTGGTGAACTCGCGCGTGGCTCGGCCTCACTCAAATCCGCGTGCGGAGAGATCGAGATCGGCATCCGCCCCGGCACCGCCGCCCGGCTCGACGTGCGCACCTCCTACGGCAGGGTGGCGAACCAGATGGACGCCGTCCAGGGCCCCGGATCCTCCGACGAGACCGTCGACGTGCGCGCCCACACCAGCTACGGCGACATCCTGATCCACCGTTCCCAGCCGTCGCAGCAGATCCAGGACGCCCCAGCCCGGCGCCCGCAACCTAGCCAGACCAAGGAACTGAAATAAAGGAATCAGAGGGATCACCGCTGTGCCCCTCAAAAACCGGTGAATGGGGGCAGATTTCGCCTCGATCACCGGTTTATCAGGGGCACAGCCGCCCAGATCGCTCGCGGGCGGTACGGCAGCTACCACCGATAACAGGCCGGAGGCGGGTGAATAAGGGGGTGCGAGAACCAAGCAGTGACGGAGGTATTGGCTAAGCCCGCAGGGGAGAGCGAAGACTTCCAAGCACGGTTTGAAGGTGGGCTAGATGGGTTCACGGCGCGGGTTGGGCGGGGCTTCACGGCGCGGGGCGAGGTGGCCTCTCGGCCTTTGAACCAGGGCCTTCACAGTGGCAGGCGGTGTTCCCGGCCTCGTCGACGCGAATGGACGCCCCCGGGTGAGCTTCACGGCGTCGGGTCCGGGTGGTGGATGGAACGGCGCAGGAGTTCCCAGGACAGCGGCAGGCGTGGTGCCGGAGCGCCGCCCCGCCCGGCGGGGAGCGGAGTGTGCACGCCGCTGGCGAGTTCCACGTTGAGATTGCGGACGTGGGTGACGTAACTGCGCTCGAGGCCGCGCGGGTGCAGCGGGAGTCCGGCCGGGCGAACCCGGCCATCCGCCTGGTGGCTTCGCACGGCGACCCACAGTTCTTTCGGCGCAGCCCCGGTCAGAGCATTGACGAGTTCCTCACGAACGCGCAGCCAGTCGGCCATCAGCTGGGACCCGGACGGCGACAGGAGGGCCCAGCCGTCCGGCCCGGCGAGTTCGAGGCGCTGGCTTTCGCCGTCCATCCGCAGATCGTCCGTGGTGAGCTGGCACAACTGCCACGGCCTGGCGGGGTAGCTCAGCATGACCACCAGCAGGGCACCGAGCCGGGTTCGGGCCAGGTTGGCTGAGGGACGCTCGGCGATCAGCTGAACGGCCACGTTGAGCACCCGGGCGGTCACCGGCGTGGGTGGGCGGGGGAGTGGCACTTCGTGGGTGTGCTCGACCTGCTCATGGCCGTGCTCCCGGGCGAGGGCGCGCAACGCCACCGCGCGGGCTCGGGCGGAAGCAGTGCTTTGCCCGGCGTCCGCCTTCGGGTTCGCGGCGAGGACGCCGGTGGCCGCCCAGGGCAGGAACCAGGCGGTGAACGCGGGGTCGAGCAGCTCGCCGACCTGGACCTTGGCCGTCTCGGCGGCCAGGGCGTCCGGATCGGTGTCGGCTACCTGCTCGGGTTCTGGCACGTGCTGGTAGAGCCGGAACAGTGCCGCAGCGGTGAGTGCCTGCTGCAAGGACCAAGCTCGCTGGCGGCAGGTCGGACGCGCCGCACCCGAGCGCGCCAGACTCGCCAGGTGCTCCGCTATCGCCTCAATAGCCCGCATTTATTGACGATAACAGGCCGGTGCGTGCCTAAGCCACACCCGCGATGGGCGCCCCTCACCCTGGCCGGCGGCGGGCATCCGAGCCAGCTCATGCGCGGTGACCCGCTCCGGGCTGCCCGACGGCGGTCCGAGCTGGTGTCGCCCCATGTCTTCCATGATCCCGAAGGGTAAATCGGTCATGCGCCAACAAATGCTTCGCGATCACCAGAGCCAAGACCTACCTCATGAGGAAGGGCAGCTCGGCTCCAAGCACTATCTTCGATAACAGGCCGTTGCTTAGCAAAAGAGCCACACACCAAAACCAAACCTCGCCGAAAGGTGGGGGCAGCCCTCCGAGCCTGTTTGGAAGTTGAGTCGTCGCGAGGATGCGCCCGGTGAAGGCGCCGCAGTAAGCGGGGGACTTCCAAACAGGCGCTCAGATGGTCAGGTGGGGATGGAGCGGTCGGCGACGACTTGCTTCATCACCAGGGTGGAGGTCATTCGCTGGACTCCGGGCAGGGCTGCCAGGTGCTCGTCCTGCAGGGCCTGGTATGCGGCCAGGTCAGTGGTGACGACGCGGAGCAGGTAGTCGGGATCGCCGAACAGTCGCTGTGCTTGGAGGACGTTCGGGATGGCAGCAAGGCCGGCTTCAAAGCTCAGCAGGGTCTCGCGGTCTTCTCTGCGCATGGTGACAAAGACCAGCGCCTCGAAGGTCAGCCCGAGGGCCGCCGGGTCGACCACAGCCCGATAACCGACGATGGCTCCGCTGCGTTCGAGTTCCCGCAGGCGGCGATGGCAGGGAGAGACGCTCAACTTCACCCGGGCGGCAAGATCGGTGATCGTCAGTCGGCCGTCATATTGCAGCTCGGCAAGAATGTTCCGGTCAATCGCGTCCACAGGGGAGATCCTTCCACTCACCCCCCGCATAGGGGTGAAAATTGGAAGCACCTTCGGGGCTTTCGTGCCTAGCGTGGCAGGCATGCCAATCGCCTCCGTCCTCGCCTTTTGGTTGGTGGCCGCCTTACTGATCGTTGTGCCGGGTGCAGACTGGGCCTTCACGATCCGCTCGGCGGTGCGCGGGCACACCGCTGTGGTGGCCGCTGTCGGCGGCCTCGTCCTCGGCTATGCCGCCATGACCGCAGTCGTCGCGGCCGGACTGGGTTCCCTGGTCGCCGGAATGCCTGCAGCGCTGAGCATCCTGACCTTCGCCGGCGGCGGGTACCTGATGTGGCACGGCGTGATGACGGTCGCGCACCCATCCGGCGCGGCGAGCGCGGCCGGTACGGCGAACACCGCGAGTAGAAGCGATCGGGCCAGCGCAGCCAACCCGACCAGCTCGCCCGGCGCGGTGCAGGATCTGCCGGCCGGATCGAGCGGGGCCATCCTTGTCCAGGGCATTGGCGTCAGCGGGTTGAACCCGAAGGCGTTGTTGCTGTTCCTGGCTCTGCTGCCACAGTTCACGAAACCGGATGAGTCCTGGCCTCTCGGCATCCAAATGGCCGTTCTGGGCGGGGTGTTCACGGCGTCCTGTGCAGTCTTCTATCTGGTCCTGGGTTCCTGGGTGGCAGCCGTTCTGAGCTCACGCCCGATGGCAGCCCGGGCAGTCAGCCGCGTCTCAGGAGGCGGGATGTTTCTCATCGGGGCCGGTTTGATCGCCGAGCGCGTCGTCGGCTAGGCCCGAAATGCGTGAGCGGGGCGAGTCTGGCGATCGTGGTGGATCGGATGGCTCTATCCCACCCGATTCGCCACGATCTGCAGATTCCCTAGCGAGGAGCGGCGCGTCCGCAGGAGGCCCCGTCGGATCGCTAGTCCGATCCCCCTTGATGCTGGTAGGCCCCGAAACGGGGTTGCAATGGAGGCCGTCCGCTGTCGATGATGCGGGCCATGCCTCTTGCCTTGACGCCCGCCCAGTTGGATCGCGCCGTGACCGTATCGACCGAGGCACTACGCCCGGGTGCTGACCTGGATTGGTCGGTCACCGCTCAAGGGCTGACCTGGAGTTGTCGTTTCACCGCAGAACATATGGCCGGTTGTCATCTGGGTTACGCGCTTCTGGTGACCGGCCGGAGGCAGGAACGCTATCTGCCAATGGACCTGGTCCTGGACGACGATGCCGACGTCCCAGGGATAATCGACGGCCTGCAGGGGACCGGGGCACTGCTGAGTTCCGTGCTGACCACGGCACCAGCCGAGGTGGTGGTCTGGCATCCCTATGGCATGGCTGATCTCAGTGCGGTCGCCGGGATGGGCATCATCGAGACACTGGTCCACACCTGGGACATCACCATGGCCCTCGGGCTTGCCTTCGACCCGGACGCCGATCTCTGCCGTTCGACGCTCGCCCGGATGTTTCCCGAGGTCCCTGCGGACGACGACCCCTGGCAGTCGTTGCTCTGGGCAACTGGTCGGGCAGAGCTGGCCGATCGTCCCCGACGTCCCCGCTGGAAGTGGACGAACGACCTCAGCGCCGGAAGTCAACCTGCGGCCTGACCCGGACCTGCGGCCGGACCTCGACCTGGCGCCTGGCCTCGACCGGACCTCGACCTGGCCTGACCTCGACCTGCGGCCAGACCCGACCCGACCTCGACCTGGGCTCGGCCTCGGCCTCGGCCTGGCCTGGCTGAGCCGGTATCCGGATGAGGGCGGTAGTTTGGCGGCATGCCCCAGACCACCGCCCGCCCGTTCGGTTCCCTGCTCACGGCGATGGTCACGCCGATGACGGACGACGGGTCCGTTGACTTTGATGCCGCGGCGTCCCTTGCTGCCCACCTGGTCGAGCACGGCCATGACGGCGTCGTCCTCAATGGGACGACGGGGGAGGCGCCGACCACGCACAGCCCGGAGAAAGCCGACCTGATTCGTGCCGTGGTGGACGCTGTTGGGGACCGGGCACTGGTCCTCGCAGGGGCGGGGTCGAACGATACGCAGCATGCGGTCCGGATGGCCGAGCAGGCTGCGGACGCCGGGGCGCACGGGCTGCTCGTCGTCACGCCGTACTACTCCAAGCCCTCCCAGAAGGGTATCTACCAGCACACTGTCGCCGTGGTCGAGGCAACTGACCTGCCGGTCATGCTGTACGACGTCCCCGGTCGATCCGTGATCCGGTACGCCCCGGCGACACTCGGGCGGCTCGCGGCGCACGCCCAGGTGGTGGCGATCAAGGACGCGACCGGTGACGTTCAGGGTGCGACCCGGGCCATCGCGGAGACCGGCCTGGCGCACTACAGCGGGGACGACGGTCTGCTGCTGCCGTTCCTCGCCGTCGGTGCCGTTGGGCTGGTCAGCATGGCGGGGCACCTGGTGGGTGACCAGTTGGCCGCGGTGATCCGCCAGTTCGAGGCCGGGGACACGGCCGGTGCCAGGGCAACGTTCCTGTCCGTGCTGCCTGCCATCGACCTGATCTCCGGATCCGGGAACGGTGCCCTGCGCTCCAAGCTCACCCTGGCACTCCTGGGTCTGATCCCGACCGCAACCATGCGCCTGCCGCAGGCCGCCGCGGATGAGGACGAGGTGCAGGAGGTCCGTGCCGCGATGGTTGCTGCTGGCCTACTGCGCGCCGCGGCGGTGTGAACGAGATCGTCTGCTCGCTTACCGAACGCCGCCGGGTGGCGGATCAGGGCGCGGAGAGTCTGTTGGCGAGGATGGTGCGGCCTGGGCCGTCCAGGTCGGTGAGGGCGGTGGGCCGTCCGGTGGCTGCCATTCCGATGGCCTCGATTGGACCGGCCACCGGGGCGCCGGAGCCGCTGCTCCAGTCGGTGTCGATGGCGGTGAGGGTGAGCCCGTCGAGTCGGCCGGCGGGGACCAGGGCGGGGGCGACCGTGGGTGAGGTCAGGTAGTCCAGCAGGATCCGCCAGTGCTCGATCGGTACGTCGGCCGCCAAGCCGAGGGGCCGGGCGATGTCGCGCAGGTGGATGCAGGTCTCGGCGAAGGGGCCGAACGGCCCGACCCGGGGCGGGTCCACCTGGTCGCCGGCGTGTTCGCGCAGCAGAGTGATCAGCTCGGTTCGAGGCCGGCGAGCGAGTTGTCGAGTGATGTGGTCAACGGTCCTGTCGGGGTCACCGCGGTAACGCAGCGCGGTGAGGAAGAACCGGCCGAAACCCACCAGCATGGGCTGGACGAAATGGGCGGCTAAGTGATGGACGGTCCACCCCTCGCAGAGGGTGGCACGGTCCCATGCGGTGTCGCTGGCGATGCGGACGTCGTCGTGGCGCGCAGCGCGAGAACCCAATGGGCAACCGATGGTTGCGTTGTTGTCAGGCGGGGTCTACCGTGATGTGCAACCAGACGTTGCAGAAAGCGGGTAGGGGTATGGAGTACGGAAGCATTGAACGCGAATTTCACGTCGAGGCCTCGCCGGAGGTGGTGTTCGAGGTCATCAGCAGTCCCGAGCATGTGCGGGAGTGGTGGGGGACGGACGAGGCGGACCTTTCACCGGTCCCCGGTGCGAAGGGTGAGCTGGTCTGGGGCGACAAGGCCACCTGCGAGGCACACGTCGCCGCACTCACCGTGGTGGACGCCGAGCCACCGCGGTTGTTCTCCTTCCGCTGGGTCTATCCGGACGGCGAGATGGCTGTCGAAAACAATTCTCTCCTGGTGACTTTCGAGCTTGCCCCGGCGGGCGTCGGCACCACGGTTCGGCTGACCGAGACCGGGTTCCGGGAGAAGGGCTGGGAGATCGCCGTCCTCGAGGAACAGTACAAGGAGCACAGCGTCGGCTGGGATACCTTCCTTCCCCGCCTCGGCGAGTACCTCGGCCAACTCGTTGCCAGGCGATGAGCGTCGCTGTCAACGACGACCTCTGGTCAGCGATCGGGGACCCGACCCGGCGGCGGATGGTCGACCTTCTCCTGGCGGCGGGCGAGGGGACGGCAACCACGCTCAGCCAGCACCTCCCCGTGACGCGGCAGGCCGTCGCGAAGCATCTCGGGGTGCTCGACCGGGTGGGCTTGGTTCACGTCACACAGGCCGGGCGGGAGATGCGCTACCGGGTGGATGAGGAGCAACTGGCCCGCGCGGTAGCGCAGCTTTCCGCGGTCGGGGCGACCTGGGACGCCAGGCTGCGGCGCATCAAGCGGATCGCCGAAGAAATTCAGCGCAGCCGAGACAGTGCAGCCGAATAAGATCTGTTCATTTTCATACGCGAAAGAGAAAGGAATCGGATAATGGTGGATATTCTGCACAGGGTCGGAGTCGAATCGAGTTTGGCCGACGTCTATGCGGCATTGGCCACGCCCGAAGGCATTTCGTCCTGGTGGACGACCGACACGCAAGGGGAAAGCAAAGTCGGCGGCCTACTCCAATTCCGATTTGGGGAAGCTGGGTGCGACATGGAAGTTCTTGAGCTCAATCCCGCCAAACGTGTGATCTGGCAGGTCGTCGACGGACCCGAGGAGTGGGTCGGCACAAGAATAAGCTGGGATCTCAAGCAGGAAGGCAACTATGCCATCGTTCTCTTCGCACACCAAGGGTGGCGGGAACCAGGGGAGTTCATGCACCATTGCAGCACCAAGTGGGGGAACTATCTGATGAGCCTGAAGTCCCTTGTCGAAACCGGGAAGGGTTTTCCCGCGCCACGCGATGTCCACATCAGCAACTGGGACTAGCGGTCGGAGTCGTACGTTCGCCGGGGGTTCGAGTTCTTCGTACCGCGCTTCTCCAGGGCATCGAGGTCCCGTTCGGCGTAGAGCCGGTGCTCCCACTCCTCATTGAGGACGACGAGCAGGCAGTCCTGCACCGGATAGCTGCGCGGCTGCGGCCACCCGGGCCCCTCGACCGGCTCGGTGCGAGCGCTGAGCGACTCGGTGGTCAGTCCGTCGATGACCTGGCGAACAGTGGACATCCGGTCGCTGCGCAATTCGAGGACGGCGTAGAGGGGCGGCCGCACGTCACGGTCACGGGGGACACCCGGGGTGTCGGGCATCTCGTCCCAGGGCAGATCCAACCGGTCCCACGGTGTCGGGTCGCCGAGGATCGCCCGCCTGATCCAGGCATCGGTGGCGAAGACCAGGTGTCGTAGCGTCTCGATGAAGGACCACTCACCAGCGACCGATTCGTGCAGCAACGCTGGGTCCAGGTCGGACGCCCGGGCATGCGTTTCGCCCCAGAGTCTTTCGACGACGTCCCACGCCGCACGAAAACCGGCCGGGTCCGTCGGGCGCATCTTCACCCGGTCGGGATACCGCCGGTCGAGTTCGGCATTGATCAGGGGCGCGATCTGGACCCCGTTGATCGTCAGATTCTCGATCTCGCCGTGGATGTCGGTGTCGACGAGCTCGATGCCACGCATCACGACACCGCTGAACGTGGCACCGCGGAACCGGGCCTGGGACAGGTCCACGCTGCGGAACTGCGAACCGCCCAGGTCGACGTCCTCAAACCGGGAGCCACGCAGATCTGCGCGAATGAAGTCAGCCATATCTGGACATTAGCGGCAGTTGGCGTCCCGCTAGTCTCATGCCCCCACACGTGCGTCATGAGCGGATCTGAAAGCAGGACAATAGTGACGGCCTTCGATGCGGGTGAGCGGCGGTCATGGACCGGACGCGCCGAGGCATACGCGGCCAGTTTCGCCAAGCTCTGTGCCTATCCGGTTCCACAGGTGCTGGCTGCAGCTGGCGTCGAAGCGGGTGTCCGGGTGCTGGATGTCGGCTGCGGTTCGGGGACGGTGACGGCGGCTGCGGTTCAGTGCGGTGCCACGGTGACCGCCGTAGATGCCCAGCCGGATATGGTCGCCTTGACCTCACGTTCGGTTCCGGCGGCGGACGTGCGGGTCGCTGTCCTCCCGCGGCTTCCCTTTGAGGACGACGAGTTTGACGCTGTCGTCGGCAATTTCGTGCTGAACCATGTCGGGACGCCGCTGGCGGCACTGATCGAATTGCGTCGGGTGACCCGCCCCGGCGGAAAGATCGCGCTGACGATCTGGAGCGCGCCGGCCGCGGCGGGAGCCGAGTTACTCGGGCGGGCGGTTCAAGCCTCCGGCGCAGCCCGACCGGACTACTTGCCCCCGATCTCAGCGGAGGAAGACTTCACCCGGGACGAGTCCGGTTTCACTGCCCTCCTCAGCGCGGCCGGGTTGAGCGACGTCGAGTGTCAACACCTCGCCTGGGATCATCGGGCCACGGCCGAGGAATGGTGGAACGGCCCTGCCTCCGGCGTCGCCTACGTGGGGCAGGTGCTGGCGAATTCGACGCCAAAGACGGTTAAGGAGATCAAGGACCACTTCGACCGGTTCAGCGCCGAATTCCTCGGCCCGGACGGACAGTTGGTGCTCCCGCATCGGGCGTTGCTGGCCAGCGCCATCGCCTGACTGCAGCGGACTACTTGTGCGCTTCGATCAGGAAGCGCTGAGCATGGGCCACGAAAGGGCCGTTCGTTTGGATCGTTTCGTGCAGGCTGCGGAGCGGGGCTAGGTAGGCGTCGATGGTGAAGCCGGGGACGATCCAGATCACCTTGCGCAGGAAGACGACGACGGCGGCGATGTCGAAGAACTCCATCCGTAATGTCTCGGCTTTCAGGTCTACGACGACCAGGCCGGCTGCGGTGGCTGCAGCGGCGGACCGCTCGGGCCGGCGGGCATCGCTCACCGGCTGAGAGCCCATCATCGCGTCGGTGAGTTCGCGGACGGAGCCGGGACCAACCTGCTGGGACAGGTAGACCCCTGCGGGCTGGAGGATCCGCGCCACCTCGTCGTACCGCACGGACACCGGATGACGGCTGACGACGAGGTCGAAGGATTCATCCGCGAAGGGCAGATCGGCGTTCTCGGCCACGTCGACAACCTCGCCGCCGATCGGTGCCAGGCGTTGCCGGGCGAGCGCCGCGTTGGGCGGCCAACCCTCGGTCGCGATCAGTCTCGGTGGCGGTTTCGGAATCGCAGCCAGGACTTCCCCACCACCGGTCTGCAGATCGAGGGCACGCTGAGCGAGCGCCATCCGTTCGCCCATGATCCGGGAGTACCCCCAGGAGGGCCGTTGCTCCGTGGCCCGCCCTCGGAACCAGGCGAAGTCCCAGCCCTCGACGGGGACGGCGAGGGCTTCGGCAATCAGGTGCTCGAAGGTCGCCACGAGTGATGACTCTGGTGGGTTCCCGCGATCTCTTCAACAGGTTTATCTTCCCGGTCGTGCATGTTGGTGACCAGGTGAAGGCCGGGGCCGATCAGGCGGTCGAGGCTGCTTTCCATAGGCTGGTCGCGTGCAGACCAAGGTCGAGAAAGCCGTCCCACGAGACAGTGAGCAGATCTTTGCGCTGCGCCGGTCTGCGGAGGAATGGCTCGCTGCGCAGGGCACCAAGCAGTGGATAGCCGGTGAAGTCAGCCCTGGTGAGGTGGCCCGTCAGGTCGATGCCGGTGAGTGGCACGTCCTTCGTGACGGAGATGATCTGGCCGGCGCACTGCGGTTGTTGTGGTCGGATGAGCAGGTATGGCAGCACGAGAACAGGTTCGCCGCCTACGTGCATGGCCTGATGGTGAACCGCACCCATGCCGGGCACGGCGTGGGCGCTGGACTGCTGCGGTGGGCCGCCGATCAGGGACGGAACGCCGGGGCCGACGAACTCCGCCTGGACTGCAACGAGAACAACTCACGTTTGCGGGACTATTACGCGGGCCAGGGCTTCCACGAGGCGGGACGGCGAGACTTCGACGACGTCTGGTTCAGCGTCGTCCTCCTCACGAAGCCGCTGATCTAGCTACGGTGATCCTACTGTGCTGCTGCAAAATCGTTGGTTGAGGCTGATTTTGGGCTCACACACCGGTTTGCCGCAGCACAGTGAGTCGAAGCTGAATTCCTCAGCGGAGCAGTTTCCTGTCTCGGTCATCGATGCGAATATGGGCGTATGACGGCTTGGAAGGACGTCGAACAGGCAGCACCGGACTTCGCCCAGCGCGTGCGGGCCCTGTTCGATGCTCATCGACACAAGACCATTGCCACCGTGCGAGCCGATGGGTCGCCACGGATCTCCGGGATCGAGACGGTCTTTGAGGACGGTGAACTGGTCTTCGGCTCGATGCCGAACGCCCGCAAGGGTGCGGATCTGCGCCGCGATCCGCGGTTCGCCCTGCACAGCGCCACAGTCGACCCGATCCCAGGCTCCGAGGCGCAATGGCCGGGCGAGGCGAAGATCGCCGGTCGGGCGGTCGTTGCCGGATCGATCACCGAGGGTCCGGGCGGCGAGCGCTTCCACGCCGACATCGCCGAGGTCGTGCACACCCACCTCAACGAGAAGGCCACGATGTTCGTCGTCGAGTGGTGGACGCCCGCACATGGGCTGCGCCGGGTTGAGCGCGAGTAATGCTGGGAGCATCCCGATCGCATTCGCGCTGTAGCCGGGCAGTTCGGATCGGACGGGAGGGCATTCGGCGGCGTCCGACGGCAGCGACCTTGAGGTCTTCTCCCCGCGCATGGGGGTGTACGGACCAGGCTTGACCCTGACGCGGCGTGAGGCTGGATGGTGCGGTGTATGAGTGACTACTACAACGCATTTGAGATGAGTCCCGTGCCCGCTCCCGGCCCGGATGCGGTTGCGCCTGAGCCGTTCCGTGGCATCTATGGAAT
>JANNPJ010000797.1:0-10252 GCA_031400005.1 Kineosporiaceae bacterium | reverse complement strand
GATCGGCATCTGGTGGCTGACCAGCACTGCCTCGTGCCCGCGGACCAGATCCCGAGCGTCCGCCGCGGCGGCCAGCATCCGATCGGCGACCTGCTGGTAAGGCTCACCCCAGGACGGGCGGAACGGGTTGCGCAGGTGCTTCCACTGCCGGGGGTGCTTCAGCGAACCGTCCCCGACCCCGAACGTCTGACCCTGGAACACGCTGGTGGCCTCGGTGATCCGAGGGTCCAGACCGACCTGGAGATCGTGCGCGGCGGCGACCGGCGCAGCGGTCTGCTGGGCTCGCTCCATCGGCGAGCCGATCACCAGCAGGACGTCCCGGGAGGAGAAGAACCCGGCCGCCCGCTCGGCCATCCGCAACCCGAGCTCGGAGAGCCGGAAGCCGGGCAGCCGGCCGTAGAAAATGCCCTCCGGGTTGTGCACCTCACCGTGCCGGAGCAGGTGGACGACGGTCCGGTCACTCACCTCGTCCCCGCGATGGACCGGCGGGGTGAACTGCGGTGCCGGTGGAAATGCGGGGTTGATGAGTTCGTCGTCCGGTGCGTCGGGGCCGATAGTCACGCCGACATCCTTCCACCCGCGGGGCCGGTGCTTGCCGCGGCAGCAGCCGCAGCGGCGGCCGGCAACGCCCGCAGCACCTGCTCCAGCGCCTCGTCGTCGTGCGCGGCGGACAGGAACCAGGACTCGAACGCGCTCGGCGGCAGGTAGACGCCGCGTTCCAGCATGGCGTGGAAGAACGCCGTGTAGGCGGGCAGGTGCTGCTGCCGGGCGTCGTCGTAGTTGCGCACTGAGTCCAGCTCGGTGAAGAACACGCTGAACATCGATCCGGCGAACTGCAGGCAGTTCGGCACGCCCGCGGCGGTCAGCGCGTCCCGGGTGGCGATCGCAATCGTGGACGCCGAATCGAGGACCCGCTGGTACACGTCGTCCGTGCAGGCCCGCAGGGTGGCCAGACCGGCGGCGGTGGCGATCGGGTTACCGGACAGCGTGCCCGCCTGGTAGACCGGGCCCTCCGGAGCCAGCCGAGCCATCACGTCGGCCCGCCCGCCGAAGGCTGCCGCCGGGAACCCACCGCCCATCACCTTACCGAAGGTGAACAGGTCCGGGGGCCCTTCGCTCGGGTCTTCCAGCCCGTACCAGCCGGCCCGGGACACCCGGAAGCCGGTCATCACCTCGTCCGAGATCAGCAAGGCGCCATGGCTGCGGGTGAGGGTGCGCAGCGCGGCACTGAAGGCGGGTTCGGGCGGGACGACGCCCATGTTGCCCGCGGCGGCCTCGGTGATCACCGCGGCCAGCTCGCCGCCGTGCTCGGCGAACGCGGCCTGCAGCGCCGGGACGTCGTTGTAGGGCAGCACGATCGTGTCGGCAGCAGAGGCGCCGGTGACGCCGGGAGTGTCCGGCAGGGCGAAGGTGGCAAGCCCCGACCCGGCCGCCGCCAGCAGCGCGTCGACGTGCCCGTGGTAGCAACCGGCGAACTTGATGATCTTGCTGCGGCCGGTGAACCCCCGGGCCAACCGGATCGCGCTCATCGTGGCCTCGGTGCCGCTGGAGACCAGCCGGACCTGTTCCACCGGAGCGACCCGGGCGACGATCTCCTCGGCCAGCGCCACTTCGCCCTCGGTCGGCGTACCGAACGAGAACCCCTGGGCGGCGGCCGCGCCGACCGCGGCCAGCACCTCGGGATGCGCGTGCCCGAGAATCATCGGACCCCAGGAGCAGACCAGATCGACATACTGGCGACCGTCCGCATCAAAGAGATACGGACCCGCGCCGCGAACCATGAACCGCGGGGTGCCCCCGACCGCGCGAAACGCCCGGACCGGGGAGTTGACCCCACCAGGTGTCACCGCCCGAGCGCGAGCGAACAGCGCCTCGGAGGCCGGCGCTGCGTAGCCGAACAGCGCCTCGGAAACCGGGCGCGACGCTTCGTCTGTCACCCGGCCAGTGTCCCAGCCTCGCCCCGCATCGACCGCACAGGGGGCCCCGCGTCTCGAGGGCGCCTCGAGGGCGCCTAGAGGTACATGTCCACAGTGCCGTCCCCCGTGATCGATGCGGTGACGCTCTTGACGCCGTCCGCTCTGGCGGACACATCCGCCGCCGTCGAGGCGGACATCTGGGCCATGGAGGGCCGGGCCGCCAGGACGACGGCCATGTCCTGGAATACCGGCAGCGGGACGTATGCGGCCCGACTGATGCTACCAATGTCCATCGCACACCTTTCTTGATGCTTTGCGCTTTGTCTTCTTTTCGTTCTTAGTGGGATCGACAGCTTTCAGCTTTTTCCTGATCCGGCAGTCGGGTGAACCCGGTTGCCACGATCATTCCCTCGTAGCCGTCCTGCACCGGGTCGTGCGCCGCAACATCCAGCCGAGTCACCGTGGCCTCGGTGCGCAATTGGGAAAGCACGGTCCGGACCAGCGGGACGGTGACCGACCGGACGGCGGGAAAGGATCGGCCGGCGACGGTATACCCGACCGAACTGTCCATGAAGGCGGCGGCGAACGGCGCCCCCGGAACCAGCGCTCGGACGAAGGCCGCAACGGCTGCGGAGAACTCCTGCTCACAGGAGGTCATCGAGTCGGCAACGAAGAACATCGTGCCCAGATCCCAGCGCGCCGGTTCCAGCTGCAGCAGGTCAAGCCGGCGAACCTGGCACCGGGCCGCCAAAGTCGCCCGCGGATCGACCACTTGCTGATATCCGGCGTACCGCGCGTATTCCGCCCAGAACGGCTGCCACACCCACCGCCCACGCGAGTCCTCGACCCCGATCCCAGCGGCGGCCGCACCCAGCCACGCCAGGTTCGCCGGCGAAACATCGGTCAAGGTGATCGCGGCACTGAACGGAAGCATTCCGAGCGCCGGATAGAGATTGGCGCCGGAACCGACGTCCAGTCCGCGCAGCACACCCGATGCGGGCGCCTTCAAGAAATGCCGGGAGAAGAATTCACCGACGAGCTCGATGATGGACTGGTCGTCGTTGCGCAGGACGCGATAATTTCCTTCCCAATACCCCGCTGGGTCAAACGTTTCCCAGTCGACGTCGCGGTTTCTCCGGGGTAACTTCACCTCGAGGTCGCGATGGACGGACACCGCGGCACTCGCGATTTCGGTCATGATCCAGAAGGTTAGCGCCCAACGAAAGTCGAACCCGGCATAGACCTCGGTCGCTAGCGTCGGCGACTGCGACAGACCAGGATGAATCGTATGCATCCACCGACCTTTCTGGGCATCACCAAGGTCTGGCGCGTCGCGCTGGTCGTCGGCCTCGGGGCCCTCGGCCTGGCGCTGGGTTGGTTCCTCCCCCAGATCGCCCGCTGGGCCCTGGACTTGCCCTGGGTGCCGTTCGACGGACCGCTGCGCCTGCTCGAGCAACTGCTCACGTCGATTGCCGAACCCTGGCCGCAGGTGGCCGCCGCTGCGATCGGCCTGCTGGCCGGCAGTGCGTTCGGCGGCTTCGCGATCTACGAATCCCTGGCGATCACGGTCACCGATCAGCAGGTGGACCTGTGGATCAAAGGGACCACCCGGACGTTCTCCCGCGCCCAGATCGGCGCGGTGTTCCTGGACGAGAAGCGACTGGTCCTGAACGACCCGGCCGGCCGCGAACTGGCCCGGGACAAGCCTGAAGTGTCGGCCACGGCCGTCGCTGCGGGTTTTCGGGACCACGGATATCCGTGGGCAGACGGCGATCCGCACCTGAACAGCTACCGGCTCTGGGTGCCAGCCCTGCCCGACCTACCGCCAGGCGCGGATGCCCTGCTCAGCGCGCGGGCCCGGGCCCTGGAGAAGAAGCGGCAGGACGAGGCCACCGAATTGCGCCGGGAACTGGCCCGAGTCGGCGTCGTGGTCCGCGATCAGGGCAGCCGCCAGTACTGGCGCCCGACACCTGTCTCCTAGGACCGCAAACCGCGCAAACCAGTCGCGATCTCGGTGGCCCAGTAGGTGAGCACGATCGACGCGCCGGCCCGGCGAATCGACGTCACTGATTCCAGGATGGCTCGTTCGCGATCGATCCAGCCGTTCGCGGCGGCCGCCTCGATCATCGCGTACTCCCCGGAGATCTGGTACGCCGCAACCGGAACCTGCACGCTGTCGGCCACCCGGGCGACGACGTCCAGGTAGCTCATCGCGGGTTTGATCATCACCAGGTCGGCGCCCTCGGCGATGTCCTGCGCGACCTCGCGCAGCGCCTCCCGGCCGTTCGCCGAATCCTGCTGGTACGTCCGCCGGTCCCCTTGCAGACTGGACTCCACCGCCTCGCGGAACGGCCCGTAGAAGGCGGAGGAATACTTGGCCGCGTAGGCCAGCACCGAGACGTCGTGATGTCCGGCAGCATCCAGGGCGGCCCGGATGGTGGCCACCTGTCCGTCCATCATTCCGCTCGGCCCGACCATCGCGCAGCCGGCGTCGGCCAGCACCACGCCCATCTGCGCGTACCGGATCAGGGTGGCGTCGTTGTCGACCGTCCCGTCCGGACCCAGTACCCCGCAGTGCCCGTGGTCGGTGAACTCGTCCAGGCACAGATCGGCCATCACCACCAGGTCGTCGCCGACCTCGGAGACGACGTCCCGGACGGCCGCACTGAGAATCCCGTCCGGGTCGGTGGCACCGGAGCCGAGGGCGTCCTTGTGCTCCGGCACACCGAAGATCATGATCCCGCCGAGCCCGAGCGCGGCCGCCTCAACAGCGGTCTTGCGCAGCGATTCTCGGGTGTGCTGAAACACCCCGGGCATCGAGTTGATCGGCCGCGGGTCGGTCAGGCCCTCCTTGACGAACACCGGCAACACCAGTTCGGCCGGGTGCAGGCGGGTTTCGGCGACGAGCCTGCGCATCGCCGGCGACCTGCGCAACCGCCGCAACCGGACGGCCGGGAAGCCGCCGGCCGCGCTCACTTCGCTGACCTTCGCGCCGACCCCTTGCGCTGACTGGGCCGCACCATGGGCTCACCGGCCTCGTCGGCGCTGAGCCGGAGCCCGGCGCCGAACTCGGCGAGCGCGGCGACCAGTGCCTCGGCGCTCGGCTCCGGCGCCAAGACGTCGACGCGCAGGCCGTGCTCCTCGGCGGTCTTCGCGGTCTGCGGCCCGATACAGGCCACCACCGTGGTGGTGTGCGGCTTACCGGCGATGCCGACCAGGTTGCGGACCGTTGACGAGGAGGTGAAGACCACCGCATCGAAGAATCCGCTCTTGATCGCCTCCCGGGTGTCGGCGGGCGGCGGCGCTGCCCGGACCGTCCGGTAGGCGGTGACGTCGTCCACCTCCCAGCCGTTCTCCTGCAGCCCGGCGACGAGGGTGTCGGTGGCGATGTCGGCCCGCGGCAGGAAGACCCGGTTGATCGGGTCCAGCACCTCGTCGTACGGCGGCCACACCTCGAGCAGCCCGATCGCGGACTGGTTCTCGGTCGGTACCAGGTCCGGGACGATGCCCCAGTCGCGCAGCGCCTCGGAGGTGACCCCGCCGACCGCAGCCACCTTGAGCCCGGCGAATGCCCGGGCATCGAGGCCGAACTCCTCGAACTTCTCCCGGACCGCGCGGACGGCGTTCACGCTGGTGAACCCGATCCACTCGTAGCGGCCGGTGACCAGGCCCTTGACCGCTTTTTCCATCTGGTGCGGGGTCCGTGGCGGCTCGACCGAGATCGTCGGTACCACCTGGGCGACCGCGCCGTGATCGGCGAGCCCGGCGACGATCCCGCCGGCCTGTGCCTTGGTCCGCGGTACCAGCACCTGCCAGCCGAAGAGCGGCTTGGTCTCGAACCAGGACGCCTTGTCCCGCAGCCCGGCGGCCTCACCGATCACCGCGGTCATCGGCCGGTCCAGGCCGGCCCGCGGCAGCGCAAGGACGAGCTCACCGAGCTGGCAGGCGAGTGAACGCTGCTGCACGGTAGTGCCTTTCGAGGTCACCACGATCGGGGTCTGGGCTTTGCGGCCGGCTTAGAGCAGGCCTTCGGCGGCACCGATGATGTCGCCCTCGGCACCGAGCACGACAACCGTGGTCCCGGCCGAGGAGTGCAGTTTCCAGTCCACCTCAACGCCGTGCGGGTGCACGACATGGACGCCGCTGACCCCGGCCGGAGTCAGCGGAACCCCGGCGTACGCGGGCACCGCCAGCGCGGCGGACACCCCCGGCACCACCTCGAACGCCAGCGACTGCTTGCGGCAGGCGGCGATCTCCTCGGCCAGGCCGGTGAAGGTGGCCGGGTCGCCATCCAGCAACCGAACCACCCGGGCACCCGCCTTGGCCGCGGTCACCACCAGTTTCGCCCGGCTGGCCCGGGTCATTGGCTGGCCGTCTTCACCGAAGCCCGCGTCGAGCACCTCGACATCGGGTCGGCAATGCTTGGCAATCATGGCGTCGCGGGGCAGTTGATCAACGACCACCACGTCCGCCTCGGCCAGTCGGTCAACGGCCCGCAGGGTCAGCAGACCGTCGTCGCCGGGACCTGCTCCGACGAACGCAACGGACCCACCTGACTTGGTCGAGCCCTTCTTCCGGACGGTCATCGCGCTCACGAGTCACCTTCTCTTGCCATGGCGGCTGTGCCTGAGGTCGGCAGTGATGCCGACAGTGCATTCGGTTCGGGGATCAGTTCGGCAGCACCGTCATCGAGCATCTGCTCGGCCAGTGACCTGCCCAACTGAAGTGCGGCGTCGGCATCGGCCGGCGCGAGTGCGGTACTGACCAGCTGATCGACCAGCGCGAGGCCGGGCAACCGCAGGGTCGCCGACCGGCGAATGGCGATCAGCCCGTCGATCGAGCCGACGACCGCGCGCAGCGAGAGCTCGGTGCCGTCCTCCCCCTCGACGACTTCAGCCAGGGCACCGACCGGAGCCGCGCAACCGGCTTCCAACCGGGCCAGCAGGGCCCGCTCGGCGAGTACGCAGGCGCGGGTCGCGGCGTCGTCCAGCAGCTGCAGCGCCGCGAGCAGGGAAACGTCGCCGGCCCGGGCCTCGATCCCGAGAGCTCCCTGACCGGGGGCCGGCAGCATCAGCAACGGATCGAAGAGTTCGGTGGCCTCGTCGGCCCGGCCCAGCCGGAGCAACCCGGCCCGGGCCAGCACAACCGCGTCCAGGACGCCGTCGGAGACCAGCTTCAACCGGGTGTCCACGTTGCCCCGGACGTCGACCACCTCCAGACCGAAACCGAGCGCGCGCAGCTGTGCCGCCCGGCGCGGTGAGCCGGTGCCGATGGTGGACCCGATCGGCAGCTCGGACAGCGTGAGCCCGTCCCGGGCGATCAGGACGTCGCGGGGATCGGCACGGGTCGGCACGGCGGCCAGGTCCAGCCCGGCGGCGGCCGCGGTCGGCAGATCCTTGAGCGAGTGGACGGCGAAGTCGATGTCGTCCGCGAGCAGGGCATCGCGCAGCGCGGAGACGAACACCCCGGTCCCGCCGAGGCTGGACAACGAGGCCTTGGTGACGTCGCCGTGCGTGGTGATCTCGACCAACTCGATCTCGATCGACCGGTCCGGCACCGCCACGGCGAGCCGGGCGCTGAGCTGGTCGGCCACCCACTGGGATTGGGTCCGGGCCAGTGCACTGCGCCGGGTACCCAGCCGAAGTCGGTCGGGCAACTGGTTCAGGGGCGATCGGGTGTCGGTTCTTGCGGGAGCAATGGTCGTCCTCACAGCGCACCTCGGGTTCTCTCGAGCGCGCCGCTCGTGCTGAACGGCGAGTCAGTATCTAGCTGGACGGCAAGTTCGACTCCGGCCGGCAATTCCCGGGGCAGCCCGGTGACGGTGGTGGAGGGCTCGGGGCCGAGGTTGAACAGCATCCGCAGGGCCTCCGCGTAGCTGTCCCCGCCCGGCTCGGCGGCCAGTTCCTTCACCCGCACGGTCGGCTGGTGCAGCAGCTTCTCCACTACCCGATGCACGGTCTGCTCCAGTTCGGCCAGCAGAGCCGAATCGACCTCGCCGACCCTGCTGCTCAGCCGCTGCAACTCGGTCTCGACCACGCCGCGGGCCATCGCGCGCAATGCCACCACGGTGGGTGCTACCTCCTTGGCGCGCTGGTCGGCCAGGTAGGTCTCGACCTCCTCGGCGACCAGGGCGCGAACCTCGACCAGGTCCTCGGAAAGTCCCTCGGCGCTCAGATCACGACCGAGCTGCTCCAGGTCGAAGACCGAGGCACCGGGCAGCGTGGCGATGGACGGGTCCACGTCGCGGGGCAGGGCGAGATCGAGGAAAACCTGCGGCCTGCCGTTGCGCGCCACCTGGGCGGCGGCCACCAGGTCCCGGCTGACCAGGTATCCGACCGAGCCGGCGCAGGCGATCACCAGGTCGGCCTCGGACAGCGCGGACGGCAGCTGTGCCAGCGGGATCGGCACGCCGCCCACCGAGGCGGCCAACCGGCCGGCCCGGCCGAGGGTGCGGCTGCAGACCGAGATCGAGGTCAGCCCGGCCCGGCTGGCGGAGGCCACCGCGAGGCCGCTCATCGCACCGGCGCCGAGCACCAGCACCCGAGCCTGTGCCAGCGGACCGAGCCGCTCGGCAGCGCGCTTGAGACCTGCCTCGACCAGGGTCGGACCGGCCCGGTCGAGCTGGGTCTCGCTGTGCGCCCGCTTGCCCACCCGCAACGCGCTCTGCACCAGATGACCGATCGTCCGGCCGGCCGAGCCGGACGCCTGCGCGGACCGCAGCGCCGTCCGGACCTGGCCGAGGATCTGCGCCTCGCCGACCGCCATCGAATCGAGCCCGCAGGCCACCCGGAACAGGTGCGCGATCGCTGCCCCCTCGTAGTGCACGTACAGGTGCTCGGTCAGCTCCTCCAGCGGCACGCCGGTGACCTTCGCGAGCGTGGTGCCGATCTCGCCGACACCGCCGTGAAACTTGCTGACGTCGGCGTACACCTCGAGCCGGTTGCAGGTGACCAGCGAGGTCGCCTCGATCACGTGGTCGCCGCGGCACAGCTCGGAGCTGAGTTCGCTGGCCGCCGCCGGATCGAGCGTGGTGCGCTCCAACAGTTCGATCGGGGCAGTGCGGTGCGACAGCCCGACAACAAGAACGCTCATCCGGTCGCCTCCGCTCGTGGTCCAGTTACGGCACCTAGTTCGAGATCCCCGACCAGATCGGGGCTCTGGGCGAGCTCATCCGCGAGCCGCCCGGCCGCCCGCCGCTGCTCGTGAAAGGCGAGGATTTGCAGCTCGGTGGCCAGGTCGACGCGCCGAACCATCACGCCGTCCGGCACGGTCAGTACGCAGGGGGCGAAGTTGAGCACGCCGGTGACGCCTGCGGCGACCAAGCGGTCGCAGACCTGCTGAGCCTGCGGGCCCGGGGTCGCCACCACGCCGATCTGCACGCTGAGCTCGGCAACTACCCGATCAAGTTCACCCAATGGGAGTACCGGCAGCCCGGCCACAGTCTCGCCGATCACCTTCGGATCGGCGTCCACCAGCGCGGCGACGGTGAAACCTCGGGAGGTGAAACCGCCGTAATTGGCCAGCGCATGACCGAGGTTTCCGATCCCCACGATCACCACTCGCCAGTCTTGGGTGAGCCCGAGTTCACGCGAGATTTGGTACACGAGATACTGGACGTCGTAGCCCACTCCACGGGTGCCGTACGAACCGAGGTGAGAGAGATCCTTGCGTAGCTTCGCCGAACCGACGCCGGCCGCGGTGGCCAGTTCCTCCGAGGACACCGTCGCGACCCCGCGCTCGGCCAGCGCGGTCAGTGCCTGCAAGTAAAGGGGCAGGCGAGAAACCGTCGCGTCGGGAATGCCGTCACGGCCGGCTCGGTCGCGATTGACGAGCCGTGCGGGGCGTGGTCGGGTCACGGGAAGGCCGGCTCCTTTGATGGCTTTAGTGCCCCTAGCTGGTGGACCTGCTGGAACGTTCTCAGCCTAGGTGCTTGTGAACGGATGCACAAAGTCGGAGGGACGTCGGATAGCTCACGCTTTACGACCACCGAACCAGCGCGACCGACCGGCCAGTGCCGCCCGCAGCCGCTGCTCGTCCACCCGCCAGAAGTCGTGCTGCTTCCCGTCGACCAGCACCACCGGAATCTCCTCGGCATAGCGGGCGGCAAGCGTCGGATCCTCCAGGATGGAAAGCTCACGCCATCCGGCCCCGGTGTCCTCGGCCACCCGCTCGACCACCACCCGCGCGTCATCGCAGAGATGACAGCCAGGCTTCCCGATCAAGGTGATCCGGGGATTCTCGCTCATGGTCCCCATCTGCGCAGAGTAGACCGACTCCGGGACGGTCGCCGATTCCGACGTCATCTCGACTGCAAGCGGTGGACGACGCGTAGACTC
>JANNPJ010000781.1:0-9506 GCA_031400005.1 Kineosporiaceae bacterium | reverse complement strand
GCTGTCGAGCAAGTCGTCGACCAGCTCGTCGACCAGCCTGTCGAGCGGCTCGCTGACCAGGTTGTCGAGCAGTTCGCTGACACAGCTGACGAGCACGCATGAGGACCCGGTTGTCGGTGCTGTTGCTGGTGCTGATGGGTGTCGTGCTGGTCAGCCTCGGGGTGCCGCTCGGGGCCAGCATTGCCGCGAGCGAATCCCGCTCGATGCACGCCGACCGGGTGGCTGACCTGGCCTTGTTCGTGGGTTTGGTGCCGTCCGGATCGCGGACCAGCGAGGTCGAGTCCACCGCGGCCGAACAGGACCTGCGTCGCTACGACGAGCTGTACGGGATCTCGGTCTCGGTGTATGACGCCGCCGGACAGTTGCGGCTGCGCAGCCGGACCCGGGAGCCGAGCGGGGCGACGGCGGAGGCCGTGCGCTCATCGGTTCGGACGGCGTTGGACGGCCGGCTGACCGAGGCGCCGTCCCGGATCTTCCCGTGGGAGACCCGACCGCTGGTGGTCGCGCAATCGGTGGTTCGTGACAATGACGTCGTCGGCGCGGTCGTCAGTGTTTCGCCGGTCGATCAGGCTCGGGCTCGGGTCCTGGATCGGTGGTTGCTGCTGGTCGGCGCGGAATTGGTGGCGCTCGTCGGTGCCGCCGTGCTGGCCGGTCGGCTGGCCGGTTGGCTGCTGCGGCCGGTGGCCCGGCTGGACGAGGCGGCGCATCAGATCTCGGCCGGTGATCTGGGGGCCCGGGTGCCGACCGGCAGCGGACCACCGGAACTGCGCCGACTCGAACACTCGTTCAACGACATGGCAGTGCACGTCCAGGAAGCGGTCGAGGCGCAGCGGGCGTTCATCGCCGATGCCAGTCACCAGCTGCGCAACCCGCTGGCGGCGCTGCTGATCCGGCTGGAAGGGCTGCGCCTGGCCCCGCCGGAGCGACAGCCCGCCGCCGCCGAGAACGCGCTGGCCGACGGCAGGCACCTGGCCGGCACCCTGGACCGGATGCTCACCCTCGCGCAAGTGGAACACTTGGCGGCCGCAGCCGGTTCGGTGGACGTCGCGGCCGTCGTCGATGAACGATTGGTCTCCTGGCGGGTGGTCGCCGAGCGTCGTTTCATTGCCATCCATCGCACCGGGGCGACCCGGGCACTCGGTCACCACGACACCGGAGCGCTGTCCGGGGCACTCGATGCGGTGCTGGACAACTCGCTGAAGTACTCACCGGAGCACAGCACGGTGACCGTGGACGTGACAATCGGTGAGTCAACGATCTCCGTCGTGGTCACCGATGACGGTCCGGGGGTTTCGGCCGAGGATCTGCCCAAGGTGGTTGACCGGTTCTGGCGCTCGTCCGGGACGGCCCGAGAGACCGGCAGCGGGCTCGGCATGTCGATCGCGAAGACGCTGCTGGAACGACATGGCGGTCGGTTGGACGTCGGGACCACCGATGATCGTGGCTTGCGGGTCAGCCTCCGGGTGCCTTTGGAAGCACCGGCCGTTGATTCGGACGGCGGTTCGGATGGCCTGGACGGCGGTTCGGACGGCGGTTCGGATGCCGGAAGAGACGGCGGTTCGGACGCCGGAAGGGACGGCAGCAGCGACAGCGGTTCGGACAGCGGCCGGGACAGCGGGCCGGACGGCGGACTGCCGGCGGGTCAGGGCTTGGTCCGCCGGTAGTACGCGATCGCGGCCGGATGCAGGCTCAGCGTGCCGGTCCAGATCGCCGTCCGTCGGTCGGTGGCGTTCGCCGCCGGAATCGTGATTCCGATCGCGTCGCGTTGGTCGAAGATCGTCGAGAGTACGGCCGTGACCATAGCCGGGTCCGCGTCCGCCCTGGCAACCAGGACGTTCGCCGAGGCCAGGGTGGCGACCTCTTCCATGCCCGGGTAGCGGCCCGGCGGGATGGTGGCCGGTCGGTACACCGAGCCGTAGGTGGCCCGCAAGGTGGCGGCCAGGTCGCCGAGCGGTAGGAGCCGGAGCTTGGTCCGGCCCGCCGCCGCCACGATCGAGGGGGTGGGAATCCCCCCGGACCAGAAGACGGCGTCCACCTTCTTGTGCTCCAGCGCTGCCGTCCCGTCGGCCACCCCGAGGTCGCTCTCGGTCACCGAGATCTTGGCGGCCTTGAGTACGCGCCCGGCGACCAGTGCAGTACCGGAGCCGGGAGTGTTCACCGCGACCCGTCGTCCGTCCAGATCGGCGACCGTGTGCAGTAACGAATCGGCGCGGACGACGATCTGCACGTAATCGTCGTAAATCCGGCCGAGGGCCCGCAGCGGCACACGCTGTGCATCTGCCTGCCCTTCGACTCTTTTGACATGTCTTTCGACAGCGACGCCTTCGACAAAAACCGGGAGCAAACCGTCGCTGGCCGCCTGCGCGGTCGCGTCGACCGTGCTCAGACCCAAGTCGGCGGCACCGGAGCGCAGCCGCTCCAGGTTCTGCACGCTGCCGTCGGAGCGCTGAACCGTCACCCGAAGCCGAGGGTGCTTCGCCGTCAACCGCTTGGCCAGCTGCTCCGACCAGGCGTAGTACACGCCAGTGGGATTCCCCGCGCTGATCACCACCGAACCGCGGACCGGCTCGGAAATGCCGGGTGTGATCTCTGCTGCGGTTGAGCAGCCCAGGCACGCCGAAAGCACGACGAGGGTCAGCCACCTCGCCGCCGGACCGGTGCGCCGCCGCATCACACCACCATGCCGGATCTCACGCCGTCCCGGCAGGTGTCCACGCGTCCGGTCTGTCGGAGGTCTGGTCTGCCCAGGTGTGGTCTGCGCAGGTGTGGTCTGCGCAGGGTTCGTGTGGGCCCGGTGATTCGCGTCGTATGGTTGACCCGCCATGACGATTGACCACGCCGCCGCCCCGGCCGCGCCCAGCACAGCTTCCGCCGCCGCGCGCACCTACGAGGTGCGCACCTTCGGCTGTCAGATGAACGTCCACGACTCCGAGCGGCTCTCCGGAATGCTTGATGCCGCTGGGTACCTCCCGGTGGCGAAGGGTGCCCCAGCCGATCTGGTGGTCTTCAACACCTGCGCGGTTCGGGAGAACGCGGACAACAAGCTGTACGGCAACCTCGGCATGCTCGCGCCGATGAAGGCGTCTCGTCCGGGCATGCAGATCGCTGTCGGTGGCTGCCTGGCGCAGAAGGACCGCGACACCATCGTCAAGCGGGCGCCCTGGGTGGACGTCGTCTTCGGCACCCACAACCTGGGCTCGTTGCCGGCCCTGCTGGAGCGGGCCCGGCACAACGAAGAGGCCCAGGTGGAGATCCTGGAGTCGCTTGAGGTGTTCCCCTCGACGCTGCCGACCCGGCGTGAGTCCGCCGCCGCGGCCTGGGTGTCGATCAGCGTCGGCTGCAACAACACCTGCACGTTCTGCATCGTGCCGAGCCTGCGCGGTACCGAGCGGGACCGCCGTCCGGGCGAGATCCTGGCCGAGATCGAAGCACTGGTCGCCGAGGGCGTCGTCGAGATCACCCTGCTCGGCCAGAACGTGAACACCTACGGCGTCGAGTTCGGCGACCGCGGTGCGTTCGCAGCCCTGCTGCGCACCTGCGGGGCCATCCCCGGCCTGGAGCGGATCCGGTTCACCAGCCCACATCCGGCAGCCTTCACCGACGACGTGATCGAGGCGATGGCCGCGACGCCAACGGTGATGCCCCAGCTGCACATGCCGCTGCAGTCCGGCTCGGACCGGGTGCTGAAGGCGATGCGTCGCTCCTACCGCTCGACCAAGTTCCTCGGCATCCTGGACCGGGTCCGGGAGCAGATCCCGCACGCGGCGATCTCCACCGACATCATCGTCGGCTTCCCTGGCGAGACCGAGGAAGACTTCCAGGCCACCCTGGACGTCGTCGCCGCAGCCCGATTCGCCCAGGCTTTCACCTTCCAGTACTCGCCGCGGCCTGGCACACCGGCCGCGACGCTGCCTGATCAGGTGCCCAAGGCCGTCGTCCAGGAACGCTACGAGCGGCTGATCGCCCTCCAGGAGGACATCTCCTGGCGGGAGAACCAGACGTTGACAGGCACCGTCCTGGAACTGCTGGTCACCGAGACCGAGGGGCGTAAGGACGGCGCCACGCGCCGGCTCTCCGGCCGGGCACCGGACAACCGGCTGGTGCACTTCACCGTCCCGGCTGGGCAGCCCTCGCCCCGGCCCGGCGACTTCGTCACCGTGCGAGTCAGCTACGCCGCACCTCACCACCTGGTGGCCGACCAGGCCACCAGCCCGGACGACGGCAATCAGGCGTCCGGCGAGGCCAGCGCTGAATCCGCTGCCGACCAGGACGGTGTCGGTTCCGCAGCACCGCGCCCGGCGCCGGTGTACGCCGTCCGCCGCAGCCCGGCCGGTGACGCCTGGGATCGCCGTCAGGCCGACTCCTGCGGCCCCGCACTCTCCGCCGGCTCGGCAGGTGGTCCGGAAACCGCCCGGCGTCCGGTCGTCCTCGGCGTCCCCGTCGTCCGGCGCGGATAACCCGGCGATTGCCCTGCTCTCCTCCAGTTAGTCGCGCAAAATGACCCCCGCACTGGGTCAAACCTCGCGACCAACGTGACGCACCACCGGGCAACCGTCACCTGGGCGGGGCCTAAGGGGTCGGGCCGGGCGTCGGCGCAAATCTAAGGGGTGGACGGCGGGGGACGGCGTGATCGCCCGATCCGCTGCGAGGTGCTGGAGAGAGAAACTCATGGAGTCAGAAAGCAACGCCCACCACGGCGTCGCCGCAGACTTTGATGAGGAGTACGTGATGAGTCACCAGTCGAGCGCCTTAGGCACCAGCAGCTTTCCCCTCGACCTGGGTATCGGCACCAGGGTCGGGCTGCACTCCAGTGCAGGCAGAACCGAACCGGCTCTGTTCTCGTTCGCCGAAGCCGAGATGCAGTACCGGCAGGATCGGTTGATCGCCGATCAGGCCCGGCGCCGCACGACAAAACAGTCTGGGTCGGCCCGTTCTGCACGGATCGGACACAAGGGGACGTCAAAATGGACGACATGGTTACGGTCCGTCCCGCTGCTACACCGTTCGTCGCCCGTGCTGCCGAACTCGAACGGCTGCAACTGCTGACCCGCGCCGCCGCAGCTGGTGAGGCTGCGGCGGTGCTGCTCGGGGGTGACGCCGGGGTGGGCAAGACCAGGCTCCTGGCCGAGGTGACGCGCCGAGCTGCGGAGGACGGCCTGCTCGTGCTGTTCGGCCGCTGTGTCGACCTGGGTACCGGATCCCTGCCTTATCTGCCGTTCGCGGAGGCCTTGTCCCAGTTGGTGCGTGCGGGTGCGGCAGAGGGGACCGCACCGGTTGCCGACGGCAGCGATCCCGACCGAACAGCGCAGAAGGATCGGACGGCGCAGAACGTTCGAACAGCGCAGAACGTTCAGACAGCGCAGAGCGTTCGAACAGCGCAGAACGTTCGGGCGGCGGCGCAGATTGTCCGGACGGTGGCCCAGGAGCGGCCCGGTCTGGCCCGGATCGCCGGCGGGTCAGGTCAGGCGTCGCCCGAGCGCGGACCCGGCGACACCGGCCTCGATCGGCTCGCCCTGTTCGAGGCCGTCTCCTACCTCCTGGGCCGGATCGGTGACGAGGTGGCTCCGCTGTTACTGGTGATCGAGGACGTGCACTGGGCGGACGCTTCCACTCGAGACCTGGTCCGGTTCCTGCTCACCCGTCTCGGCGGTGACCGGCTGCTCGTGGTCGCCAGTTACCGCGCCGACGATCTGCATCGTCGTCACCCCTTGCGCCCGCTGCTCGGCGAGTTGCTGCGCTTGCCTCAGGTGCAGCGGATGGACCTGGCGCCGTTCGCGGCCGCCGAGCTGGCCGACTTCCTCAGCGCGGTGCACGGCGGTGAACTGGACGCCGAGATCCTGGCGCAGATTGCCGCCCGCTCGGGTGGAAATGCCTACTACGCCGAGGAACTGCTCGCCGTCGGTACCGATGTCCAGCTCCCGACCGGGCTGGCCGACATCCTGCTGGACCGGCTCGAGCGGCTCAGCCCGGCCGGTCAGCAGGTGCTCCGGATGGCCTCCGTGCTCGGCGCGGCCCGGATCGACGACGCGCTACTGCGAGCCTGCACCGAGGCCGATCAGCTGGGCCATCCGGGAGCCGACGGCTCACGGATCGACGTCGAGGCCGGGCTGCGGGAGGCGATCACCCATCAGTTGCTGGTCCCGGATGGTCCGGACCGGTATGCGTTTCGGCATGCCCTATTTCAGGAAGCGGTCTACGCCGACCTGCTGCCCGGGCAACGGGTCAGGTTGCACGCCACCGCAGCCCACCAACTGGTCGCGTTGACCGGCAATGACCAACCAACAGATCGAAGAGCGGCGGATCGAACAGCGGCGGAGCTGGCCCGGCATGCCTTCGCCGCGCATGATCTGCCGTTGGCGCTGTCTGCGTCGCTTCGGGCGGCGGCCGAGGCGGGCCGGCGCAGCGCCCCGGCTGAGGCGCTGGTGCACTACGAACAGGCGCTGCAATTGTGGAGTGCAGTCGAGAGCGAGCGTCGTCCGGAAGGCCGAAACCAGATAGAGGTCGCCCTGGCGGCGGCAGCCGTGGCGGGGGATGCCGGATTGCACGACCGTGCGGTGTCGCTGGCCCAGATGGCGCTCGATGACGCGTTACTGGAGGAGGCGCCGCTCGAGGGTGACCGGTTCCTGACTGCCCGGGCCCGGGCAGCGCTGGCCTTGCACAATTACGCCTCGGGTGACATGGCTGCCGCGCGCGAACAGGCTCGCCAGGTGATGGTCGACCTGGCGGGCGCACCGCCGAACGCGGCCCGGGTGCTGGCCCGCTCGATCGAGGTCCAGGTTGATGTGTCGCTGGGCGAGGCGGAGGCCGCTCTCGAGGTGCTGCCGGCTGCACTGGCCGAGGCGAAAGAGCTTGGCCTGCTGAGCTTGCAGGCCGGACTGCAGGCCTCATTGGCCGTCGCCACCGGAATGGCCGGCCGGCCCGGCACCGACGAGCAGTTGGCACAGGCGCGGGAGGTGGCCGAGCGGGCCGGGGACCAGGCCGTCCTGATCCGGGTGCTCTACGTCGGCGCTGTCGACGGGATCGACGGTGGTGACCTGGCCGGAGCCGTCGCCGCGGCGACCGAAGGGCTGGCCGTGGCCGAGGCCGCCGGCCTGGCCAGCAGCCTGTACGCAGCGCAGATCCGGTCGTTACTGATCACCATTCGGTGGCAGATGGGGGACGGCGATGGTGCCGTGGCCGTGGTTCGGCCGGACCGGCAACTGAGCGCCTCGTTGGCCCGCCGGATGGAAGTGTTCGCGATGCCGGTGCTGGCCGCGCGGGATCCGGAGCAGGTGCTCAATGCCGGGCCGTGGATGATGCTTGCTCAGACCGCCTGGCACAACCAGGTGCTGTACACCGCCAGCGCCGAGGCACTGGCCTGGCTGGGTCGCTGGGACGAGTCGGTGACAGCTGTTCGGAAGGCACTCGAGTTTCTCGAGGCGGACGGCGAACCCTATGCGCTGGTCGGGATCTCGGTCGCGACGATCGGACTGGCGGCGATGGCGGATGCGGCAGCCCAGGCCCGCGAGCGCGATGACGTCGAGGCCGTGCGGCGGGCGATAGCGCAGGCCGAGCCCTTCATCGACGATGCCCGGGCCCGGGCCAAGAACGGTCGGCCGCGCAAGTTCACGATGGGTCCGGAAGGGCTGGCCTGGATCGCCCGGGTGGACGCCGAGGTGGCCCGGTTACACGGCACCGACGACGAGGCGTCCTGGGGGCAGGTAGCTGACGCCTTCGAGGGTATCTCGGTGTACGAGGTCGCCAAGGCCAAGTGGCGGCGGGCGCAACTGCTGGCCCGCGCAGGCGAGCGGGAGGCGGCTCGACGCGAGGCGACGGCGGCGCGGCAGGCCGCCGTCCGGCTCGGTACCCGGCCGCTGATCGAGGCGCTGGACGATCTGGCCCGCCGGGGACGGTTCGAGGTGGCCAAACCGGTGCCGGCCAACGCCGTCCTCACCCGACGCGAACGCGATGTGATGGCCCTGGTGGCGCAGGGCCTGACCAACCGGGTGATCGGCGAGCGCTTGTTCATCTCGGAGAAGACCGCGAGCGTGCACGTCTCCAACGTGCTGGCCAAGCTGGGCGCCTCCGGTCGCGCCGAGGCCGTCGCCATCGTCGCCCGGCACGGCCTCCTGGGCGCTGGCGGCTAGGCTCACGCGCTTGGTCGTATCTGAGCGGGACCGCGCATGAACGAGACCGGCGTCCAGGCAAGGTACCGTCGTAGCTCGTGCTTGCTGCTGCCGTTTTGCCTCATTCTCCGCTGCTCGTCGCTGACCGGCGGCCGCGACCATGACCGCTGGTGAGGACGTCGTCCCAAGTCGCGCCGTCCCAAGTCGCGCCGGGAAAAGCCCGGCCGGGACACATCCGATGGTCGCTGTCGTGGGCCCGACCGCGACCGGCAAGTCCGAGCTCGGTCTCGCGCTCGCCGAGGCGCTCGGCGGTGAAGTGATCAACGCTGATGCCCTGCAGCTCTACCGGGGAATGGACATCGGGACCGCGAAGCTTCCGCCGGATCAGCGGCGCGGCATTCAGCATCACCTGCTCGATGTCCTGGACGTCACCGAGGAGGCCAGCCTGGCCGCCTACCAGCGAGACGCTCGGATCGCCCGGGACGAGGTGGCCGCTCGCGGCGGCGTCCCGGTGCTGGTGGGAGGGTCCGGCCTGTACGTGCGCGCCGTCCTGGACCGGCTGGAGATCCCGCCGACCGATCCGGTCGTCCGGGTCCGGCTGGAACGCGAGGCCGAGCAGCTCGGGGCCGAGCCGCTGCACGCCCGGCTGGCCGAGTTGGACCCGATCGCGGCGATCGCCATCCTGCCCGGCAATGTCCGTCGGGTGGTTCGGGCGCTGGAAGTGATCGAGCTGACCGGCCGCCCCTTCAGCGCGACGCTGCCCAAGCCGGAGTATCAGCAACCGGCCGTGCAAATCGGGTTGACCGCACCTCGCGACGTCCTGGACGAGCGGATCGCTGCCCGAGTGGAGGCGATGTGGGCGGCCGGCCTGGTCGATGAGACCCTCCGACTGGTCGCCGAGGGCCTGCTGGATGGCCGTACCGCACCACGAGCTCTCGGATACGCCCAGGTCCTACGGATGTTCGAGGGTGAACTGGACGATGTCACCGCCCGGGCGGACACGATCGTCTCTACCCGCCGGTTCGCCCGCCGCCAGGAGTCCTGGTTCCGTCGCGACGCCCGGATTCACTGGCTCCCGTTCGACGCTCCTGACCTGCTCGATCAGGCCCTACTCGCCGTCAAAGCCAACTCTCCATCCCCCCGGTGACCCCGCTCTGGTGAGCCGGTTGTACCGCAGGGGAGGATTCACCGCCCGGTACAGCGCTTGGGCGGGCTTTTGCCGGCATGAATCCTCCCCGCCGGTACAGATCCACCGGCACAGCGAAGACGAGCGAGTCGGCCGCGTAGCCTGGTCTGCGTGAGCATCACGTTTACCAAGGGCCATGGCACCGAGAACGACTTCGTGCTGCTCGACGACCCGGATGGCGAGCTCGACCTGTCCCCACAGCTGGTCCGGCAGTT
>JANNPJ010000709.1:0-2374 GCA_031400005.1 Kineosporiaceae bacterium | reverse complement strand
GCCGACGCCGTGCTGCGAGCTCGCAGCGGCCTCAATGATCCCCGCCGCCCCATTGGCTCCTTCATTTTTATCGGCCCCACGGGCGTCGGCAAAACCGAGCTTGCACGCACCCTTGCCGCTTCGCTCTTCGACAGCGAGGACAACATGGTGAGGATCGACATGAGCGAGTACATGGAAAAACACGCCGTGTCGCGTTTGATCGGTGCCCCGCCGGGCTACGTCGGCTATGACGAAGGCGGCCAGCTCACCGAGGCCGTGCGGCGCAAGCCGTACTGCGTGCTCCTGCTCGACGAGATCGAGAAGGCGCACCCGGACATCTTCAACTCGTTGCTGCAGATCCTGGAGGACGGTCGGCTGACCGACAGCCAGGGGCGTTCGGTGGACTTCAAGAACACTGTGATCATCATGACGACGAACCTGGGTACCAGGGACATCGCCAAGGGTCTGCAGATGGGCTTCCAGTCCGGTGCCGACACCAAGACCGGCTACGAGCGGATGAAGAACAAGGTCAACGACGAGCTCAAGCAGCACTTCCGGCCTGAGTTCCTCAACCGGGTGGACGACACCATCGTCTTCCCGCAGCTGTCGCAGGACGAGATCATCGAGATCGTCGACCTGATGATCGCCAAGGTCGACGAGCGGCTCAGAGACCGGGACATGGGCATCGAGCTCACCCCGGCTGCCAAGATCGCCCTGGCAACCAAGGGTTACGACCCCGTACTGGGAGCCCGGCCGTTGCGCCGTGCCATCCAGCGCGAGATCGAGGACTCGCTGTCCGAGAAGATTCTCTACGGTGAGCTCAAGGCCGGCCAGATCGTTCTGGTCGACGCCGAGGGCACCGGCGAGAACACCAAGTTCAGCTTCCACGGCGCGTCCAAGAGCGGGGCCATCCCGGACTTGGCTCCGACCACCAGCCTGGAGAAGGGCGCACCCCCCGTCGCTGCTGGCGACGACGTCGCCACCGGCTAGGTAAGGGCGTTGAAAGGCCCCGGGCGCGTGCTGCGCACCCGGGGCCTTTCGCTGTCCCCTCAGCCGCGCCAGCTGTACTCGATCTCAGGGCGGCCGGTGCCGCCGTACCGCGATGTCCGGGTGGCCAGCCCGACGCCACACAGGTACTCCAGGTAGCGGCGGGCGCTGACCCGGGACATTCCGACCTGCCCGGCCAGTTCGGCGGCTGACTGCGGGGTGACGGCGGCGCGCAGGCGAGTGATCGTGGATTCCAGCGAGTCCCGGCTCATGCCTTTGGGCAGCCGATCCTCGGCCGGGGTGCGCAGTCCGCCGGGTCCGCCCAGCAGTCGGTCCACTTCATGCTGGTCGGTGACGGTTCCGGTGTCCCGGTTCAGGTCCTGCCGGTAGGCCGCATAGCGCTCCAGCCGTTCCCGCAGGGTGGCGAAGACGAACGGCTTGAGCAGGTACTGCACCACGCCGTGGTTGACCGCAGTCCGGACCATTGCCAGGTCGCGGGCCGAGGTGACCGCGATGACGTCGGTCCGCCGCCCGGCTGCCCGGATTGCCCGGCAGACCTCCATTCCGTGCATATCGGGCAGATTCAGGTCAAGCAGCACGAGGTCGGTGCCCGGCCGGGAGAGCTGGCGGAGCGCATCGGTGCCGGTCATCGCGATGGCAACGACGACGAACCCGGGCACCCGGGCGACATACGCGGCGTGCGCCTGGGCGGTGATCGGGTCGTCCTCCACCACGAGGACCCGGATCGCAGCCGCGCTCACGGCGCAGCCCGCATCGGTGCCGGGGACGGCTCCGGAATCGGCAGCGGCAATCGAACCAGGAACACGGCGCCGGTTCCCGTCGTGTGCTCGCTCGGCTGGCTCGCAATGATCTCGATCGTGCCACCGTGCCGTTCGGCGGACTGCCGGGCCAAAGCCAGCCCCAGCCCTCGACCGCCGGTGTCGTTCCGGCCCGGTTTCGTCGACCATCCCCGGTCGAAGACCCGGGCGACGTCCGGCGAGGCGATTCCGGCGCCGGAGTCCTCGACCTGCAGGAGCAACTCCTCGGTGTCTGGATCGGCCCAGGCGCCGAACCGCACCCAGCGCGGCCCGGTGCTGGCGACGGCGGCGTCGATCGCATTGTCGATCAAGTTGCCGACGATTGTCACCAGGTCACGGCCGTCGACCCCGGCGTCCGGGATGTCCAGATCTTCGGCCAGGATCAGCTCCACCCCGCGCTCGTTCGCTTCGGCCGCCTTACCCAGGAGCAGCGCCGCCAGCACCGGTTCGTGCACCGCCTCGGTCAGCTGATCGGTGAGTGACTGCGCCTCGCGCAGTTCTTCGGTGGCGAACTCCAGAGCCCGTTCGGTCTGGCCGAGCTCGATCAGCGTAATCACGGTGTGCAAGCGATTCGCCGCCTCGTGTGCCTG
>JANNPJ010000561.1:0-6291 GCA_031400005.1 Kineosporiaceae bacterium | reverse complement strand
AGCCGCGTCACCAGGGGTGGTGACGGAGGCGCGAAGTCGGCTACCGCGCGGAAAGCGGAGAGGACATCGTCGGGGCGTACGGCCGGTGTGGCGTGCCGTACGACCACTCGCAGTATCGCACAATCGCGCGTCGGACTTGATGCGGCGCCATCCTGAACATCGATCCGGACAATCGCCTCACGAGCGTCAAATGTACGCAGACCAGCCTTGGTCATCCGCTGCACTTCCACCCGTTCGGCGGCCAGGAATCGCTGGACCACGTCGGTCAGCTCGACTGCGGCCTCGGTGAGTCCAGGCAGCTCGATCTGCCAGATCGAGGCCTGCAACCGGTCGGCGAGCGCTCCCGGGCCGGCCTCAACTGCCTCGGTGATATCCAGGCCCGGTGGCAATGCCTGGTCGAGGGCTGCCCGGATCTGCTCGACGTCGCACCGTCGGGCCAGAGCGATTTCGATGTACTCGGCTTCGCTTGCCGCACCGGTGGGGGCTGCGTTCGCATACGAGATCCGCGGGTGCGGGTTGAACCCGGCCGAGTAGGCCATCGGGACCGCGGCCCGGCGCAGCGCCCGCTCCAGTGCCCGCTGGAAGTCACGGTGGCTGGAGAATCGGAGCCGACCACGCTTGGCGTAGCGAAGCCGGAGCCGCTGAACCACTGGGGGTGGGGGTGGTCCGTCCGGACTGCGGGCCACGGGTTGCCTCCAGGGCTATGAGATCGCTGGTGATGCTCAGCGAGAGGGATGAGCTCGACGAAGTAGACGAGCACACGGTACCCAGATCAGCGCCGAGGATTCGCCACGATCACCAGGTTGTCCCGGTAGCGATGCGTCTTCGGATCGAACGGGCCACCGCAGGTGATCATCACCAATCGGTGCTTCCCGCGCTGGTCGAAGAGGTCGGTCCCGGCTGCCAGCCTGGCCTTGGACAGCTTTCGGATCGCCGTCACTCGATAGACCTGGCTGTGCAGGCCATCGGCCAGGCTCAGATCCTGCCCGGGATGCATGTTGATCATCTCGGCCAGGACGCCGACCCCGAAGTGCGCGGAGTCGAGGTGACCGGCCAGGACGATGCTGCCGTACGGCTCCCCCGCCTGGGCGCCGCCGGTCCACCAGCCGACTCGGTCCGGGTCCTGCGGCACATCAAGTGCGCCGTCCGCGTGCACCGTCGCCGGCTGAATCGGCGCCAGCCGACCGGAGGGCAATCGGAGCGACGCGGGCTCGAACGCGGCGTACCCCTTGTTCAGGGCGGCCCGCGCCGCCGGGGCGTCACCCGCCAGCGCCACGCCGTCCGGGATCCGGGAAGGGGCGACCACCTGGGTCTCCTGCAGTGTCTTCGGGTCGGTTCGGCCGTTCGTCGCCGCGCTCCCCGACCCGCCCATCGGCCCGGTAGAGGTGATCAGCGCAGCGGCCAATGGCACCGCCGGGCGCACCACACCGTCGTCCTGGCCGATCAACAGGCTGAGCAGACCGCTGGCTCCGCCGGCTCCGATCGCCAGACCGAGCCCCGCCACCACCAATCGGCGGGCCACAGCTACGAACACGGGCGTCACCATGGC
Organism: Kineosporiaceae bacterium; assembly: GCA_031400005.1. Taxonomy (GTDB): domain Bacteria; phylum Actinomycetota; class Actinomycetes; order Actinomycetales; family Kineosporiaceae; genus JANNPJ01. The sequence continues at coordinate 4,742 of JANNPJ010000561.1, read as the reverse complement.
AACCTCATAGCGCGACACGTCGCCGCATCCGTCGGCCGGTCGTCGTGATCAGCGCGACCGCGGCGAACAGGCCGAACGCGCAGGCCAGCACCACTTCGGCGGTTCCGGAACTGCGGGTGACGAACTCCTGGGCCGCCTGGCCACCGTCCCCGGTCGGCACCGAGCGCGGTGCAGCAGCACCAGTGGTCTGCACGGCCAGGGTGTGCATCACCGCATCGACCTTCCCAGTGGTCACGTTGCCGATGGCGAATACCCTGGTCAGGGTGCCTTTCATCAGCACGAGGCGAACCGGACCGAGGATCGGCTTGCCTTCGGTGCCGGTCGGCACGATTTCCATCCGATAGGTCGCGGCAGGCACCACCACCGCCAGAGTCTCGCCATTGGCAATGTTGCTGAACAGGACGTCGCCATTGACCTTGATGTCGGCCGGTGGCGCGGCTGCGGTGTGCGCGACGGACAGCCGCAGCTTTCCCGGGCCGACCTGGGCAACGTCATTGCGATAGGCGGTGATTGTGGCCGTCATTGAACTGTCGGAACGCAGGTGCGCAACGAGGTCCACGCTCTGTCCGGACCGGACCTGGAATCTGGCCCGCGCGACCTTTTTGTCACTGCCCTTCTTGTCACTGGTACGAAGGGTCAGCTGGTGGCTGCCGGCATCCAGCTTCAATGGGCCGACGATCGTCTTCGGGTCGGCTGAGGCGAGCACCAGCTCGGCATCCACATAGATGTCCAGAACCTGATCAATGATGCCCTGAACGATGTAGATGTCCCCTTGGCCGGAGGCTTTGTCGGCGGCCCTGTCGGCGGCACTGGTTGCAACTTTGCCGGGGGCCGCGACGGCAGGGCTTGCCATGAACACGGGAATCGCCAACCCAAGCAGCGTGGCGAGCAGAATTGCGACCTGAGATCGACGTCGGCGATCACATAGGGGACGGCGGTGCTGTGTCATGCGGATCCTCCGAAACGATGCCTGGCTACTCAGTGCTGATCTGCTCGCTGTGTTCGCCGACCGCTCTCGGCTCCGCCTAGCAGTCGAATGATCAACACCCTGTCACCCCCTTCCCCCAGTCCGTCGTAATTCCAGGTTTTAACTACTGTCTGTTACCCATCCGGTCTACTGTTGGTGTCGAGAGCTTCGGCAATCAACTCTGATCAACGGGAAAGATTCGACCCCGAAAGACCTGCGGCCGAAGAAAGCGGCTGGGATGAGTCGGTCGATAAGGGAGGAGTCGGGCGCGAACCAGCGGCCAGGCAGCGTGGACAGCGGATGGTTGCCGGGGACCGACAGCAAGGGAGAACCACGATGGTCGATCGCAACGTGCGACGAACTGGCAGGGTCGTGCCAAACTCCAAGGCCACCGAAGACACTGCCGAAACAGCCGCCTCGAAACCGGCTCCGGTCGCATCAGAGCCGGTCGCATCAGAGCCAGTCGCATCAGAGCCAGTTGAGGCCCAAGAGCCAGAACCAGTTGAGGCCAAGGAGCGACCGCCCGGGTTCCCGACCGAGGCCCTGATGGAACACCAAGCCGACGCCGCCCACGAACTGCGCACAGACCTGGATCGGTTGCGCCGCCAACTGGACGACGGGCCACCTCCCCTGACGCCGGTCCACAAGCGCAGTCGTAAACCGCTGATCGTCGTCCTGGCCATCGGAGGAGTGATCGGCACGGCGATTCTGGTCCCGTGGGCCGATCTGAACCGGAGTTCGCCAACGCGAGTCAGTTCATCGGCCGGACCAGCCGACTCCCACACCAACGCCGAGGCCCGCAAGAATGCCGAAGCTGGCAACGACGGCGAGGCTGGCGAAGGACCGGGGCAACCCGGCACCGCCCCGGCACCCAGGTTGGCTCCGGCCGGCAGCATGCCCGCCTCCGGACCCGGCATTGACCGGCCGGGAACCATGATGCTCGTCCGGATAACCACGAACGACGCTCTCGAGGTCATCGAAAAGGTCAGGTTCGCGCCGGAGTCGTTGCCCGAGATCGCGCTCCAGTTGCCGTCCATGGCTTCGCTGGGCGGTCAGGTTGCCGATCTGACCCCGACCGTGCAGGACCTGCGGATGGCAGTGAACGGCACCCCGGTCACCACCCGCCCGACCGACGGCGGCCGCGGCTGGGCGGTGACCCTGACCGGAACGGAACCGGCCCGCGCCGCTCAGCTCAGCTATCGGATTCAGGGCGCGATCATTCATTCCAACCCGTCGAGTTCGGGCCGAGCCCTCGGCGTGTCGCTACCGCTGCTCGGGCAGACCCTGCGTGAGCAGGGCCTGCCGCTCGTGGTTCGGACCCAGGGAACCGTCGTTGTCGGCGCGACCTGTCCGACCGCACCGACCGCGAAAATGCTGTGCGGCACGGAGATTTCGGATGGATGGATGGCCACCGTCCCGGCCGAGGCCACCTCCCCCGCCGTGCTCTTACAACTCAACCTGCGCTGACCCGCCGCTGATCTCGATCAACCGCCGGGTCATTTGTCCGGGGCATACGAAGGTGCGGCGCCGATGGTGACCGGGATCAATTTGCGGCCGGTGGGCCCAATTTGGATGTCGAGGTCCAGCTGGGGGCATACGCCGCAGTCGAAACACGGTGTCCAGCGGCAGTCTTCGACCTCGTCCTCGGTGAGCGCGTCCTGCCAGTCCTCCCACAGCCAGTCCTTGTCCAGGCCGGAATCCAGGTGGTCCCAGGGCAGCACCTCGGTGAAATCCCGCTCCCGGGTGGTGTACCACTCGACGTCGACCGGCTCATCCGCCAGCGCCGTAGCCGCGGCGTCCATCCAACGGTCATAGGAGAAGTGCTCGCTCCAGCCGTCGAATCGGCCGCCGCCCTCCCAAACCGCGCGAATGACCTTGCCGACCCGGCGATCGCCCCGAGAGAGCAGGCCTTCGATCTGGCCCGGCTTGCCGTCGTGATAGCGGAAGCCGATCGCCTTGCCGTACCGCTTGTCGTTCCGGATCGCGTTCCGGAGCTTGACCAGCCGGGAGTCGATCACCTCGGGGGCGGTCTGCCCGACCCACTGGAACGGGGTGTGCGGCTTCGGGACGAACCCGCCGATCGACACCGTGCAGCGGACGTCGCGGCTGCCGGTGACATCACGACCGGTTTGGATCACCCGCTTGGCCAGTTCGGCGATCTGCAGCACGTCCTCGTCGGTCTCGGTCGGCAGGCCGCACATGAAGTACAGCTTCACCTGCCGCCACCCGGCCCCGTAGGCCGCGGCGACAGTGTTGACCAGATCGTCCTCGGTGACCATCTTGTTGATCACCTTGCGGATCCGCTCGCTGCCGCCTTCCGGCGCAAAGGTCAGCCCGGACTTGCGACCGTTGCGGGAAAGCTCCTTGGCCAAATCGATATTGAACGCGTCCACCCGGGTGCTGGGCAGCGACAGCCCGGTCTGGGTGCCCTCGTAGCGGTCGGCGAGTTGCTTGGTGACCTCGGCGATCTCGGAATGGTCCGCGCTGGAGAGGCTGAGCAAGCCCACCTCCTCGAACCCGGTGGCGGCCAACCCGGCCTCCACCATTTTCCCGATGCCCTCGATCGAGCGCTCCCGGACCGGGCGGGTGATCATGCCGGCCTGACAGAACCGGCAGCCCCGGGTGCAGCCCCGGAAGATCTCCACGCTCATCCGCTCGTGCACGCTTTCGGCCACCGGTACCAGCGGCTGCTTCGGGTAAGGCCACTCGTCAAGGTCCATCACAGTGTGCTTGCTGATCCGCCAGGGGACACCCGGGCGGTTCGGCGCCACCTTCTGGATCCGCCCGTCCGGCAGGTAGTCGACGGAGTACAGGCTCGGCACGTAGACGCCACCCATCCGGGCCAGCCGGAACAGCAGCTCGGGGCGGCCGCCAGGGCTGCCTTCTTCCTTCCACGCCCGCACCAGGTCGGTGATCGCACCGACGGCCTGCTCGCCGTCCCCGAGCACGGCACAGTCGATGAAGTCGGAGATCGGTTCCGGGTTGAACGCCGCGTGCCCGCCGGCCACCACGATCGGGTCGTCATCACCCCGGTCGACCGCCAGCATCGGAATCCCGCCCAGGTCCAGGGCGGTCAGCAGGTTCGTGTAGCCCAGCTCGGTGGAGAAGGAGACGCCGAGCAGGTCGAACGACTTCACCGGACGGTGCCCATCGACGGTGAATTGCGGGACGCCGTGCTCGCGCATCAGCTTTTCCATGTCCGGCCAGACCGCGTAGGTGCGCTCGGCCAGGGCATCGGCCCGCTCGTTCAGAACTTCGTAAAGGATCATCAGGCCCTGGTTCGGCAACCCGACCTCGTACGCGTCCGGGTACATCAGTGCCCAACGGACCGTGTTCGGACCACCGACCTGCCAGTCCTTGGTCTGCGAGTTCAACTCGCCACCGACGTACTGGATCGGCTTGGAAATGTGCGGCAGCAGCCGCTCCAGCCGGTCGAAGACCGATTCGGCGTGCATGTGGCCAGGCATGTTCTTCAGCTTAGAGCGTCCGGCAGTCCCTATTGCCGGACGCTCTTACCGTGCCTGCAGCATGCTCTGGATTCCAGGCCTCACCGGGCCGTGATCTTGCACGAAATGACCCGTCATTTCGTGAAAGATCACGGCTCGGTGAGGCCTGGAACCCAGAGCATCCCGCGGGCACGGTAAGAGCGTCCGGCAATAGGGACTGTCGGCGTGGGGGGGGGGCGGGGGGGCCGCGGGGGGGGGGGGGGGGGGGGGGGCGGGCCCCACAACACCGGCCGCGAGGCAAGCCCAACCCCCCCCGGCCCGCCCCCCCC
>JANNPJ010000674.1:0-1626 GCA_031400005.1 Kineosporiaceae bacterium | reverse complement strand
TCGGCGACGTCGTGCAGGACGCGGTGGATCTCGATGGCCAGGCGCGTGTTGATGCGAGATGGCCACATCAGTTCGATCCTCGGTCGCATGGGGCACATTGTCGTGGATGAGGTGAGCTCTCTCGTCCGCTCACCGGGTGATCACCGAGCCCTTCTGGCTGGTCAACCATGCGCGAGCCCCACGAAGCCGTGATCACTGTCACCACGTATCCAGCCCGCAGGCCAACTCTCAGTTCAGAATCTTCAACTTCCTTGCGAGGGCTTCTGCAGGTGCGCGATCGAGCGGGTGAGCCATTCGGTCATCAGCGTGCGCTCGGCGTCGGTCAGTGCGGGCAGGTCGGCCACCATGGTGGCGAAAAGGATCGCGATGCTGCTCAGCCGGGTGTCGGGGGTCGGGGGAGCGGTGGTGAGGATGGCGGCGGCGACGGCGTCGAACATCGCCTCCGACAGGCTGAGATCGCACTGGTCGCCCGGCGAGCCGAGCAGGGCCAGGACGGTCCCGGAGCCGGCGGCGTGGATCATCATCACGGCTCGCTCCTCGTCCACCCGGAGCAGTCCTGCGGCGGCCAGTCGGTGCACCCGCGCGCGCAGCACCTCGATCCCGGCGGCTGTGGCCGGTGAGGGCTGGCTTCGCGCCGGGGGATTGAGCAGCTTCGACGATGGCGGTCCGGAGCGTCATGATCATCGTCACTGGAGCCACGGGCACGCTCGGATCTCAGATCGTCGACCAGTTGCTGGCGCGTGTCCCGGCCGAGACCGTCGGCGTCAGTGTCCGCGATGTCACCAAGGCCGCAGATCTGGCCGAGCGCGGGGTGCGGGTGCGGGAGGGGGACTTCACCGCCCCGGCCACCCTGGAGCACGCGTTCGAGGGGGCCGAGAAGGTGCTGGTCATTTCCGCCGCGATCATCGGGGGCGCCGCCGTTGTGGCGAACTGCGCCGCCATCGACGCCGCTCGCGCAGCCGGTGCCCAGCGCGTCCTCTACACCAGCCACCAGGCCTGTTCGAACGACTCGCTGTTCGCGGCCCAACCCACGCACGCGGCGACCGAGGCGCACCTGGCCGCCCAGGGCATGCAATTTACCGCGCTGCGCGACGGTTTCTATGCCAGCACCCTCGGCTACTTCCTCGGCGGTGCGTTGGAGAGCGGGCAGTTGGCCCTGCCCAAGGACGGCCCGGTCTCCTGGACCGCCCATGCCGACTTGGCCGAGGTCGCGGCCGCCGCGCTGGTCGAGGAGGGGGTGCTGGACGGCGTCACCGCGCCGTTGACCGGCCCCGAGATGCTCGACTTCGATGATGTGGCAGTCATTCTCAGCGACCTCACCGGCCGGAGCATCAGCCGCGTCGTGGTGAGCGACGAGGACTGGAAGGCCACCGCGATCGAGAAGGGCATGCCCGCCGGCGCTGCCGAGTTCAGCCTAGGGATCTTCCGTGCCGCCCGCCGGGGCGAGTTCGCGGTCACCGATCCCACCCTGGAGAAGATCATCGGCCACCGGCCCACCTCCGCCCGCACGGTGCTGGCGGGGATGATCTCCGCGCCGCCGCCGTGACATCTGTCACCGGTGACCCGTGGGTAGGTATTGGAACCTGATGTGCGACAGCACTACTGTGCCACGGAACGGTTCAACAG
>JANNPJ010000557.1:0-2362 GCA_031400005.1 Kineosporiaceae bacterium | reverse complement strand
GCGCGGTGAACCACCGCTCGACAACCGCGGGTGAGCCCCAGGTCGTGATGACACTCGTGGAACGACACGCAGCCCCTGCCGAGCCTTGACTTTGTACTATAAACTAGTTTACGTGAACGACGACACCCCCCTCGACCCGGTGATCCACGCTCAGGCCCGACTGCGTGTGGTGGCGGCTCTGTCGACGCTCGGGGACGGCGACCAGATCGCCTTTCCCCGCTTGCAGGCCATCCTGCAGATGACCGCGGGCAACCTCTCCGTCCACCTGCGCAAGCTGGAGGTCGCGGGCTATGTGGAGATCACCAAAACCCATCGCGGCCGGGTACCCGCGACGCTCGTCAGCCTGAGCCGGCGCGGGCGCCTCGCGTTCGACGAGTACACCACCGCGATCCGGGCTCTTCTCCAACCGAAGGAGACGACATGATATTGGCGGAGACCGCCGAGGTCAGCCGGCGATACGGCACCGTCCAAGCGCTCGACCGGGTCACCATGCAGGTTGCGGCAGGCGAACTGGTCGGCCTGCTGGGGCCCAACGGCGCCGGCAAGAGCACATTGATCAACATCTTGACGGGGGTCCGGCGGCCCGACTCGGGGCGGGTGGCACTGGCTGGCGGCGACCCGCGTGACCCTCGCAGCCGCCGCGACCTCGGCATGACGCCGCAGGAGACCGGGGTGCCACCCACGCTGCGGGTGCGCGAGGTCGTCGACTTCGTCGCGGCGCACTACGCCGAGCCGATCGCCCGGGTGGACCTGCTCAACCAATTCGGCCTCGCCGACGTCGCGCGGCGCCAGTGCGGTGGTCTGTCCGGCGGGCAGAAGCGACGACTCGCTGTCGCGTTGGCGTTCGTGGGCCGGCCCCGGATCATCGTCCTCGATGAACCGACCACCGGCCTGGACGTCCAGGCCCGCCACGTTCTCTGGGACGCCATCCGGGTCTTCCACGGCGGCGGCGGCACGGTGCTGCTGAGTAGCCACTATCTGGAGGAGATCGAAGCGCTGGCGCAGCGGGTGGTGGTGCTTGGCCGCGGCCGGGTGCTCGCCGACGGCACGATCGATTCCGTCCGCGCCATGGTGGGTGTCCGCCGGGTCAGCGTGACCGCGGCCGAGCTGCCGCCGCTGCCCGGCGTGCAGGCGATCGAGCGGGCCGGTGGGAGAACCCATGTGCTGACCACGGACGCCGACGCGCTCGTCAGGGCCCTGGTGGACAGCCGGGTCGACTTCACCGGCCTGGAGGTGCGGCCGACCTCGCTCGAAGAGGCCTTTCTGGCCATCACGGACGCCTGACGGAGACGACGATGCGACTCATCCTGGTCCATGCCCGGTACCAACTCATCGAGACCCTTCGCATTCCGATCGCGGTGATCGGCAACGCCTTCTTTCCGGCCGTGTCGATGCTCTTCTTCGTTGTTCCGTTCGCCGGCGACGACCCGGTGGGTGCCACCTTCGCGACCGCATCGATGGTGACGTTCGCGATCATGATCAGCAACCTGTTCCAATACGGCGTCGGCGTGTCGGAAGACCGCGCGCAGCCGTGGGATCCGTACACCCGAACGCTGCCGGTGGGTTCCGGCCCCCGCTTCGCCGGCCGGATCCTCGCAGGGCTCGTGATGATGTTCGGGTCACTCGTCCCCGTCGTTGTCATCGCCGCGGCCTTCACCGCGGCGACCATCACCCCGGGCGGCTTCGTCACCGCGCTCGGCGCCGTGATCGTCGCGGCCCTGCCGTTCGTACTGATGGGCCTGGCAATCGGGTACGCCCTGCCCAGCAAGGCCGCGCTGGCGGTCGCGCAGATCATCTTCTTCCCGCTGGCGTTCGGCGGCGGGCTGCTCTCCGATCCAGGTAATGCGCCCGGATTCGTCGAGACGATCGCGCCCTACCTACCGACTCGGGGTGCGGTGGAGGTGATGTGGGCAGCCGTCGGGGACTTCACGCCGAGCCGCACCGCCCTGGTGATGCTGGCGGTATGGACCGCAGCGATGGGCACCCTGGCCGTCTGGGCCTACCGGCGCGATGAAGGTCGACGATTCACCTGACGGGTTGTCGGGCACCACTGGGATCGGCGTGCAGCACGAAAAGAAAGCCGCGACACCTGAACTGGACGGTGGCGTCGCAAAGAAGATCCGTTTGGGCCGTCATGCCTACCCTTTCGAAGGGTTCGCCGACGCCAGTCCGGCGCTAGCACTTCTCGAGAGTGACCCTCCGTCTTGCCCATGTGCAAGCACTGTTGCCAAATGGCAAACTCACGGCATGGATGACTCGACAGACCGCACCCTCGACGCCGTAGGACCACGGCTGAAGCAGCTGCGCCAGCGCCGCGACATCACCTTGACCGACCTGGCTGAGGAGACCGGCATCTCGACCA
>JANNPJ010000656.1:0-1715 GCA_031400005.1 Kineosporiaceae bacterium | reverse complement strand
CTTCCTCAGCCCGCACAAGTTCATTGGTGGGCCTAGCACGCCCGGGGTTCTGGCCGTTCGTCGGAGCCTGGTGACCAACACCGTGCCGGTCGTGCCCGGCGGGGGCACGGTGGCCTACGTCAACCCCCGCGATCACGTCTACCTGGCCGACGTCGAGCACCGCGAGGAGGGAGGCACACCCGCCATCGTCGTCAGTCGCCCAGTCCTTGCTGAATACCGTCGATCTGGTCGCCCGAGACGGCTGGCGGCTGTTGCCCGACTACCGGTTTGATGCCTCGACGGGCCGCTGGCATCACCGAGCGGGGCCGGTCGAGCCGCCATTGCGTCTCGATCAGGTCGGTTACGACCAGGAAGGGCTGATGACGTATCCGCATGACACTCAGCGGGCCCCTGAATCCGCGCTGGCAACATACCTGACAACGGCCCAGGAGCTCCTCGCAGCCACGCTGCCATCGCCGCTGCTGGCCGACTTCGCCGCGACACCGCTCTCGGCCGATTTCGAGGTGCTGCGCTGGTTCGAGCTACCGGCCATCTGCCTCACCTGAATGGCCGCCAAGCTCTGGAATATACCCTGGGGGGTATCAGGTTAGAGTGGTCATGAGTCCACAGCCCCGGGAGAGCGCGATGTACTTCGCCCAGCATTACCTCGACTGCCTGTCTCAGGCGTCTTACCTGATCGGTGACACCACGACCGGGCAAGCGGTGATCGTCGACCCGCGCCGTGACGTCCAGGAGTACCTGGACGACGCTGCGGCGAACGGCATGCGGATCGTCGGGGTGATCAACACCCACTTCCATGCCGACTTCCTGTCCGGGCACCTGGAGCTGGCCGCCGCAACGGGGGCCTGGATCGGCTACGCCAGCGTGGCGCAGACCGAATTCGAGACTCGCCCGTTGGCCGATGGTGAGCGGATCGTGCTCGGGGAAGTCGTCCTGGAGATTCTGGGCACCCCCGGGCACACGCCCGAGTCGATCAGTGTCCTCGTGTATGAGCACGCCACCGACGAGGTCGCCTACGGTGTCCTGACCGGGGACGCCCTGTTCATCGGTGACGTCGGCCGTCCCGACCTGCTCGCTTCCATCGGGTTCACCGCGGATGAACTGGGCCGGCAGCTGTACCACAGCATCCAGCACACACTGATGGGTCTGCCGGACGCGGTCCGCGTCTTCCCGGCCCACGGCGCCGGGTCGGCCTGCGGCAAGAACCTCTCCACCGAGCGACAGTCCACCATCGGACAGCAGCGGTTACTGAACTACGCCTGCCAGCCGATGAGCGAGGAGCGATTCCTGGCCTTGGTCACCGCCGGGCAGTCGGCGGCCCCCGAGTACTTCGTCTACGACGCGATCCTCAACCGCCAAAACCGCGACCTCTTCCAGGCCGACCAGCCGCTCGCGCCGCTCGACTGGGAACCCTTGGCCGCCGCGGCGGCCAAGGGTTCGGTGGTGCTCGACACCCGAGACGTCCTGGATTTCGCCGCGGGCCACCTGATCGGGGCGCTGAACGTGCCGGCCGACGGCCGGTTCGCTGAGACCGCCGGCATGGTCCTGCAGCCGGACGACACGATCGTCATCGCTGCCGCTGCGGGCGGCGAGCGGGAGATCGCGGTCCGGCTGGCCCGGATCGGGTTCGACCACGTCCTCGGCTACCTGCCCGACGTCGAGGCGCTGCTGACCGCCCACCCCGAGCGCGTGCAACAGGCCAGTCGGCTCACCCC
>JANNPJ010000615.1:0-3291 GCA_031400005.1 Kineosporiaceae bacterium | reverse complement strand
CGACCTGCAAAGACGTCTGCAAGCCGGGGCGTTCTCCGCCGCCTTCCCGGGTGAGTTGACGCTGGTCAGTGAGTACGGGGTGAGTCGGCACACTGTGCGTCAGGCGTTGCGCCAGATGCGGGAGGATGGGCAGGTGGTCGCCGAGCGCGGTCGCCCTCCTCGGCTGGCCGAATCAGCGCAGATCAACCAGCCGCTCGGGGCTCTGTACAGCCTGTTCGCGTCGGTTGAGGCAGCCGGCCTGGTCCAGCGCAGCATCGTCCGGGCCCTGGACGTGCGCACCGACGATGTCGTCGCTGCCCGCCTTGACCTCCCGGCCGGCACCGAGCTGTTCTACCTGGAACGCCTGCGCCTGGCCGACGACGAGCCGCTGGCGGTGGACCAGATCTGGCTGCCCGCCGCCCTCGCCCGCCCGATGCTGGACGCCGACTTCAGCCACACCGCTCTCTACGACGAGCTCGAGGCCCGCTGCGGGGTGCGCCTGTCCGGGGGCGAGGAGACCATTCACGCCATCATCCCTTCACCCGCCGATCGCGAACTGCTCCAGATCGATTCCGACATCGCCGCGTTCGCCATCGACCGGCGGGCCAACGTCCGGGATCGTCCCACCGAATGGCGCCACACCTTGGTACGCGGCGACCGGTTCAGCGTCTCCGCGCGGCTCTCCGATCACACCGGCTACCAGCTCGCGCTGTCCTCCACTGTCCCACCGGCCCGCACCATCCGTGCGGCGAGCCGCCCCACCCACCGAAAGGCACCTCACCGATGAACCCGTCCACCCCCACCAGCGTCCTCGCGGTCGACTCGCAGGCCGCCGTCCGCCTGATCGCCGAGGGGGCGCTCCTGCTCGACGTGCGCGAACCCGCCGAATGGGACGCCGGCCACAGCCCTAGCGCCCAGCACCTGCCGCTGGCCGACGTCACCCCCGAAAAGCTTCCTGCCGGGCACCTTGTCGTCACGGTGTGCCGCTCGGGAGCCCGGTCGGCTAGGGCTGCCGCGATGCTGGCCCTGGCCGGGGTCGACGTGCGCAACCTCACCGGCGGGATGACGGCCTGGGAGGGCGCTGGGCTGCCCGTCGTCGCTGCCGACGGCCGACCCGGGACCATCGCATGAGCGTGGCCGCCGCCCTGGGACTGGGTCTGCTCATCGGAGCTGTCCTGGGCGCCCTCGGCGGCGGAGGTGCCATCCTCACCGTCCCGTTGCTGGTCTACATTCTCGGCCAGAGCGCCCAGGACGCCACCACCAGCAGCCTGGTCATCGTCGGCCTAACCGCCGCTGTCGGAACGATCGGGCACGCCCGGGCCGGGCACGTCCGCTGGCGCACTGGGCTCGTCTTCGGCGTCACCGGCCTCGCCTCCGCCTACGCCGGAACCGCCCTGAACCGGCAAATCGACGAACGCGTCCTGCTGCTGGGCTTTGCCGCCGTCATGATCGCCGCCGCGGTCGGCATGCTTGTGCGATCCGGCAAGGCGATCGGTCCACCGGAGGGTGACCTGCCGGATGCTGCCGTGGTCAACGCACACCGGCCCGGCGTCTCGGACTCAGGGACAGCGGGCGTCCAGCTTGTTGCGGCACCGGTCGGTGTCCGACCACCGCGTCGGCAGACAGTCCAGATGATCAAAGTGGTCGCCGCCGGGCTCACCGTCGGCTTCCTCACCGGGTTGTTCGGCGTGGGTGGCGGATTCGTCATCGTCCCCGCCCTCACCCTCGCTCTGGGCCTGCCGCTGCCGATCGCGGTCGGGACCTCGCTGCTCATCATCGCCCTCAACTCGGCGTCCGCCCTGGCCGCCCGGGCCGGCAGCGCCCACTTCGACTGGGCCGTCATCGCCCCCTTCACACTGGCCGCCATGGCCGGGACCGTCGCCGGGCGATGGATCGCCGACCGGCTTCCCAACTCGGCTCTCAATCGCGCGTTCGCGGTCCTGCTGCTCCTGGTCGCCGCCTTCGTCGGCGGGCACAACGCCCTCGCCCTACTGTGAAGTAGCCGAAAACCGTTCAGATACTCACCCGGCTCACCCGGGACGGCGAACGCGGCCCGAGCCGGTCGGCGAACCCAGGTTGCCAGCAGTGGCACCTGGAAGAGCGCGGCGAACAACAGGATTCGCCCGAACGGGTCCAGCGGCGAGCGCCGCTGGTGGGGCGATCAGGATGGCCAGGGTGGCTGCAGCCGATTGGGAAGTCGCCGGCCAGGATCACCCGGCAGGGATCGGCGGGGGTCAGGGCCAGCCAGTAGAGCAGACCGCCGCCGAAGAAGAACCAGGAGATGTCCACCGGGGCGTGCGCTGTTCCGGCGAGGGGGACCACCAGGTTGCCGATCACCGGGATGAACCAGGCCGGGGTGCGCCTGGGCGATGGTGACGGTGCCTCGCTCATCCACCGGTGGAGCATGTACAGCGTGAGTGCGGGCTGGTCACCGGCGCCGATCCGTCACGGACCGGCGGGCAGGTGCGGCTGGTCGTCCAGGAAAGCCGCCGCCAGGATCAGTAGAGAGGTCGGGCACGAACGCGACCTTCACCGGATGCTCCAAACCCATCCCGATGACGAAGACACCGATCGGGCGGTGTGCCAGCCGGTCAGCTGCGGTTGGTGCTGAGGCCGAGCCCGGGCCGCTGCGGAGGCGCGCGGAACGGTGCCGGCGGCATTCGTATCGGGGGCGTCGTCATCGGCCGTTCGCGGTACCGATCGCGGTGTAGACCTCGGCCTCGGACACGTCCTTGGTGCAGAAGAACCAGTCGATGCAGGTGATGCCGTCCTCGTCGGTATCCATCCGGTCCTTGGCCGTCCCGCAGGAGCCAGCGGGCGGCACAATCACCGGTTCGCCCGGCCGCCAGTCTGCGGGGGTGGCCACATCGAGGGCGTCAGCGGTCTGCAGGGCGATGACCACTCGGCGTAGTTCGTCGAAGTTGCGCCCGAGACTCAGCGGGTAGTAGATCATCGCCCGGATCGTGCTGATCGGGTCGATGACGAAGACCGCGCGCGCGGCCTTGATCGAGTCCTCGCCCGGCATGATCATCCCGTACTTCGTCGCAACGTTCATCGAGATGTCCTCGATCAGCGGGAACGTCACTTCGACGTCCTTGAGGTCACGGAAGGTGATCTTCTCCTTGTTTGAACTGGCGATCAGTATACCCGTAGGGGTATGTTGCGGGACTGTCGACCCCGCCATATCCGGTTACTCCCGCATCCGGTCAACCTCCGAAAGCCCGCAGGTGCATAGCGGAGGCCGCGCTCAAGTGGGCGTACACCGCCGTGACATCCGCTGCCGTGAGGTTCTGGCTGGCGGCGCGCAGGTCG
>JANNPJ010000605.1:0-3319 GCA_031400005.1 Kineosporiaceae bacterium | reverse complement strand
CGGCCGCAAGGGGCCTGACCGTTCGCCTGGTGCATCTGCCGACGGCCCGCGCATGGAAACTTGTCTGCAGGCGTTCTCACCACGTTCCGGGTGAGGTCAGCTGGACTTGGGTATCTATCTGAGGTGATCAAGGAAATCGTTGTAGATCAACTAGCGCGAACTGTGTAGTGCTTCGGCGGGGCCGAAACCACCTGCAGGCGCCGCTACGAATGATCAGGTGAGGTCGGCTGGGGCGGTGGGGATGGCTCCGGACCCGGCTAGTTGCCGAGCGATGCTCGCGGCTCGGGCCCGGTCGATCTCCAGCACCTCTTTTTCGTTGTGCCCCAGGTGAATCAGTTCCAGCAGATCAGAGGCTTGCCAGGCTCCGGTCCGGATCAGCCGTTCCGCGTCCTCGCGCAGGGCTCCCGGGCGCTGGCGCAGGATGGTGTCGGGCTGCTCCAAGGTGGAGAACGGCGGTTCGAAGACCGCGTAATACGTCCACGTGCTCACGGTGCGAACTCCTCAGGTTTGAAACCGATCGAGCCTTCGGGGCGAGGTATCGCATCGAAGATCTTGTCTTCCTCCAGCTTGAGCGCCTCCTGCACTGAAGGGTCGACACCCGGTATCCGGCGTTGTTTGTACAGGTCGTGCGTCACCATCTTGGCGTCGAAGCTCTCCGGGGTATGGAACTGGACCTCGAAGATCTGCCCGCTGCCCGGATCTCGCCACCAGGTGTTGATGCCCTGGTACCCGGCACCGGGGTTGCTCCATGCGGACTTCCATTGAACCGGCTCGAATCCCGCCGCTCGCAGGCCCCGTACCGCTTCGGTGGTCTCCTGGACGTAGCTACCGGTCGGGACGTTCAGGGTGTAGCGGACATTGTCCTTGATCCGGTCCAGAACCTGGGTCACGTTGCCGGGGTCGTCCAGGTCGGTGGCGACCTTGCGGGCGAGAGAATCGAGGTCCTTCAGCCGGTGATCGAGCCCGATCAACTGCCCCGAAGGCAGGGTGTCGGCGACCTGGGTGATCCCGGCGGTGATGGCGCGCTCGTTCATCATGGCCGTGGCCCGACCGGCCTGCACGAGTTGGAACTCCGCGGCGCTCAACCGCAGCCCGTTCGGGCCGGTCCACGCTCCATGCAGATAACGCCAGGCACCGATTCGGTTGGCCGCATAACGGCCGGTCGCCGCTCCCGCGAAGTTGCCTGGAGCGAAGGTGAGGCCGAACTCGAGCAGGTCGAGGCCCGCCTCCGCCGGTGTGGTGGTGTCCAGCCAGGAACGGGTGGCCGAACCGGGATCGCGGATGAAATCCGCCGTTCCGCGCCCGTGTTCGGCCGCATATGTGGCCACCCCGGAGACCCCCAGCGCCAGCCCGAAAGAGCCGCCGGACAACCCCACCAGCGCGGCGATCCCCGCACCGATGAGGATCTTCTCGGCCAGGCTTCGTCGCGACCACCATCGGGCGAGTCCGTCGAACTGCCCGGCCAGCCAGTCCAGCAACCCGGCGCCCGGGGTGAGGTCGGTCCCTATCCTGCGGGCCAACAGCACCGCCACGACACTGGCGGCGAACAGCAGCAGGGCCAGTCCGGCGACGGCGATCAGCCGGGTCAGCCGCCGGGCGCGAAGTTCGTCCCGAAGCCCTCCGCCGGGAACCACACTCTCGATGGCCTGTCCACGGACCTCTCGGAGCAGGATGGTGGCTGCTCGGCCTCGCCTGACAGCAGCCGAGCGCGGCTCGTCGCCCTGCCGGGCATGGGCGGCAACCATCACCGCCAGGTCGCGGCAGACATGCACTCCGAGTGCAATGAGGGCACGCGCCACCCCGTGCAGTCGGGGCGGTACCAGCGCCGGCCCGGCTGATCGGTCGACGGTCTCGTGGGGCTGTGCTTTCCAGTCCGGTTCCTGCTCGACGAGGTTCGGAAGGTCGGTGATCGGTCCGGCCCGTTGCAGGCGAGCGGCATCCACCATCAAGCAGGCCAGGAGCAGAATTAGCAGCAGCCAACCCATACCGGTGCCCTGGCCGAGGTGCGACCAGGTGAAGCGCAGGATCCAGGGCGTGGACGCCTGTGGAGCCTGTGTCCACCGGCTGTCCCGCAGTGCCGCGTTGTAACCGAAATGGCCCATCACCACGAGCAACCAGGCCAGGACCGGTAGGCCGACGGCGATTGTTCGCCACTGCCATCGGGACCAGTCGGTGCGGGCGCCACCCCAGCGCCAGGCGGCGATGCCGAGTCCGATGGCCGCGGCGACGAGAGCGGTGAAGACGTGATGTCCGGCGTACCCGTAGACGTCGGCGCTTGCCCATTTTCCCGACCCGCCGGAGAGCAAACCCCAGCCGTACTGCGGGTATCCGCTGCCGGCTCCGCCGTTGCCGGTGAGCAGGAGGTCGAAGATGCCTCGGGACACCACCTGCTGAGCCAGTCGGCGCAGCAAGTCCTCCCAGGCCTGGAAGCCGAGACCGGTGGCCAGACCGAGCAGTAGCCAGTCCACCGCGGCCAGTCGCCGTATCCGACCCGGAGCGATCAGCACCAGGGCGATTAGCGGTACGAGCTTGAGCGACTCCTCGGTGAAGGCAGCGATCGCCGTCCCGGGCCCGGCTGACGTGGTGCTCACATTGGTGAGATCGACCAGGCGGGACGACACCCAGGCGATCACCCAGGACCAGACCACCCGATGCTGAACATCCGGGCCAACCCGGCCCAGGTAATCGTCTTGGTGCGAGCCGCCGCGAACCAGATGATCAAGATCCAGTAGCAGGAGAGGTAGACGCCGAGACTGGACCGGTAGCGCGGCATCAGCAGCGCCACCAGCAGCAGCAGAGCCAGCGCCGCCCACAGCGCCCAGACTCGTGCTCGCACGATCCGCCCGGCCAGCGGGGCCCGTTCGTGGAGGACGCCACGAACCCAGCCGCGGAATCGATCGCGTAGTCGTTCCCAGCCCTCGGCCGGACTCACAGAGGTGCTCTCGATCGCCGTACCCGCCCACCTCCCCGTGTCCGTCTGGCGGCAAATGTACCGGTCGTCCAGGCGCCCTGGCAGGCCGTCCGCCTGGATGAATTTAGCCTCGCGGAAAGGCTGTCGCAGCCCTGAGGCCGGATCATTTCGATCTCGTGATCGGCGTGGCCAGGGCCGGGGATGGGGTGCCAGGCGCTCCGAGTCCAAGCGAGTCGGTGCGGGCTCGAGGCAGGGACCGAGTTCTCAAGGATCGAGTCAGCCTTGATGTTGTCCAGCAGACTGGCGAGGTCGGCTCGGTGGTGGGCTCTGGGCGACTGAAGCGCAGACGCGACCGGCGGCGGATCCGCAAGTGACGCTCGAAAACCACTCGGCCCCACGAAGCGACAT
>JANNPJ010000587.1:0-11260 GCA_031400005.1 Kineosporiaceae bacterium | reverse complement strand
TAAATCTCACGAGCGCCCGGCGCCCAGCTGAGTGAAGATCGCGTCGAACACCTCGACGGCACTCGGCTTGTGCCGGCAGTTCACCAGGACGAGTACGCGTACCCGCTTGCGCAGTTTCGTCGAGGATCTCGATGATGTCGTCCGGGTAGGTCACGACACCCTGCTCGATGTCGGCCGCGAATTGCTGGGCGATGCCGTCCTTCGTGTCCTCGACCGTGAGCTTCGCAGCGCTTACCGTGCCGGGCAGCCCGGCCCGGTAGGCCAGCAGCGTGGCCGCAGCCCCGGACGTCGAGAACGTCGGATTTTCCTTGAGCAGCCGGAGAGTGCCGTCCTTGATTCGGTCACGCAAATCTGGCCAGGCAGGAGGGCTTCCTTCCCACCCGAGCCGGCTAGCTGTCTGCGGCGCGACGGCGACGACCATGGGGCTCGCGGCAAGCGAGCCGAGATAGGTCAGTCGCTGGCCGGTGCGATGCTCAAGCAATCTCGCCCACAACGAGTCGGTCGGCGTCCAAGCGTCGGGCCGGAACGGCGTCCCGGCACCGGCGGCGCCATCCTTGGCGAATTCCTTCGCCTTTTCCAGTTCCAGCTCAGCTCTTCCGGAGGTCAGGCCGGTTACCACCACCTGCGCGCAATGCTCCTTCGCCACCTGCAGGGCGTTGAATTCCTGGGCAGCCCGCTGCAGAACCCCGGAGCCTACCGAGCCGATCGAAGACTTGCCCCGCTCGGTCGAGGACGACACCTGCAGGGTGGGGCCGCAGGCCGGCTTGATCTGCGGTCCCGGGTCGGAGCCTGGGCCCGCCATGGCGAGGGCGGCCAGGATCACCACCACGCCGGCGACGACCGCACCGAGGTCTGGCAGCAACCGGTGAAACCCGACCCCGCGGTTCACGGATGACTCCGCACCGGGCGGGCCAGTTCCCAACCACTGGTGGCGAGAATCAGTCGGACGGCGTAGGTGGCCAGGCAGGTGGCCAGTGCGGTCCACCAGCTGGCGGCTGCCCCACCGTCGTGGAGCCATTGCGCCAGACCGCCGAGGCCGCCGAGTGTGAGCGCGAGCGCCGCGCCGAGAGGATCGCTGGCCTGCTCCCGCAGTCGGGTCGCGACCGCGGGTCCGTTCATGGACGCCGCCACCTCGGCCTTGACCAGCGCGGCGAGTTTCGCCGGGGAGGTCGGTAAGTCCCGGCAGGTCTCGGCGGCACGCAAGGTCGCCCGCAGAGATTCGAGATCAGTGGTTCTGACCGCGCGCTGCTCAGGCGTAGATCGGCCCGACCGGCGGGTAGGCGGCGGTCAGCGCGGCGCGCAGATCGGCGAGGGTCGGTACCGGCTGACCGGGCAGTGCGTCGAAACTGCAGTCCAGGCGCATCTGCTTGCCCCAAGCGATCAACTGCTCGCCACTGTTCGGCTCGGCCGCGAGCTGCGCGTACCAATCGGCTCGGCCGTACGTGAGGTCCCCGCCGATCAGCACCATCTCCACCCACGACGGGTCGGCGAGGCAGACATTCTCGTACGGATCCTCGTGGTGCCGCTCCAGAACCAGGACGTCGGCGGGCCGGCCAACCTTCAGCTCACCCAGGTGATCCCCCAGGCCGGCGATTGACGCCGCCCCGCTGGTGACCATCCGGACCAGGTCAGCGGGTGCGATCTCCAGGCCCTGCCGGGTCAGTTCCCGCCGGGCGACCTTCATTTCGGCGAGCAGACTGGTGGAGCCGGACGGCAGCCAGTCGGCGCCGAGCCCTACCGGCATTCCGGCCGCGATCGCCTCGGCTGCCAACGTGGTCTGTGCGTAGAGGCGCAGGTTGGACTGCGGTGACCAGACCAGTTTGCAGCCGGCGTCGGCAACCTGATGAATTTGCCCGGCGTCCAGCGAACTGGCATGAATCAGCACTGTCGCCGCGGTCGCGGCGCCGCTGTCGAGAAACCGCTGGAATTCCTTACTGCTGCGCTCATCACCGCGCTGCCCCTCACACAGGTGCAGATAGAACGCTGTGATGTCCCCGGTACCGATCTCGGTGATGATTTTCTGCAGCCTTGGGAAGTCCCGGCCGGTGGTCGAGGAGGGCAGGTCGATCATGGCGCGCGCCTTGTGCTGCCCGAAGATCCACAAGTCCACGTTCCGGACCAGCGGCTCGCTCCCGGCTTTACGGGCCTTCCCGCTGGCGCCCTGAATCGCCGTCACCCCACCGGCCAGCGCGCGGATCTCCGCGTATCGCAACTCGGTTCCGGCCGGGAGCTTCGTCAGCAGCACGTCCTGCGGATCGCGAACCAACTGGTGATAGATGTCGCTGCTGCGCCAGCGGTAACGGTTGGCGAAGAGCCTCGGTGGCTCCCACGCGGCGAACACGTTGAACTCCGGATGCCCGTGCAGGTCGATCAGGCCGGGCAGGATCACCCCGGCTGTCTCCACGATCCGATCCACCCCGATCGGCTCGGTCTGTTGCACCGCGGCGATGACCCCGCCGTCGATCACCAGATAGCCACTGGACATCACCTCGGTGCCGGTGATCACAGCACCGTGAAGCGCATAGGCCCCGGCCGGTGTCGCGGCCATCTCCACCGACTCGTCCACGTCGGGCGGTGGTGGTTGCTCCGCCAGCACTCCCCGCCCGTACTCGCGGGCAAACCGTCCGCGTTTCACCTCGCCGGAGTCGTCGACCTCGGTCATGTCCGACCTCTTTCCAGGTATCGCCGGGGACGTCGGTCGGCTCCTTCTCGAAGGCGACCATTCACCTAGAGGAGCTCTGCCATGCCCCAGCAGATTCACGAATTCTGTCCCGGATATGCGACGCCGCCGTTCAACACCCTGGTCGCCGCATATCCCGACGAGGAGATCTACCCGGCCAAGGATTTCCGGGTCGAGTGGGGGCCGATCTTCCATCGCGGCCGGCTGGACGGCACGGCTCGAGTGCTCGTTATCGGGCAGGACCCGGCAACACACGAGAGCATCACCCGGCGGATCCTGGTCGGTGAGGCCGGCCAGCGAGTACAGGGCCTGCTCACCAAGATCGGCATCACTACCAGCTACATCATGATCAACGCCTTCGTTTACAGCGTGTACGGCCAGGGCGGGGGCACCCGGCACGCAAAAGACGCCGCGATCGCCGCCTACCGACACCGCTGGCTCGATGCCCTCCTGGTCCCCGCCGCACCGGGCGCTGTCCCCGCGGGCGGGCCGATCACCGCGGTGATCACCCTTGGCGGACTGGCCGATCAGGCATACACCACCTGGGCCAAGACCCGGCCGGAGGTCGCCGCGAGCCTGCATCATGCCGCCGTCAAGCACCCGACATACCCGGATTCCGCCTCCGCCGCGGGACAGATCACTCTCGCTGCCGCAACCGCCAAACTGCTGACGGACTGGAATCGGCAGCTACCGGCGCTACGCAGAAACGTCGTCCCGGATGACCCCGCCGCCCTCGATCCGCCGCAGCCGTACGGCACCGGCTGGGACGACGGTGACCTGGCTGCCATTCCGGCGGCCGACCTGCCGGCCGGCTCCCCCGCCTGGTGGCGGTCGCTGGCCGGATGGGCGACTCGCACCGGCCGCACTGCCCAGCTCAAACGTGCCACCATCACGGTGACCATCCCCGTCGCCGAGCGCACCTGGCCCCCGCTGCGCCGACCCTGATGAGGCAGCCACCGGCGGGCGGTCAGCGGCGGACAAGCTCGATCGCACCGCCGGTCCGGACTGCGCCAATGCCTCCCAGCAAGGCCCGTGAGGCCAGGTTGGATTCGTCTGCCTCGGCCGAGACCGTGCTGACGCCGCGTTCATGCAACGGGCGCAGCGCCGCGGCCAGCAGCGCGCGGGCCAGACCGCGCCGCCGATATTCCGGCAACACGCCGACCAGGCCGAGCCGAGGCTGTCGCGGCAAACCGAGAATCCTTACCAATCCAACATATTCACTCTGGTACACCGCGATCAGGTACGTCGCCGGATCGAACCAGCGGTTCTCGAAGGTCAACTGGTGAAACTCCTCGGGCTGGTTCACCCACCCGGCGTAGCCCGGAACGTCCTGCCGCAGAGTCTGGTCGAGCTGGCGCAGGCGATCCTCGTCGACCCGATCGGCTCCAACCAGGCTGAACCCGACTGGCAGAACGGCGTCCTTCAGGCCGGTGGATTCCGGGGCGGTCGGAATCGCGTACTCGTCCTCCCGCCGATTGTCTCGAAATCCGAGCATGGACCAGCGGCCCAAATGCTCGCGGTCATCCTCGGCCACCACCGTGTAGACCGGGAAGGCCAGATCCTGCGTGATGGCCTCGGCAAGTGCCACGAAGACATCGTCGGCCCAGGTGTCGATGCTGATGAATGCCCGGCCGTCGGCCCGATGCAGGGCATGACCTCGGCCGACGACCACGTCGTCTTCCAACGCATGCCAGTGCACTCCGGGCGTGACGCGGACGATCAAAGCCGTGGTGGAGTCCATAACTGATCACGTTAAGCCCGCCGCTGGATCCCGGCCAACTACCGCGCCGAACTCCCGGGTGCCATTGACACCGCCCGGTGCCACTATGCTTCTTCCATTCTGCGCGCGTTGATCCCGCTATGTCCCGCCGTCTGGAGCCTGCATTGGACCTTGTGACGAAGACAGCAGTAATCGGACCCGAGGCCGAGGCCTGCTGGTCACTCTACGACCGGGCGTTCGAACCGCTACGCACCCGGGCAGCACAACGACATGCCTTGACCCGCAGCGAATTTGACGATCAGATGGTCGACAGCCTGGTCACCAAACACCTCGTCTATGGCAACCGGGACACCAGAAATCCCGTCGGGATAACCACCCTGACGAATGACCTCAAAGCCGTGCCGCTCATCTCCCCAGAGTTTTATGCAGCCCGGTGGCCGGAGCTCTACGCCGAACAACGCATCTGGTACGTCGGATTCATGGCCATCGATCCCGATTATCACGGAACCGGCGTGCTGGCTCAGCTGATCAGCTCCGTGTGCTCCGTCATCCCGCCGCAGGGTGGCGTGGTCGCCGCCGACATCTGCAAATTCAACGAAGAGAACATGCTGCTTCCAGAAACCTTCGCCCGCCTCGCCGGGACCTTCACCCGACAGCCGGAAAAGCAGCGGCTCGATAGCCAGGTCTTCTGGGCTTACGAGTTCGCCTCCTCGGCCTGAGCCGACTGCGCCGAGGCGGTGGAGGTCTCGGCCACCGCCTCGGCCAACCCTCTGGGCAGCGGCGTCAGCCTGCGGACCTGGGCTTTCGCCGACGTCAGTTCGGCGTGAGCCAGCATTTCCTTTTGCGTCGGTGGCCCCCACAGCAGTTCGAACGTCTCCGGTGGTTCCGCGCGTCCCCACAACCAGCCCTGCCCATGCTGAATCCCCAACGCGCACAGGATGTCCCGCTGGCGCCTGGTTTCGACGCCTTCGGCCACAACGCCCAGCTGCAGCGCGCTGGCCATGGCGGTGACGGCTCGGACGATCGCTTCGTCACCGGGGACGTCGCCCAACCCGTCGACGAAAGCGCGGTCGACCTTGACCCCGGTAACCGGGTAACGGCTGAGGTAACTGAGCGAGGAATAGCCGGTCCCGAAGTCGTCCACGGAAAGTCGAACCCCCAGTTCCCGCAGCCCCTTCAGGACCTCGGTGACCAGGTCGGACTGTTCCATCATCACCGATTCGGTGATCTCCACGACCAAGCGCGACGCCTGCACGCCGGTTTCCGCCAAGAGCTGGGCCACCTGTTTGGTGAGCTCATGGTCACGCAACTGGCGGGTCGAGGCATTGACCGACATAAAGAACTCCGGACTGACGACACCTGCTCGCTGCCAGCGGGCCAGCTGAAGCACCGACTCCTGCAACACCCAGGCCCCGATATCGATGATCATCCCGGTTTCCTCGGCGACCGAGATGAATTCCTCCGGCGAAATCTCCCCCCGCACCGGATGCGTCCAGCGCAACAACGCCTCGCAACCGGCGACGAGCTCGGTGTCGAGGCTGACGATCGGTTGGTAGGCGATCCACAGCTGGCCACGAGCGACGGCGTGGCGCAGGGCCAACTCGATCTCTACCCGTTCGCGCACGCTCTGCCGCATGCTTTCGTCGAAAATCAGGTAACTGTCGCGGCCGGCGCCCTTTGCCCGGTACATCGCGGCATCGGCATCGCGCAGCAAGCCCTCGGCGTCCTCCCCCCTTGTTGCCTCGGCCATGCCGATCGAAGTGGTGACGATCAGGTCGAGGCCCTCGATCTCGATCGGATCCCGCAGGATGGCCTGGACATCCACGGCCAGCTTGATCGCCTGCTCACGGGTGAGCATCCCGCTGATCACGAACTCGTCGCCGCCGACCCGGCCAACGGTGGCCACGGAGCGAGTGACGGTCTGCAATCGGGTGGCAACCTCCACCAGCAACTGGTCACCGGTCTCGTGGCCCCAGGAGTCGTTGATGAACTTGAAGCCGTCGAGATCGAGAAAGAGCACCCAAACCGAAGGGTCCTGCCGACGCCGGGTGGACTGCATCCGGGAGATCTTGGCCATCGCCTCGGCCCGATTCACCAAACCGGTGAGAGCATCGTGGCGGGCCTGAAACCGGAAGGTCTCCTGCATCCGGTCCAGGCTGTGGACGGCGGCGACGGCACGAAAAAGCAAGGTAGCGACCAGGGCGATGAAGACGATGCTGAGCAGAATGCGCGAGTTCCGGTCGACCTCGAGGAAGAGCACGACCACGCCCGGCGCAAACAGCGCCGGGACGATCAGCACCAGACGCATCCAGGACCAGGGCTGATCGGATTTTCCCACCGCCTTCGAGATCCCCGCCATGCTCGGGTGCATCGCGGCGATCCCGAAAAAGGTGTACGCCAGCAGAAACGGCAGGTCCAGCAGTGGTGGACCGACAAGGTCTCCGTCGGCGCCGATCAAGGCATAGCCGAAGTCGCCGATCTCCAGCGCGATCATCCCGATCAGGAACGCTCGGTAACTCGGCAGTCGCGATGCAGTCGTGAACGCGAGGTTGAGCAGCAACAGCAGCAGCAAGATGTCGATCAGCGGGTAGAAGCCTTGGACAAAGGACATGATCTTGGGACGGCTGGAGACCTCCACCGCCGGGGCAACGAACAACACGGCCGTCACCAGGCCTGCGCCGAGACAGACGATGATCCCGTCGGCCAGGGCATGCCGTTCCAGCCGGCCGCGGGCCCGGTTCAGGCCGATCAGGCTGCTGACTAGCAGCGCGTAGCCGACGAGGGTGAACCCGTCCCCGATCCACTGGTTGAAGCCGGTCTGAGCGACCGACCAGGGCCGGATCAGGACGCCGCCGAGAAACATCACCGAGGCGCCCGCAAGTAACCGCCACGGCAGCGCGGGGATCGGTTTGTGCAAGTTGGGTCCGACGATGAGGCAGGCGACAGACCCCAGTGCGACGACCCCGGTGCAGATGGAACTGACGACGGGATCCAACTGCAATGCGTACAGCGCGCTGAGTAGCAGGCCGATGACGCCGAAACCCATCGCAATCTCGCGACCGAATCGACTCATGCCACCTCCTCGCGCCCTGGGTTACTTCCGTTGGATCATTCGTGGCAACGCAGTGGTATCCGCATCGGCACGGCAGGTCCCTGAGTTAGGGAATCAGTAAGACCGCAGTTTCGCCAGAGTGCGGTGGATCCCAATACAGGGATCCATCCCCCAAACTCTGAGAGCGTTCCGTTTAGACCGGTACGAGGGGATTCACAAAGTCACCCTCCGTGCGCCTTCGCGGGCAATTGCGCGCGATTACCGGCGGTCGGCGCAACCATGCATGATCGGCACATGCTGGGCCATGTCCGAGCGAGTCGGCGTGACCCGTGGTAGCGAGGAGTTATGCATGAATGCCGGTCCGCTGTGGGTCACGAAGATCAAGGACCTGGTCCACGAGGCCGTCGACCAGGTGCCCGACCGAGGTCAACAGTCTCGACGCCTGGCCGCGGTACACCCCGACCCGGAGCTCGGCCCCGGTTGGTTCGTCGTCCACCATCGACTGACCACTGAACAGGTAGAGAACGTCGAGGCCGGATACCTGCGCCACGGTACGGATCGAGTCGGCCGCGAGTACGGCGTGATCGAGGTGGTCGTCGCTGGGGACGCGGTTCGGGTCCGGACGTCGGTGGTCGCGCCCCAGACCGCACTGGATCTGTACGTCCCGGCCGCGGACCAGCGACGAATCCTCACCGGCCTGGCCGAGGGGTTGGAAGTGGTCCGGGACAGCCCGCTACTGGCGACCTTCGCGCAGAAGAAGCTGACGCCGCTGCCGGTCGGCGATGATCTCAGCTCGGTGCACGGTTGGGACGAGCTCCGGTCGGCCCAGAAGCAGGCCGTCATCGCGTGCTGCGCCTCGGGGTTACACCTGGTCTGGGCCCCTCCAGGGACCGGGAAGACGCGAGTCATCGCGGCTGCCCTCAGCCACCTGGCCAGCACCGGGCGAAGAGTCTTGCTGGTCTCGGCGATCAATATCGCGGTGGACACCGCTACCCAGCAAACCGTCCAGATCATGCAGCCAGGCAGCGGAGAGGTGCTGCGGATCGGCACCATCCACCTGCCTGCGCTCGCGGCCGACGAGCGAGTAAACCTCGGGCGGTTGGTCGAGCTTCGGCAGTCCGAGCTCCATCAGCGGGCGGCAGCGCTGGACAGTCACATTCTCGCGCTGACCGAGGCGGACGTGGCGCTGAGCACGGCGTGTGCCCAGATCACCGGGTTCGATGCGGTCGAGTATCGGCGGGCCGGGCAGCGAGTAGCAAACCGGGCCGCGCAAGAACGCCAGCAGCACGACCTGGGGTCGGCCGAGGAGGATGTCGCCGAGGCCCTCGCGGACCTCATCGGCTACCAGGCTCTGCTGCTGTCGTTGGCCTGCCGGGAGGCGGTGGAACAGGACGTTCACACCCGCACCGAACTGGCCATCGTGGACGCCGAGCTGGCAACGTTGAAACGGCATGCCTGGAATCGGATCCGCCGCTTCCGTGCGATCGCTCGAGGTCAAGCCGACCGGCAGGAACTGATCGATAAACTGGCGCAGACCGGATCCGCGCTGAGCACGGCGCTCACAGCAGCCCGGAACGCCGCAGTAGCGCCCGAGGCCTGCGGCAAACTGAGTCGCCAAGAGATCGAAGCCGGTCGCGACTCGGCAACCGGGCGACTCAAGGCGGCCGAGACTCGCCTGGCTGACCTGCACCACGAATTCGCTCGGCTGAACACGTTGGATCTTGGCAGCCCACTGGACCAATCCCAGGTCACGGACCAATGGCCGCTGTGGAAACTGCACACCAACCTGCCCGCGTTGCGCGAGCGTGCCGAGCAGGAACGGCGTCAGCGCGAGCCCATCGAGCGACAGTACGAGCAGGTGCAGGAGCAGATCAGCCAGGACCGACGCGCCATCGAGCAGAGCCTCGTGGCGCAGGCCCAGGTCGTGGCCACGACGTTCACCCAGATCGCCCTGCGCCCATGGTTGACCGCCGAGCCGTTCGATCACGTGATCATTGATGAGGCCGTGGCGGCCCAGTTTCCGCATCTCGTCCACGCCCTCGGACATGCCCGCGTCGGCGCTGTACTGATCGGGGACTACCTGCAGAACGGGCCGATCGTGGATGCCGAGTTCCCGGCCGGCGCGCAAGTCAGGGGGCTCTTCAAGCGAGATTGCTTCGCCTTCCTCGGCGCCACGAATCCGGCTGAGGCCACGCCCGGGTGCGTCGCCCTGACGGAGCAATTCCGTTTCGGCCCAGCGCTTACCGAGCTCGTCAACCACGTCGCCTACGACAACGTTCTAGAGCTAACGAGCAAGGGGGCGACGCGAACGGAGGGAACCGACCTCGTCGTCGTCACCGTTGATGGCCTGCCGCCCGCGCTGCGGACGACGTATCACGCCGACAAGACGCAGTCTGGCTGGTGGGCGATTGGCGCGCTGCTGGCCCAGGCCTTGACGGATCATCATCAGGATGGGAGGTCGAGTGCGGCGTTAGCCGTGGTGGTGCCCTACCCGCCACAGGTCGAGACCACCAGGGCGGTCGTTGCCGAGGCAGGCACCGCTCTCACTCCGATCGGAACGCCAGATTCCTTCCAGAGCCGCCAGTTTGGCACGGTGCTCGCCGATCTCGTTGAGGACGGCGGTGGCAGGGTGGACGGCACTCGACTGGACGAGGCCAACGCCCTTGCAGATATTCGCCGCTTTACTGTCGCTGCCACCCGAGCTCGTGGCCGACTGTACCTCCTGCTCACCGATCGCGCCCTCGCGGCGGCCCATAGTGGTCCGCTTTCGGTGCTACCGGACCTGATCACCGCAGGCACCGTTCGCCGGGTGAACATCCCTGACCTGATTGGCCTTTCCCCTACCGAATCGGCGGATGAACGACTCGCGGAGGGGTCACCGGAAGCGGATCTACTGGCCGCTCTAGAACCCTACGTCCGCCGTTACGGCCCGCACACCGAGGATGCCGTCATCGAGGAGGTGGTCGCGCAGATCACGAAAGCAACCATGAGCGTCTGGTGTTGGAACGCCTGGGAGGGACGACACGCGGTGACGATCAGCGAAGCGCTGGAACAGGCCCATCTGCGCGGTGTTGACGTTCGTCTCATCTGCCCACCCATGGACCAGGTGCCCGCCAGTAACCAGCGGCACATAGCGGATCTGCTCGACCAGCTGCCTGACCTGGTGTTCATGCGTGACCTTCAACAGAAGATCGTCATCACCGATCGGCGGTGGAGCATCATCGGTGAACGCTCTCAAAATCCTTACCCACCGGGCGAATTCATGATCGCCATGGAGAATGCAGCCTTTGCCGAGCAACTCCTCACCCAGGAAATGTCCGACGAGCTGGGCCGGCAGCGCCGGTGCCGGCAGTGCGACGAACCGCTGCGGGAATGCCGTCAACGGCAGGAGACCGGGAAAGAGCCGAAACGCCGGTGGATCTGGTTGTGCCCCAACAACCACCCAACGCCCTTTCCGGATAGCCGGCGATCCGCCTCCCGTGACCATCACCGCTGGGCCCCGCCGGGCTGGGGCCGCGCCGGCTCAACGTGAGCTACGTCGCCAGTCGGACCCGGAGGACCGCCGGAACATTGGGAGGACCGCCGGATCATTAGCGATGCTGCTGTTGTCCATGATCTGGATTCGTAAACCGCACCCGGCCGCCGACACTTTCGCCTGAAAGGGGGGCAGGCAAAACAGTGATGGCGGCCACCCTTACGGGTGGCCGCCATCCTGAAATGATGTCCGGCGACGTCCTACTCTCCCACACCGTAACCAGTGCAGTACCATCGGCGCAGTCAGGCTTAGCTTCCGGGTTCGGAATGGGAC
>JANNPJ010000530.1:0-11378 GCA_031400005.1 Kineosporiaceae bacterium | reverse complement strand
CACTGCTCGAGGCCCTGCGCTCCGACGCGAGCTCGTGACAAATTCAGGATAATCCTCAATAGTTGGGGAATGACCAGAATTCTGGTTCTTGGTGCGGACGTCGATTTCCACAGTTCAGGAGCTGTGGATGACGAAGCCGAGCGCCGAGCCGGTTGTGCCAGGTTGTCTGGATGGCGAGTGACAGGGCAGGCCAGCGGTGACGAGGAGCTGGGTTTGAGACTGCCATTTCCGGTTGTGTTGAGGCCGTCGGTCCTACTGGCTCGCTACAACTGGTAGTCGATTCATTACGATTTCGCCGGTGGATGGGTGGCCGGGGGTCGCACGGCGGTGCGGTTGGCGGCAGGTAGGTTACCCAGCATGAGCTCCACCGCAGTGGCGCGTAATCGTGCCGAGTTGGCTACCGCGCGTGTCGGTCTGACCGGCACCGTTGCCGTCGTGATGACGATGGGTGCGCTCCATGCCGGGCACATCGAACTCGTCCGTCAGGCCCGCAAACGCGCGGACGCGGTGATCGTGACGATCTTCTTGAACCCGCTGCAGTTCGGCCCCGGCGAGGACCTGGCGAAGTACCCGCGAACCTTCGACGCAGACCTGAAACTCTGTCGCGAGGAGGGGGTTGACCTGGTCTTTGCGCCGTCCCCGGACGTGATGTACCCGGACGGCGACCCAGGTATCCGGGTGACCGCCGGCGCACTCGGGGATCGGCTGGAAGGCGCCTCCCGGCCCGGGCATTTCGACGGCGTCCTGACCGTGGTGGCCAAACTGCTCCACCTCACCCGAGCCGACCTGGCCTTCTTCGGGCAGAAGGACGCGCAGCAACTGTTGATGATCCGGCGGATGGTCCGCGACCTGGACTACGCGTGCGAGATCGTCGCCGTGCCGACGGTCCGGGAATCCGACGGGCTGGCGCTGAGCAGCCGGAACATGTACCTCAGCGAGTTCGACCGGGAAGCCGCGCTGGCGCTGTCGCGAGCGCTGCAGGCCGGTGTCGAAGTCCGCGCCGAGGGTGCCAGCGCCGTCCGCCGAGCCGCCCGCGAGGTGCTGGTCCGCGAGCCGGTGGCGCTGGTGGAATACCTGGTGCTGGTGCATCCGGAGACCCTGGACGACGTCCCGGAGTGGTACCGCGGCGAGGCGGTGCTGCTGGTGGCCGCCCGAGTCGGGCGAACCCGGCTGATCGACAACCAGCCGTTGATCGTCGGCGTCGGCGCGGACGAAGCCGGCCAGCGGGACCACGGATGAGCGCCGACCGGAACGCCGATCCGTACGCAGACCACGACGCCGCTCCCGGGCTCGTACCGGTTCACCTGGCCACCCGGCTCGCGGCGCCGTCGCCGGGCTGGACCACTCAGGCCGAAGTGATCGTCGTCGGCTCCGGGATCGCCGGGCTGACGGCAGCTCTTCAGTTGCGCCGGCGGGTTCCGAAGGTGCTGCTGGTGACCAAGACCGTGCTCGACTCCGGCTCGACGCGCTGGGCGCAGGGCGGCATTGCGGCCGCGCTCGACCCGGACGACTCACCGGCCGAGCATCTGGCGGACACCCTGGTTGCCGGCGCCGGGCTGTGCGACGAGGCGGCGGTCCGTGCCCTGGTCACTGAGGGCCCACAGCGGGTCCGCGAGTTGGTCGCGCTGGGCGCCAACTTCGACCTGGCCCCGAACGGCGAGATCGCCCTGACCCGGGAGGGCGGCCATCACCGGGACCGGATCGCGCATGCTGGTGGGGATGCCACCGGTGCGGAGATTTCCCGGGCGCTGATCGCCGCCCTGGAGGCGGTCCGCGATGATCCCGGGATCGAGGTGCTCGAGCACGCGCTCGTCCTCGATGTCCTTACCAGCGGTCAAGCATCGGACGGGCCGGACGGCGGACCGGGGACGGCGTGCGGCGTCACCCTGCACGTGATCGGCGAGGGCTCCCGAGACGGCGTCGGCGCCGCCCGAGGCCGGGCCGTGGTGTTGGCCACCGGCGGGATCGGCCAGGTGTTTCGCTCGTCCACCAATCCCCGAGAAGCCACCGGTGACGGGATGGCGGCCGCACTGCGAGCCGGGGCGGAGGTCGCTGACCTGGAGTTCGTCCAGTTCCATCCCACCGTGCTGTGGCTCGGGCAGGGTGCTCGCGGGCAGCAGCCGCTGATCTCCGAGGCGGTCCGCGGTGAAGGGGCCCTGCTGCTGGATGTCAACGGCGTCCGGTTCATGCCCGCGGTACATCCGATGGCCGAGCTGGCGCCGCGGGACGTGGTCGCGAAGGCCATCGTCCGGCAGCTGGCCGCCACCGGATCCGATCATGTCTTCCTGGACGCGCGGCACTTGGGCCGGGCGTTTCTCCGGCGGCGGTTTCCGACAATCGTCGCGGCGCTGGCCGGGCACGGGTTCGACCCGGCCGAAGACCTGATCCCGGTGGCACCGGCCCAGCACTACCACTCCGGCGGGGTGCTGGTTGATCGGCGGGGGCGCTCCAGCCTGCCCGGGCTGTACGCGGTCGGTGAGTCCTCCTGCACTGGCGTGCACGGAGCCAACCGGCTGGCCAGCAACTCGTTGCTGGAGGGCCTGGTCTTCGCGCACCGGATCGCGGACGACATCGCGGCCCGGATCGGCGACGGGGCCCTGCCCCAACTGGAGCCGGTGATCCGACCCGGCCGCGAGTCGCTGTTGCCGGCCACCGCCCGAGTGGCCATTCAGCGGGCGGCCAGCAACGGGCCCGGAGTGATCCGTTCGGCTACCGAGCTGGCGACGTCCGCCGCTGCGCTCGCCGCGCTGCCGGCCGGTGCCCACCTCGACCCGCGCCTGGAAGTGGGCTACGGCACCGCGGAGTGGGAAACCACCAACCTGCATACCGTCGCGACGGCGTTGACCAGGGTGGCGACGATTCGTGAGGAGACTCGCGGCGGGCATTACCGGGAGGACTTCCCGGAGCAGGACGACGACTTGTGGCGTGGCCGGTTGGTCAGCCGGTTGCACGAGGGGGGCGTGCTCAAGACCCGCTTTGCTCCGCTGGCTGATGGCGGGGAGAAGTTGTTGGCCGGACGGGGGATCGAGAAGGTATGACCGCTCATCGGTGGCTCGAGGAGACGCGCGTGGCTTGGCAGGACGGCACTCGAGAAGAACTGGTGAAGGCCGGTCTGGATCCGGCGTGGGTGCGCGCTTTGGTGCTGCGGGCACTGGACGAGGATCTTGGTGGTCGTCCGCAACGGGCCGGTGGCGGTCCGAACGGCGGTCGGACGGCGGGTCACGACGTCACTTCCGAGGCCACCATCCCGTCGGACGCCGAGGGCGAGGCCCATATGGTGGCGCGGGCGGACGGTGTTGTCAGCGGTCTGCCGCTGATCTCCGTGGTGCTGGCCGAGGTCGCCGCCTGGCTGGATCTGCCGGTGCCGTACGCCGACGTGCTGCGCCGCGACGGTGATCGGGTGCAGCGCGGTGACGTGCTCGCGGTGCTGCGAGGTCGAACCCGGGTGCTGCTGGTGGCCGAGCGGACCGCGCTGAACCTGCTGTCTCGAGTCTGTGGCATCTCCACACATACCCGGGCCTGGGTGGACGCCCTGGCAGGCACCGGTGCGCAGGTGCTGGACACCCGAAAAACCACCCCTGGGCTGCGAATGCTGGAGAAGTACGCGGTCCGCTGCGGTGGTGGAACGAACAAGCGGATGGGGCTTTACGACGTCGCGATGGTCAAGGACAACCACAAGATCGCCGCGGGTTCGATCACTGCCGCCTACCAGCTGGTGACTGAGCGCTTCCCGGAGGTCGAGGTCCAAGTCGAGGTGACGACCACCGACGAAGCGGTCGAAGCGGTCACCGCCGGCGCTCGATTCCTGCTCTGCGACAACATGTCTGCGCAGGTCCTCGGGGAAACCGTGCGGTCTGTCCGGGGGGCGGCAGGGTCACCGGTGGAG
This sequence comes from Kineosporiaceae bacterium, assembly GCA_031400005.1. GTDB lineage: Bacteria > Actinomycetota > Actinomycetes > Actinomycetales > Kineosporiaceae > JANNPJ01. Next base: position 7,492 of record JANNPJ010000530.1, on the reverse strand, counting down.
TTGGAAGCAACCGGAGGGCTGACGCTCGCGGTGGCCCGGGAGTACGCCGAGACCGGAGTGGACTTCCTTTCCGTCGGAGCGCTCACGCACTCCTCCCCGGTCCTCGACGTCGCCCTCGACTTAGTTTGATTTGAGCAGCTTTTCGTAGCAGGTGCGAAGGGTTTCGGCGATCTGTACGCGTTCTTTCCAGCGTTCGGTCGGGTCGGCCCGCCAGCAGGTCTCCTGTTGCCGGGCGGCAGCGATGGCTGCTCGCAGCGAGGCGACGTCCGGGACACCGGCTTCGGTCGCGTTGTACGACAGCCCGGGCCGTTGTGCTGCGGCGTGGCTGTTGGAGGGCAGCAGCACCTGAGTGCCGAGATCGAAACAGGCCTCCGGCCAAATCGAGTGTGAGCCATGCAGCGGCGGCACGAAGGAGGCATCGAGCGAGAACAGGTGATCCCAGAGCTGGGCGTCGGTCATCGGCCGATGTGCCCGCAGATTGCCCCCTGCCTTCGTGACGATCCGCTCGATCTCGCGAATCGCGACCGGGTTGAACCGGGTCGAGTCCGAGTCCAGCAAGTGATCGTGGACATGAACGTCGAGCCGGACCTCCGGCACCTCGGCGGCCGCGTCGGCGAGCGCCGCAACCACGGCGACCGGATCACCGGGCAGTCGCAGGCTGCCCAGGTGCGCGCCGAGAACGAAGGCTCCGCGACGCTGTTCCGACCTGCCCCGGCGCATTCGGACGAAGTCGACGACGTGCGGGTGCGGCAACACCATCGCGTCCACCGACCAGCGCTGGGCGATCTCCTCCCGGGCCGACTCGGTAAGAGTGATCACCTCATCCGCTTGCGGAATCAACGCGTCCAGTTGCGCGGCGTAGGTCGCTTCGTCGAGGCCGCCGGGATCGGTCAGGTGGTAGGCAGTGACGACGAGCGGGCGACCGATCGACTTCACCGCGGTGGCCGCGGCGGTGACCTGCTCCGGGCTGATCCGGGGGGAGATCCCATGCACGTGCACGACCTGCATCTCGCCGAGTTGCTCGGTCAACCAGTTGACGTCGAACGAAGCCGGTGGCCGGGGAGCCGAGCCGGGGAGTACCACCGTGGGCCGGTGCACGCCGTCCACCCCCTCCGGGTGACCGAGGTGGCGGACATAGAGGCCCCGCCCGGGGAGAGCGGCGACGGTGATGACATCGCGTCCTTCCCACTCGGGGGAGGCGCGACGACGGCGGCGGGACGGTGACATGGTGGCCTCTCGCAGCGGCGGCGATTCATCACTGCCGTTGAGCGTGTGGCTCGTGCCGTTACCGGACGAGATCGTCACCATTTGTCGATCATCTCCCTGATTGCGACACGTGCCTGGTCTGCCGTGATCTCGACGAAAATAAGCGTGCCATCTGTGATCGCGTTTCGCGCGCTGAGCGCTGATGCTGATGGTGTGTGTGCGCACCGCGCCGCGGGAGAGCGCTGAACGAATGACCCACAACAAGGAGAATTGCCGTGTCCATCCGTGCGTTCGGGAACGACCTGCTGACCGGACTGCTGAATTTCACGGTCGAGTCCATCCCCGGTGCCATGGGCGCCGGGCTGAGCGTGGCTGCTGACATGGCCGGAGGTGACAACGGTTGTCTGCCCGGCGGATCGGACCCGTCCGGGGCTGACAGTGCAGCCCCCCGATCGGTAGCCGCGGTTGGTGTCGCCGCGGAACTCGACCCGGCCCAGTGGGCGCACGCGACCGGCCCGATCTGGGAAGCGTTCCGCAGCGGCCAAATGGTGATCCACCCCGGACCGGCGATAGACGAGGAACCATCGGGCGAGGTCGGGATCGCCGGTCTGGACGGTCTCGTCTCCGGCCTCGGCAACTCGGTTCGAGGCGCTGTCTTCCTGGCCGGTGAATGGGGCGGTGACCTGCCCGTCGTGCTGTCCATCTACCTCGATCGGACGCCGGACTCGAAGGTGCTGCGCGACATCGATCGCTACGAACCACTTGTCACTCAGGCCCTGGCGGTGATCGAGTACTGCGCCGGTGAGGAGCAGGTGGCGCAGCAGATGCTCCAGATGACGCAGTACCGCAGGGTGATCGAACAGGCCAAGGGGCTGGTGATGGGTGCGGCCGGCGGGGACGCCAACGCCGCCTTCGCCACGCTGGCCCGGGCCAGTCAGCACTTCAACGTCCGGTTGCGGAACCTGGCTGTCGCCCTGGTCGAACACGTTGGACACGGCCGCGCTGAGCACCCGGACGACCCCGAACTCGTCGTCCAGCCGACGAAATCCGAGCGGGAGATCGCCGCCAAGGTCTGGGCCGCACTGACCACCTCGCCGGCGATCATGGCCCCGGCCGAATAAACAGCCTGACAAGACGCCCTAGGCTTGGATCGTGACCGAACAGCCAGCCCAGCCCCGTCCCGACAGCAACGAGCAGGAGATCGACGATCTTCCGGAGCAGTTGAAGATCCGTCGGGACAAGCGTGCCCGGTTGCTGGCTAGTGGCCGGGACCCGTATCCGGTCTCGGTCCCGCGCACCGCCACCCTGGCCGAGGTCCGGACCGCGCATGAGGAACTGGCGATCGGCGAGAGCAGCGGTGCGATCGTTGCGGTGGTCGGCCGGGTGGTGCACATCCGGATCGGCGGCAAGCTCTGCTTCGCCACCCTGCAGGACGGGGACGGCGTCCGACTGCAGGTGATGATCTCGTTGAACGGTGTCGGCGAGGACGCGCTTGCCGCCTTCAAGACCGATGTCGACCTCGGTGACCTGATCCTGGTGCACGGTGAGGTGATCTCCTCGCGGCGCGGCGAGCTTTCGGTACTGGCCGACGAGTGGTCGATGGCTGCCAAGGCGCTGCGGCCGTTGCCGAACCTGCACAAGGAACTGTCCGAGGAGAGCCGAGTACGTCAGCGGTACGTCGACCTGATCGTCCGCCCGGCTGCCCGGGAGGTGGTCCGGACCCGGGCCGGCGTGGTGCGGGCGCTGCGCGACTCCTTCCACCGTCGCGAATACCTCGAGGTCGAGACCCCGATGCTGCAGGTGCAGCACGGTGGCGCCTCGGCCCGACCGTTCACCACCCACATGAATGCCTTCGACATCGACCTCTACCTGAGGATCGCGCCGGAATTGTTTCTCAAGCGAGCCGTGGTCGGCGGGATCGACCGGGTCTTCGAGATCAACCGGAACTTCCGCAACGAGGGCGCCGACTCCAGCCATTCGCCGGAATTCACCATGATCGAGGCTTACCAGGCCTACGGCGACTACAACCAGATGGCGGTCCTGACCCGGGAGCTGATCCAGGAAGCGGCGCTCGCCGTCCGCGGATCCACCAAGGTGACCTTGGTCGACGGCACCGAATACGACCTGGGTGGGGAATGGGCCCAGATCACCCTGTACGGCTCGCTCTCCGAGGCATTAGGCCGGGAAATAACCCCGCAGACTTCGTTGGCCGACCTGACTGAGTTGGCGTTGCAGCACGACGTGCCGGTTCTGGCCCGGTACGGTCCGGGTAAGTTGATCGAGGAACTCTTCGAGGCTCTCGTCGTCCCCGGTTTGTACGCACCGACCTTTGTCCGGGATTTCCCCGAGGAGACGGCGCCGCTGACCCGGGCGCACCGGGAGATTCCGGGATTGGCCGAGAAGTGGGATCTGTATGTTCGGTCCTTCGAATTGGCGACCGCCTACTCCGAACTTGTTGACCCAGTGGTACAGCGGGAACGCTTCGTTGCGCAGGCCCGGCTGGCCGCCACTGGAGATGATGAGGCGATGGCGCTGGACGAGGACTTCCTCCGCGCGATGGAGCACGGTATGCCACCGTCCGGTGGTATGGGGATGGGGCTTGATCGGTTGCTGATGGCGATCACCGGACTCGGTATCCGCGACACCGTGTTGTTTCCACTGGTGAAACCGGAATAGGTGACTGGACATGGAATTTCTGATCGCGATCCTGCCCTCGGTGGGTGTGCTCCTACTCTTCGTGCTGGCCATCCGGGCGATGTTTCAGGCCGATCGACGCGAGCGTCTCGCACAGGCGAAATGGGAGCGTCAGGAGTCAGCAAGCGAACTGATCCACCCAACTGATCCACCGAACTAGGAACCAGTTAAAGGGTTCCTGCGTTAGGCCAGATGGGTGACGGAACCGGCGAAAGCCGCCGAACCGGCGCCGCCTTTTAACCATCAATCCGTGTCGGTCGACGTGAAACTTGACATGACGGAATGTCGACAGCATCATTTCAAACATTGGTCCTGCTTGCCTGAGCGGACTCCGGTGGCTTACAGGAGAAATTCATGGCGCAGAAGGTGCAAGTTATTCTCGTCGACGACCTCGACGGTGGCGCGGCAGAGGAGTCGGTGACGTTCTCCCTTGACGGAGTGACGTACGAAATTGATCTTTCCTCGGCGAATGCCGAGGCATTGCGTGAGGCCGTCGCCCCTTGGGTGGAACATGCGCGTCGGGTCGGCGGCCGAGTCAGCCGCGGCCGTGGCCCCGGTCGCCCCCGAACTGTTGCAGCTAAGGCGGATCTCGGTGACGTCCGGCAGTGGGCGCGCGAAAATGGTTACCAGGTCAGCGACCGCGGCCGGGTGGCGGCGGAGGTCATGGCGGCGTACGACAACGCACACTGAGCCATCGCCCCTGAGCCACCCCAGGGCGGTCAAGGCAGCACTGGTCAAGGCACTAACGGACGTCGATTCGAATCATCGGATCGACGTCCGTCTGTCTTTGTCTCCGCCGGTCTTTGTCTCGGAATCTGCGGTACCAACTTCACCCCCGATGACCGCGAGAATGGCGGCCAAGTATGGGTCACCGTGATTCCATAGACCGCACTGTCATCTGGGTGCCGCGGTAGCCGTCCGTGACGGCAAAGTAGCGTACGCGTTGTTGTCGCGCGACTGGTGCAGATTGTCCACCGAGAGCGACTTCCCGACTACATATCCGGCGAGGTACACGGTGTCGCGATCGGCACCGAAGCGGGCCCAGATGAATCCGCCAAACGCGAGCGGAATGAAGACGTAGGTGAAGTGACTCCTTCGACGAAGCACGGAGGCCGATCCCGAGCGACCTGGACTTGCTCGTCGAGGTCTCCGCCGCCCAGGAACCTGGATCGCCGCCCGAGGTCCTGCCGACGATGCATCGCTGGATGCATCGGCAGTCCGTGCTGACCGGATCGGCGCGCGGTGGAAGTAACCCCCTCGCCTGGGTGAGAATGGGACGACACCCTCATCCGCCACTTCGGAGCGATCGGATCCCTTCAGGAGGGGGTCGGCTGTCCGCCGTAAGCGAACATCCTGCTCAGCAACCCCAGGCGCGGAACACGCAAGGTTGCAGCTCCGTTGGCCGATGCACGGGGTGTAGGAACGGTCTCACTCTGAGATTGCAGGGTGTTTCTTTCCGTAGCCGCAGATAGCATCGATAAGGTCAGCGAGATTGTCGTCTCTCCCCCCTGACCGCACGAGGAGCGCAGATGTTCGAGAGGTTCACCGACCGCGCCCGCCGTGTCGTTGTCCTGGCCCAGGAGGAGGCCAGGATGCTCAACCACAACTACATCGGTACCGAGCACATCCTGCTGGGTCTGATCCACGAGGGTGAGGGAGTCGCCGCCAAGGCGCTCGAGTCCCTCGGTATCTCGCTCGACGCGGTCCGCGAGCAGGTACAAGAGATCATTGGACAAGGCCAGCAGGCCCCCTCCGGCCATATCCCCTTCACTCCCCGGGCCAAGAAGGTCCTTGAGCTCTCGCTCCGCGAGGCTCTGCAGCTCGGGCACAACTACATCGGTACCGAGCACATCCTGCTCGGCCTCATCCGCGAGGGTGAGGGAGTCGCTGCCCAGGTGCTGGTCAAGCTGGGTGCCGACCTCAACCGGGTCCGTCAGCAGGTCATTCAGCTGCTGTCGGGCTATCAGGGCAAAGAGCCCGCGAGCGCCGGCGGTCCCGCAGAGGGCACGCCGTCCGGTTCGCTCGTGCTCGACCAGTTCGGTCGCAATCTCACGCAGGCGGCACGGGAGGGCAAGCTCGACCCCGTGATCGGCCGTGAGAAGGAGATCGAGCGGGTCATGCAGGTCCTGTCCCGCCGGACCAAGAACAACCCGGTACTGATCGGTGAGCCTGGCGTCGGCAAGACCGCCGTCGTCGAGGGGCTCTCGCAGGCGATCATCAAGGGCGAGGTGCCCGAGACACTGAAGGACAAGCAGCTCTACACGCTTGACCTCGGTGCCCTGGTCGCCGGTTCCCGGTACCGCGGTGACTTCGAGGAGCGGCTGAAGAAGGTCCTCAAGGAGATCCGCACCCGCGGTGACATCATCCTGTTCATCGACGAGATCCACACTCTCGTCGGGGCCGGTGCTGCCGAGGGCGCGATCGACGCGGCGAGCATCCTGAAGCCGATGCTGGCTCGTGGTGAGCTCCAGACCATCGGCGCGACCACGCTTGACGAGTACCGCAAGCACATCGAGAAGGACGCCGCACTGGAGCGCCGGTTCCAGCCGGTGCAGGTGCAGGAGCCATCGCTCGCGCACACGATCGAGATCCTCAAAGGGCTCCGCGATCGTTACGAGGCGCATCACCGGGTGTCGATCACGGACGGCGCACTGGTCGCCGCGGCGACCCTGGCCGACCGGTACGTGAACGACCGGTTCCTGCCGGACAAGGCGATCGACCTGATCGACGAGGCCGGCGCCCGACTGCGGATCCGCCGGATGACTGCTCCACCGGACCTGCGCGAGTTCGACGAGAAGATCGCGCAGACCCGGCGGGACAAGGAATCCGCCATCGACGCTCAGGACTTCGAGAAGGCTGCCGCGCTACGCGACACCGAGAAGAAGCTGCTGGCGGCGAAGGCCGAGCGGGAGAAGCAGTGGAAGGCCGGCGACATGGACGTCGTCGCCGAGGTGGACGAGGAGCTGATCGCCGAGGTTCTGGCGACGGCCACCGGAATCCCGGTCTTCAAGCTCACCGAGGAGGAATCCTCGCGGCTGCTGCGGATGGAAGATGAGCTGCACAAGCGGATCATCGGCCAGTACGACGCGATTCGGGCACTGTCTCAGGCCATCCGGCGGACCCGGGCCGGCCTGAAAGACCCGAAGCGTCCGGGTGGCTCGTTCATCTTCGCCGGTCCGACCGGTGTGGGTAAGACCGAGCTGGCCAAGGCGCTCGCGGAGTTCCTGTTCGGCGACGAGAACTCGCTGATCCAGCTCGACATGAGCGAGTTCTCCGAGAAGCACACCGTCTCCCGGTTGTTCGGTTCTCCTCCCGGCTACGTCGGGTACGAGGAGGGTGGGCAGCTGACCGAGAAGGTGCGGCGCAAGCCGTTCTCCGTCGTGCTGTTCGACGAGGTCGAGAAGGCCCACCCGGACATCTTCAACTCGTTGCTGCAGATCCTGGAGGACGGTCGCCTGACCGACAGCCAGGGTCGTTCGGTGGACTTCAAGAACACTGTGATCATCATGACGACGAACCTGGGTACCAGGGACATCGCCAAGGGTCTGCAGATGGGCTTCCAGTCCGGTGCCGACACCAAGACCGGCTACGA
>JANNPJ010000511.1:0-3424 GCA_031400005.1 Kineosporiaceae bacterium | reverse complement strand
ATCCAAACACATCAGGCCCCGAAACCCCATCAACCCGACTACACCGGGCGCGCCGCCCCACCTGAATAGCTACCTACCTGCTGGAAACGCTGAACGGCAGAGAAGCAATACACGTCATTCTTCGCATCTACGATCGTAGCTGCGAAAAACATCAACCTTCCCTCCCTGTTGCTCTCTGAGTGATCCATACTCCTGGGATCTCCCGATCAAAGCCGGCGAACGTTCGCGGTCACCGCACCAGTGAGGCTGCGCAAATTAGCGTCAAAGTCACCAGCGCTCTTCGGATGCAAGGTAAACCACTTTCGATGCGCTAAATCGGCTCAGGGCGGGCATAGCTGGCAATCATGGCCAGCATGGCATGCCTAAGTGGTCTGCGCCGGAAGTCTTTCGGGGGTTATCAGGCTGCCTCCTGTACGGCAGGCTGATGGTTGTGCTCGTGCTGCTGGGTTCCCTCTTTCTGATCATGCCGCTCGATCCGGGCCATCAGGTCCTCGAGGTCGGCTGAGGTGAACTTCCACGAGAAGGGCCGGGCGGTGGCGTTGTAGCGCTGCTCGAAGGCGGTGAGCCGGTACTGGACTTGGTCGAGGCTGGTGAAATCGTTGGGTGTGACGACTTTACGTTGGATGACCGAGAAGAAGATCTCCACCTGATTCAACCAGGAGGCATGAACCGGGGTGTGCACCATGACGGCGTTGGAATACCGCGCAGCGAGGCGGTCGATGGCGGCTTGGCCGCGGTGGGAGGAGCCGTTGTCGACGACCCAGAACACGCGTTTGGCTGAGGCGTAGGGTTCTTGGGTCATCACCTCGTCGACGAGGTCGGTGAACGGGGCGATCCCGGTGGTCTCGAAGCAGAGCCCGAATACCTGGGCGCGGTGGACGTCGTAGGCGGCCAGGTAGGCCAGGGCTCCGCCCCGGTCGTATTCGTGGTTGACCCGCATCCCCCGCGACACACCCGGCGCCAAGGTGGGGTGGCAGCGGCAGCGGGCCTGGATGCTGGTCTTCTCATCGGCGGAGATCACATACTCGTTCTCGCCCAGTGGCTGGCCGTCGAAGATGCGCGCGTACAGGTCCAGGACCCGGGCGGCTTTGGTGGCGAAGTGCGGATCGCGGATGAACAGCCAAGACTGGTACTGCCAGGGTTTGAGTGCCTCGCGGGTCAGAATCCGGCGGATGGTGGACGCCGAGATCGTCTCGGTGATTCCCCGGCCGATGGCCTCGGCGGCCAGGTCAGGGCAGCTCCACCGCGATAACGGCACCCCGGTCTCGGCCGGCAGCTGACAGGCCAGGGCCTTGACCTCGGCCACCTGGACCGGGCTGAACACGGGCGGTCGCCCCGACCGGCGCCGGTCCCTCAGCCCGTCCAGACCGTCGTCGGCGTACCGCCCGCGCCAGGTGCGGACGGTGTCTACCGTGATGCCCCGGCGCCTGGCGATCTGGGCGTTGGAGTCACCGCGGGCCGCGTCCAGCACGATCCGAACCCGAATGACTTGCTGGTAGGGGGTCTTATGAGAGTAGGCCAGGCTCGTGAGCAGGCGCCGTTCGGCGGCGGTCAGGCTGATCGGGCGGGCACGGAGGGCAGACACGACGAACTCCAGTGATGATCTTGACGAAGATCGTCACAGGATGCCCGACACTCGCCTGGCAATCCGCACTGGACCCCGCGCCCATCCCGCCCGTCCAGCAAGATAAGAGCCATGCCCGCCATCCCGGACTCGACCAAGACCTCACTGGCCCAGCGGCTACGTGCCCACGCCAAGAGCACCTGGCCGCAACTGTCCACCGTGCACGTGCGCTACCACGGCCAGTTCGCCTACGTCAGCGGCGAACTGACCGACGGTGAACGACTACCGCTCATGCGGCTGCGTTACGGCGGATCCGCCCACCGATGGGGAACAGCCATCTACGTCGCGAGCACGAACAGCTATGAAGATCAGATCTGGCTCACCGGGACCGTCGAAGACAGCTTCGATCTGGTCTGCGACCTCCACGTCACCAACGCCTGAATACCAACCGCACGCCAACACCCGACCGTCAACCCCCGAAAGACTTCCGGCGCGGACCACTAAGCTGGCCGGACGTCGCCTGCACGATGGACATGACCTGACTTAACCTGCCTACCGGGGCGATTTCCTGACCGGATAGCGTGCCGGGCATGTCGAAATCCGTATCACTGGCCATGGCGCAGGTGGTAGCCCACTGCGGCGGCGCGCCCGGTGAGGCGGTGAAGTACCTCGCCCAGTCAATCGCACAGGGGCCGGAGGATGCCGAGCCGTACGAGCTGCTCGCCGAGCTGCGCCGGGAGTCGCCCGATGAGGTGGCCCAGTCCGTCGCTGAGCCGAGCAACCTCTGGCAGCTCGTGGTCGGTGCGTACCTGAGTTTCCTTGACGGCGACATGGACCCGGCGGCGCAGGCACTCGGCTCGGTGATCGGCTATCGCCCGGACATCGCCTGGGCGTCGGCGCCCTGGTTCAGCGATGAGCGATTCCTCGCGGCGGTAAGCGCTGCTGGGCTCGCCGACGCAACCTTGAACATCACCGACCACGGTCCCGCGCTAGACAGCGATGCTGCGCGCGACCGCTTGCGGCCGTGGTTTCGGGCCATTGACGTGGTGTGCGACCGGGAGCCGGTGGCCGAGGCGATGGCGCGGATGGCAATCCTGCTGCGGGCCTGCGGACGTACGGATGCGTCGCTAGCCCTGTGCGGCCGTGCAGATTGCATTGAACGTGTGCCGTTCACCGAGGTTGTCCGGGCGGGTACCTGGCGTCGTCTCGGTGACCGGCGCCAGACTGCCGCGGCGTTCCAGCGGGCACTGGAGTTGGACCCGACGAACTGGTCGCTCCACCTCGACCTCGCCGATCTGGCAGCGGAGGACGGCAACTTCGCCGAGGCCGCCGAGCTGGTTCGCCGGGGTCTCGCGCACGAGCCGGAGGACGTGACACTGCGGGCAGCGGGCGCCGCCTACCAGGCGCGCGCCGAGGGCTCGGTGACCCACCTGGATCTGCTACTGGAGCTGGCGCCGGAGGTGCCCCGTCCGGGATACCGGAACGGGCTGATCGAATACGCCGTAGCCGGCCCGGGTCTCCCGGCCGACCGGATAGCGGCCGCCCGCGGGCTCCAGGGCGGCAACTGATCCGGATCGCCGTCATCGCCGGCCGTGGCTGCCTGCCACGGCTGGTTCGTCGCGGATGTCTGGAACCGCACCGGACCGATTCGCCTTGTCGGCGGCATGTGAAGATATGGGGCTGAGGCGTCGGTGTCCGGCGCTCAGTGAGGAGGACGACCGGTGCCGTGGGGACGAAAAGACGAGCGACCTGCGCTGGATCGGGCTCTGGAAGCAGCCGCGGGTCTGAAGGTCGGCGCGTGGAGCAGTGTGGAAGCGTATGCCATGCTCGCGATCGAGGCACAGGGACGTCCCGAGGCGG
>JANNPJ010000505.1:0-12185 GCA_031400005.1 Kineosporiaceae bacterium | reverse complement strand
CGACCTGGCTCGACTCGCGGCCCGCTATCCTGGCAGCACCGTGGTCAGCACCGCTGACCTCTCCGGCCGGCTGTCCAAGGATCTCGCCCTCAGCGCCTGGCTGAACAAATTGCTGATCGGCGTCATGGTCGGTTACGCGGCCCTGGCCGCCGCCAACACGATGGTCATGGCCGCGCTGGCCCGCCGTCGGGAGCTGGCCCTGCTGCGCATCGTCGGAGCCAGTCGCCGCCAGATCAAGAACATGGTCCACGCCGAACAGGCCGGCCTCCTGGGGGTAGCGCTGGTCATCGGCGCGAGCATCGCGGCAACCACCCTCACCCTCGTGGTCAACGCCCTGACCGGCAACCCCGTCCCGTACGTGCCGACCCTGGGCTGGGTAGCAGTCCTCGGCGGCGCAACGCTTCTGGCCCTGCTCACCACGATCCTGCCGATCGGGCGCCTGCTGCGGGCATCTCCCCTCGAGCACCTGGGCAGCAAAGAATAAGGCCGTCCGGGCACGCCGATGCCGCGATCAGCTGACTCTGTTGCAGCTTCATGCGCTGAGCCGTCGTCGATCGGCCGACTGACGCCGCGCGCGATCCGGGCCAAGCTTCTGCCCGAGGAGGCAGGGCGCTCGGGTTCAAGCTGTCCGGGGGATGGAGGTTCCCGCGGAGTTCGCGTCGAGGTTCAAGGTCGCGACTCAGACGCCGAAGCTGGCCGGCGTCATCTGGCTCCTTCTTCGTCACCAAGGGTGAGCACTAGGCGGTCGCCCCTTCACGCGACCGTGGCGATTAAATCGAACGCGCAGGGCACCGCCCGAACCCTCGATCGAGGGTTCGGGCCGTGATGGGGTAGCTCCGCGATCCACGCCCTGGGCGTTCAGCGGCGCGGCTTGGCCCTCAGCTCACCACGCTGCTGACCGCAGCAGGCGTGGAGTCGAAGGTGCAGCTGACCGGGACGGTGAACCCGAAAACGACCGTGTTAAAAGAGAAGTCGCCCAGCGTAAAGGTCGCAGTCCCCGCCTGATCGGGTGTCCAGGTGCCGGTTTCGGTCACGGTAACGCTGGCGCCGTTCGCTACCGGCCCCGTAGAGCCGGCTGTCACAGTGATGGGGTTCTCCGCCGTGCCCGTGGTTGCGATGACCTGAGTGCCACTGTTCGCGTCGGTGATGTCAAAGCCAGAGTTGTTTGTGAACGTGAAAGTTACGGTCACCGGCACGGTCTCACCGACGGCAGCGGTCGCGGGAATCTCGACGTCGAAGGACGAGGGCCCGGCCTGCGGGGCGGTGAAGGGGTTGGTGCATGTGGTGCTGCCAGAGATCGTGTCGGCACTGGCCGGCAACACGGACGTCAGGACGAAGGCGCCGGCCGCAGTGGCCGCCAGGGCGCATTTGACTGCAGTTCTGATCATGTTCGGTACTCCTTTGCACAGTTGCTGGCCAGTTCCAGGCCAGAACGGGGAGCCCGGGTGGCAACCGCCGCTCGGGGACTGCCCCAGCCGACGGAGGGTCGGCTGGTCGGAGTCGGCGCGGTCTCGGCTTTCATCACATCAGGAACGACCGCTCGACCGAAGGAATAGGAACATGTTCTACTTATCGTGTCAAGACCTCAGAATCTCGCAGCGACTATCGGATCCGTAGCTTCTCAGGTAATGCATAGGTTCCTGGGTCATGAGTCGAGGTGGCCCCCGTGAGGGTCGGGCCGCGCTAAGGCCATCGGTCATCGAGGGTGATATGTCCATGTATTAGGCATTTGGCAAATGCAACCTAGCAGCATGGCTGGCACTGAGATGCTACTTGTGAGTAGAATCGACCCTGCTTGCCATATGTCTCGCGGCACCGGAGGCGATACTGAATCGATTAAGACGAAACTATCGATCGATTTGAGAATGATCTTGTTTCAGGCAGCGAAAACAGAATTTAGAACACGTTCTGCTTTGAAGATCCGTATTCACCAGAGTCCCCTTCGGAAGACCGTTCCCGGCGTCAGCGTCGACTGGGCCGACTGCGCCGCCGTCCCGAACCTTGCGATGAGCCCTGGTGAACCTTGGGGAGCTCGCTGGGCGCTCCGGCTTCGGTCACCAACTGGTACCAGCCTGCATCAGTCGGTATTAGCCCGAGTACGAGCAACGCTGGTTTCACATCCGAACCTCGACCCGCGCTCCGATGCGGTGGCGCCAGCGCGCATATAGCGTCGGTTGTGGAAAGTTCGATCGGGATTCAGGTGAGGAGCCGGACGTGTTGGCGGGTACGCGCCACGATGTCGGCCTCGAAGGCCTCGCCCGCCGTGACCAGTCCGGGCGCACTGCCTCGTCCCAGATCCACGTCAGCAGGTCAGCAGGTCTGATCGGGCAGATCGGGGACGCGCAGGGCGGCCGGCTCGCGCCCGCCGAATCCCTCGGCCAGGTCTGCGATCAGGACCTCGTCCGGGGTATGCCGTATCCGCCGTAGCTCGTCATCGATGTCCCGGTCGGTGTCGGTGGGTATTGACTCCCTAAAGACCCTGCTGGTTAATCCCGAGAGTCCAAGACCGGACGGCGGCCAGCACCAGTGTGGACTCAAAGGGAGACGTCGAGAATCGCTGCTGTGCCCCTCAAAAACCGGTGATCAGGCTCATTATTGCCTCGATCACCGGTTTTTGAGGGGCACAGCAACCAGCAAACCCCTTGGGAGTCAAAGCGGGCAACCGTTGCTGGCCTGCCAACCCGCGCAGGTTACGGATAGTTAAGGACTGCCGAATTGGCCAGCAGGGTCCCTAAAGAGTCCTGTTCAGAAGAGGGTGAGCCGCAGCGAGCATGTTCTCAACTGTGGGCGCTCCAGCGTTGCCTGGTCGGTGCCGATGGGTCCTGGCATGACTACCGACTCAGCTGCGCTCAGCACCCCGCGGGCATATCAGGTGAGAAACGAAGATCCTTCACTGCTGCACCTGTCGACGACCTCTGAATTGCTCGGCATCTGGATCAGCACGGCGACCGGGCTGGACTCCTACTACCCGGCTGGGCAGGACTGCCCTGAGCGCCGGGATGCGGCACGAGTGCTGGACGGGGTTACCCACGCATCGTGGGATAGCCGGGTTCAGCATCTGGTGGGGGCCGGACCTGGAGAGGGATGCTGGCCAGGCGGGAGATGCTGGGAGGAAGGTCCTGTTCCGGAGCCTTCCGAGGACGCCCGCGCCCTGTTTGACTGCGCACTCGCTGTGAGCGTCGCTGCCCGGCTCGCGGCGCGGCAACTATCCACCGTGCCTGCTGTGGATGTCTCTGCGCCCCAAGCAGCGAAGTCTGTCATAGCCAATTCCAACCCGCCGCCACGCGGGTCTTGGCACGTCGGGCACTGGGCGGCGGGCGGCCGAAGCAGTTCAAGCCGAGGTCGCCTCTGTCGCAGTTCGCTTCCTGGTTCACGGATCTCGACGACACCGTCCTTGTCGTCGTGATTCCTCCCGCTCAGCTGACGGTTTCCCTGAACACCGTGTTCAGTCACGCCATTGCGTGGCAGCAGGACCGGGATCTGCTCTTTGTTGTGCCTGTCGCGACCGCGGCGAGCTTCCGGGACCGGCTGGCCTGGATTCAGACGCCCTGGGGTACGTCAGTTGGAAGCACAGAGGCCTGCAGGTTCTGCGACTCCGCAGCGGCCAACTCCCCAACGGACAACGCCGCTTGTGGGTCGATGCCGGGGTTCAGTACACCAAAACCCTTCCGCCAGCAGTCCCGCCTCGGATGAAGGTGGTGATTGACGAGATTGATGAGGCCCTTACTGATGCGCAGCTTCAGGTCGCGGTAGCCGCTATTGAATGGGACCGCGCCCGCGAGGGAGCGCTGAATATGGATCCGAACGAACATCGCCTCCAGTCGGCACTCGAGAACGCGTGTCCACCGTGCTTGGCCTGATCGGCCTGCGGGCGGAGTTCCCCGGATGGCGTGGCCCTGGCCGCCCAGGGTTCATCGATTTCCTGGGAATCGACGACGACGACCACCTCCACGTCGTGGAGACGAAGGTCGGGTCCGACCCTGGGGTCTTGGTCCAGGCACTGGACTACGCCATCTGGGTACAGGCGCAGCAGACCGTGATTCGACAGAGCATGGGTTGGCCCGCCGCTCCCGCACGGACAACAGTTCACCTCGACCTCGTGCTGGCCACGAAGGTCGGCAAGGTGACGGCGAGTGCGTCGGCTTGGCCGGCGGTGGAGGCATCGGGCGGCAGGCTGGATCCGAGGTAGCCGTAACGAGAGACGACGATGGTTCTGAAGTTCGGGCCGAGACGTCGCTGCGCCCAGTCGACGGCCTGGTCCCACCCGCCGTTGTTGCCGTGGATCACCAGTACGGGTGGGCCCTGGCCGAGCTCGAGAAATTCCACTTCTCCGTGCGGGGTTTCGACGTTCTGTAACCGTGCGGGAGGCGTGTTCAGACGCTCCCGTGCGGCGTCGAGATCGTGGTGGTAGCTCGTCATGGGCATCCCCTTCGAACGGGTCGGCGAGGGTCCGGGCTGCTATCGCGGGACACTTGCCTCGTGGGCGAGAGACAGAACCGAGGACAGGCGATGGCGCGAGGCAATCGCCTGTCCTGCATCTAGGTACGGTCCACCCGTTGTGGCGTCACGGTGGTTGCGACTGTCAGGGTCAGCCCTGCGCGGGTTGGACAGGTTTACAACCGTCCACCTGGGTACTCCTTTGAGGCGGTTAGGTGTTCTTCGATGAGGTCGGCGATCAGGTTGGCGCCGCTGCTGTTTTGGTGGATGGTGTCGGTGGTCAGATGTAGGCCGCGGTCTGCGGCGACGTCGTCGAGGCTGCGGCGCAGTATGAAATGCTGGGTCGAGGCGGTTGACGAGAGCATGAGCCCAGGTCGGTACTGCGTTCCTGGTGGGTCTTCGTGGGTGCGGAGGTAGTCGGTCTGCCGTTCATACAACGGTAGGTAGGCGACGTCGTTCGCGGTGGCGACGTCGCGGACGATGGCGCTGTACTCGCCGGCCCGGCGGATCGGGGTCGAGTCGAGATCCTCTCCGATAACCGGCAGCGACAGTAGCGCGATGCGGGCGTTGGTCCGTTGCTGTAGGCGGTGCACGATCGCGGTGAGGTTGTCTCGGTACCACTGCGCGGTCGGCTTGGTCGGCAGTCGCTTGAGGAAGGTCACGATCCGGCGGTTGCTCTTGGCGAGGGTGGCGTTCGCGTCGTTGGTGCCCACGAGCACGGTCACGACGTCGGGTTGGTCGGCGATGATTTGGTCGAGCCGGTTGAGGACGTTGTAGGCAAGGTCGTAGTTCACTCCGCGGTTGATGAAGGTGTACGGCTGCAAGGGGCGCCGGTGGCGCAGCAGTTCGACATAGTCGACGCTGACCTGGCCGCGAGTGATGCTGTCACCGACGCAGACGACACGCACTGGTTTGGTCGAGGTCATCCGTTCCTCCTGGTGGTGAGTCAATTTCCGATGGAGACCGCTGCTGTGAGTGGGGCGTTCTCAGCGACGCAGCGCAGGATTCGGTCGGCCAGGTCCGCGAGAGACCCGGATCCCGCCGCGCATGTTGTGGTCGACGGCGCTGCGGTAGGTGCCGGTACGTGGCCCGTCGGTGAGCATCGGGGGGCGCAGGATCGTCCATTCCAGACCGCTGGCGCGGACCAGGCCCTCCATCCGGCGCAGGTCGGCAAAG
This sequence comes from Kineosporiaceae bacterium, assembly GCA_031400005.1. Classification (GTDB taxonomy): domain Bacteria; phylum Actinomycetota; class Actinomycetes; order Actinomycetales; family Kineosporiaceae; genus JANNPJ01. Next base: position 6,572 of record JANNPJ010000505.1, on the reverse strand, counting down.
GAGTGCTTGAGCACGGTGTTGAGGATCGGCTTGACGACCAGTCGGGTGAGCGGCCCGTCGCCGTCATCGATGTGCATGCCGCTGGCGCTGACGACGACGAGCCGTTGTACGCCCTCGGCTCTCATGGCCTGGATGATGCTGAAGGCGCTGTCCGCGCACACCGTGCTCGGTGCGCGCCGATTGCGCGGGCCGATCGCCGACACCACGGCGTCTTGTCCGGCGATGGCCGGCCCGATCGCGGCGGGATCCATGACGTCGGTCGAAACCACCGTCAGTTGCGGGTGCGGGGGCAGGAGCCGGGACGGATCCCGCACCACGGCAGTGACCTCGTGCCCTGCTCCGCAGGCTTGGTCGAGAAGTTGCCGGCCGGTGCCGCCGGTCGCGCCGAAGACCTTGAGTCTCATAGCCCATCCTAGTGGTTAGTGAGTGCTTACTAACCACTAGGATGGGTGAGTACTCACTAACTGTCAAGTGGAGGTTGTTCGTGACCACTCGGGACCGGATCCTGGACGCGGCCGCCCACGTCATGCGCACCCATGGCCTCGCCCGAGCCACCACCAAGGAGATCGCCAAAGCGGCTGGCCTCTCCGAGGCTGCGTTGTACAAGCATTTCCACGACAAGACGGGGATTTTCCTGGCCGTCCTGGCCGAGCGCACGCCGTCCCGCCTTGGCCCGCTGCTGGCCAGCCTGGCCAGCCGTGTCGGGCAGGGAGCGGTCCAGGAAACGCTGGAGGAAGTCGCTCGGGCCGCTCTGGACTTCTACCGCCAGAATTTCCCGATGGCCGCATCGCTATTCTCCGAGCCACGGCTCCTGGCCGCGCATCGCGAAGCCCTGCAGCAACGTAACGCCGGGCCCCAGCACATCAGCAACGCGGTCGCCGCCTATCTCGGCGCTGAACAGAACCTCGGCCGCGTAAACCGTGAGTCTGATCCGCACGCCGCCGCGGCCCTCCTCCTGGGCGCATGCCTGCAGCACGCCTTCCTCAGTCACTTCATCGAGCCCGACCACGCAGACGACGCCGACCAGTTCGCGATCACACTGACTACGACACTTATCCGCGGCCTCATCCCCACGACCACCGGTGGCGCCGAAGACGGTCCAACCCGGAGCGGGTTCGGCTCGGGCTGAGCTCTAAATCTTCGAATCGTGAGGGCTCGTGTCCGATGGCCATGAGCAGGCCTCACAGAGCGTCCCGCTCTACCTCGAGCAACGCGGATGATCGTCGATGCTGGCCAGCGGTTTTCGTTGAGACGATCCCATCAGATACAGGAATCGCCTCCTCGGCGGTCGAAAGGAAAGAGTGCATGGACGACGAAAAACACTGTGGCCGAGCGTCGTCCGACCATAAGGGCCGGTTCCTGGGGGCGCCCCCAGGGGTTCTGATATCACACTACAGACCTGCCCGAGGTGATGGCGTGGCGGCAGGCGTACCCGGGGGTTCGGCGTCTGGCCCCGCGAGGCGCGCTCGAGCGTCGAAGCGTTGGAGTGCCGGGCCGCAACGGGATTGCCGAGGATCGACCGGCTGACGACGTCTACAACGCGCTGTCCGTGGTGCACCTCATCCCGATGGGTGGTGAGGATGTGGCCAGCTACGACGTGCCCGCCCGCCTCGTCGTGGCCACGGGCGACGAGCAGTTCGACACGGTGGACAACGGCCAGCCGGCCGTCCACACGGCAGTAGCGGGTGAGATCGTCTGGCGCGACGACACCGGAGTGACCTGCCGGCGCTGGAACTGGCGACAATGCGTACGGACCAGTAGGGCGAGTTCGTCGCTCGCTTCGCTTGAACAGGTCGTGCCGAAGATCTTACGTGCTCCTTAGGTATCCCGAGGTGGCGTCGGAGGTTTGGCTGCGCCATCGGGGGGTGGGCTGGTGGACCGGGTGGACCCAGATGTGGTGGACCTCGGGCGGAGCAGAGTGGTGGTCGCCTGCCTCGTCGCGGCCGGTCACAACGACGAGGACTCGGCAACGTTGTGGCGAGCCGAAGTTGTGGCGTTCGACGGGGTTGTTGTCCCAGGTGCGCAGGTCGAGGGTGCCTGATGGAATGTCGATATCACACGCCGCGGCGACTGCCGTCGGAGGCTGCTCGGGCGGTTTCTCGCCCTCACCCAGGACTCGGAAGATCACGTCGACCATGCCTGCTGGAGTGCCGGTGAACACACATACCGCTGTCCCCAGTGGCGCGATTACTCCGTCGCCGGTTTCGCTGATGGCCAGGGCGTCATACTCGCCCACGATGTCCGTGAGCACGTACTGGTGATAAATCGTGTACAGCTGGGTCATTGCGTCACCCTCCGTGGCCCGGGTTGGCCGATTGACGAGGATATGGGACTTCGACGATATGATCTGCCAGCCAGCCATCCACCGCGAGGATTGCGGTGCCAAGTGCCCACCGTGTGCGAAGCGGGCATAACGGCTGCGGATGCACCAATGCGGGCCGGATGGCATGCCACCACCGACCCGATCAAGCACTGCCAAGATGTGCCGAAGCGTTCTGAGCGGCATCTGTGGGCTCGCGTGCCGGTTCGGTGCGCTGGCGCACAACCCCGTCCGAGACGTCGGGACGATCGCGATCGAGTCAAAACCAGCTACAGCGCTTACGGTTCCGCAGGCTCAGATCTCTAGTCGCGATGAAGCGGAGCAGGTTGTTGGCCAAGTATCGCCGTCGGTCACGAGCCCTGCCCGGCACATTGACCTGAACGGCCACATGTGATCACCCAAGGTCGAGGGCTTCGATGACGTCCGCTGGGCGTGGACGATCGCGCCTTGCAGCGCGCCAGCGCAGCGGGACGCCGAGCCAGCGGCCGGGAACGATTTGGTCCCACCATGTTTGCGGTGTGATGCCGTCAGGTGATGCTGCCTCGTCAGGGTGCGTGCGTGCCATCTGGCAGCCGTGCGTGCGCCGCTGTCGGGTGTGAGGTTGTCGAGGGCTGGTGCTACGGGTCGAAGGGCTCGATGACCTGTGTGCGAGCCTGCTGGTAGATCACGGAGCTGCGGAACCCGACGATCTCGCGGCGTCCGCTGAACTTGTCCATGAGGAATACGTGCAGGCTGTCCACGCTGGGCACGGCGACGTGGACGAGGAAGTCGTCGCCGCCGGCCACGACGAACACCGACAGCACCTCGGGCAATGTCATCGCGTACGCCTTGAAGCCCTCGCCCGGACGTGTTCGACCCGGAACGGTTCGACCCGGCACGCGCCTCGGAGCGTCCCCGGTACGCCTGCATCCCGTTCGGCGCCGGACCGCGCTTCTGCGTCGGCAACAATCTCGGGATGATGGAGGCGGTGGTGGTGCTGGCCACGGTCGCCCGCGACCTGCAACTGGTTTCGACCCCGGGGTTCCGGGCCCGGCCGGAGCCGATGCTCACCCTGTGGATCCGTGACGGGCTGCCAATGACGGTGCACTCCCTTTCCTAGCAACCGATTTGGCAGAGCCGATGAGTCCTTGCTCGATGACGGGTCTTAATTGGGGGGAGTGTTTTGCTCCCGGAAATGGCCTCAGGTCAACGAATGAGGAGTCGCACATGTCTGCCGAAGATCTTGTCGGAACGACTGCACTGGTCACCGGGGCCAGCCAGGGGTTCGGCCGGGCCATCGCCGAGGCGATGGTCCAGGCCAGCCTGAAGGTGGTCGGCGTCGCCCGGGACGCGACCGCTCTGGAGGAACTGCGCGAGAAGCTGGGAGAGGGGTTCACCCCGGTGGTGGCCGATGTCGCCGACCCCGGCCTGGCCGCGCACCTGATCGGCGAGCACCGGCCGGGGCTGATCGTGCTGAACGCCGGGGCCAATCCGGTGATGAAGCCGATCCGGGAGCAGACCTGGGAGACCTTCGCGACCAACTGGGAGGTCGACACCAAGCAGGTGTTCCACTGGGTCCAGCAGGCGCTGCTGCAGCCGTTGCCGCCGGGCAGCACGGTCATCTCCTTCTCCAGCGGCGCCGCGCTCAACGGATCCCCGCTCAGCGGCGGGTATGCCGGGGCCAAGGCCGCGGTCCGGTTCATCTCGGCCTATGCTGCCGGGGAGTCGGCCCGGGCCGGGCTCGGTATCCGGTTCGTCTCGGTGCTGCCCAAGCTGACCCCGGACACCGCTCTGGGAGCCAGTGGGGTGGCCGCCTACGCCGCCCTCCAGGGGGTGGACGTCGCGACCTTCCTGGCCGGGCTGGGCACCACCCTGGGGCCGGCGCAGGTCGCCGACCGCATCCTGGAACTGGCCGCCGACCCCGGCTCCGAGCATCCGGCCTACCTGCTCACCCCGGCCGGGCTCAACCCGCTCGGCTAGACCTACCCGCACCGCGACACCACCCGCACCAGAAACCATCCCGCACCGCGAAAGGCCGTTGCCTCCTGGGAGGTCCAGGTGGAACCGGCCTTTCGCCGGGTCGGAGGGGACTCGGATCAGCGTGACACCGTGACCGGCGCCTCCGGGCTTGGAACCGCCACCGGGTCGCCCGGGTACGGCTTGTCGGCCTCGCGCTTGTTGGGTGCCAGGAAGGCCGCGATCACGCCGACCAGGGCGATCGCCCCGGCCACGTACTCGGCCGCCTTGAACCCCTCGATGAACTTCTCCGGGGAGGAGTAGTCGCCGTGGGCGATGAACACTGCGGAGAGGATCGCGACCCCGAAAACGGCGCCGATTTCGCGCAGGGCGTTGTTCGTGCCGGCTGCGACCCCGGTGTCGTTGACCGGGACTGAGCCGACGACCGCGTTGGCCACCGTCGGGAAGCACATCGCGATCCCGATGCCAGCGACGATCAGCGGGGGCACCAGGGTGCCGTAGTTGACGCCCGGCTCAGTGACCAGGGCCAGCCAGCCCAGGCCGGTGCCCTGCAGCAGCAGGCCGCCGAACATGAACGGTTTGTTGCCGAAGTGGTCGGAGAGCACCCCGGCGATCGGGGCGATCAGCAGCGGCATCGCGGTCCAGACCAGGATGCGGAGCCCGGCTTCCAAAGACGAGTACCCGAGCCCGATTTGGAACAGCTGCGTGATCATGAACAGCGATCCGATCAGCGAGATCTGCTGGAAGAAGACCACGCCGTTGGCGGTGGAGAAAGCCCGCCGCTTGAAGTACTCCAGCGGCAGCATCGGATGCTTGGCTCGGGTCTCCCACCACAGGAAGGCCGCGATCAGCAGGCCACCGATGATGAACGAGGCGATCACCTCGCCGCTGCCCCAGCCGATGGTCGGGGCCCGCACCGGGGCCCAGGTCAGGGCGAAGAGGCCGAGCACCACCATCGGCAGGCCGATCAGGTCCAGTTGCGGCCGGGGACCGTGACTCTCGCGCAGCAGGAACGACGACAGGATCGCGGCCACGATGCCCACCGGCACGTTGATCCAGAAGATCCACTGCCAGGAGATGCCCTCCACGATGGCCCCGCCGACCAGTGGCCCGGCGGCGACGCCCATTCCGGTGATGGCGCCCCAGATTCCGATCGCGGCACCGCGTTTCTCCACCGGGAACGCATCGCTGATCAGGGTCAGGGTCAGGGGAAGCGCGACCGCGGCTCCCACGCCCTGCACCACCCGGGAGACGATGAGCCCCTCCACCGAGGTCGACAGCGCGCAGGCGGCCGATGCGGCGGTGAACAGCAGCAGGCCGAAGACGTAGGCCCGGCGGCGGCCGAACCGGTCGCCGAGGGCCGCCCCGGTCAGCAGCAGGCAGGCGAACGCCAGGTTGTAGGCGTTGATCGTCCATTCCAGGTCGGACAGGCTCGCGCCCAGCTCGCTGCGCAACGTCGGCAGCGCGGTGGAGACGACGACCACGTCGAGCGCGGTGACGAAGGTCCCGATGGACGCCAGGACCAGGGTCCACCCGGTGCGCAGCGGTCGTCCGGTGACATCAGTACGGCCGGCCATCAGGCATCACCGGTTCCAGGGTCGAGGGCGGGGACGAGGGCGACGCTGCCGTCGTGATCTGGGCATGGCTGTAACACGCTGGAAGACAAGGCGATTCTCCGTTTCACCGGATGGGTGCGAGTCAGGTGGGTCGAACGGGGTGACAGTCGCCTCGCGCGAACTGCTGGGAATTAAGACCCGAACGGCGCCGAAAAGTCATCGCGGCGCGGCTGGCGCCCGAGCAGGGCGACCAGCCGGTCGCTGGGGCTGCCCAGCGGTGTTCGCCGCACCGGTGCGGCGAACAGGCACGGGCGGATCAGATCGCTGATCACCCACGGCACCACCCGCAACAGGTCCAGCGACAGGTTGACCGGGATCGGGCGGTGCCGGCCGCGGGCCTCGAAGACGTCCCAGCCGTGCACGGCGATCTCGACCGCCCCGACGATCTCCAGGGCCTGGAAGGGCAGCACCCGGTCGGTGATCAGGACCTCGGCTCGCTCCATCGTGCGCCAGCTGTTGAGCAGTTGCCGGCTGCCGGCCCGGAACCGGTCGACCAGTTCGCCGCCGGCCGCGGCCGTTCGGTCGGCCGGTTCCGGGGGGGCAGCCGGGGGCCTGCAGCGACACCAGCCCGCTGTCGGCGCCCTGCTGCAGCGCGCTCACCGAGTCGTTGAGATGGCTCAGCAACTGGCCCAGGCTCCAGCCCGCGCACGGGGTCCGATCGCCCAGGGACCGCTGGGTCA
>JANNPJ010000498.1:0-3882 GCA_031400005.1 Kineosporiaceae bacterium | reverse complement strand
GTCGGAGCGGCAGCGGCCAGGACCACCACGGCGGCCATCTGGGCGAGCTTGCTCAACCGGTAGATCACATCGTCGGTGTCGAACCGATTGGCGTAAAGCGTGGAACTGGCCCACGCCCACCAGAGCACGGTGACCAGGCCGGCTGTGACTGCGGCGCCGTGCCAGTTGAGCTCGGTGTCGAGGTGTTCAGCGCTCTGGTGCACGGCGAAGACGAACGCGAGGTCGAAGAAGAGCTCCAGTCGGGTGGCGGAGCGCTCGGTGTCGGCCTGGATCCGGGGCGGGTGCACAAGTCCGCGCCAGCGGTTCAGGAGGGAGGCTAGCAAGCGGCGATCTCCTGTTCGGCATCGATGTTTCGGCCATCCCACCAGCAGATGGCCAACTCGGCCAGACGACGCAACCCTCGTGTCGTTACCTTTTTGTTATGCAGGCGATGCAATCAGGCATCCCGCCGAGGCGTGTCCAGGGTGTTGTCCCGCTGACGGCTCGGACGTCCGCTACCCGCCCTGAACCCCTTTGAACCAGGAGAAGGCCATGCCTCGGATCGCCACGCCTGTCGTCTTCGGCATCACCCTCATGATCGGTGCCGCTACCGTGACGGCCTGCGACTCGGCAGCAAAGGCGACCCTGCCGCAGGTCGCACGCACAACCAGTGCCGCGCCGACCGCTCCCCCAGCATCCACCGAGGCAGGAAACCCAGCACCTACTGATGCAGGAAACCCAGCACCTGCCGAAGCAGGAAACCCAGCACCTGCCGAAGCAGGAAAGGCTCCCTCTAGCGCACCGCAGGTAGACAAGAGCACGGACCAAACCTCGGCCGCCCCCCGAACCAGCACCAAGATGGTCACCTCGAACGTGTCGCAACTGGCGCGTCTCGGCATCGACCTCGACGTCAGTGTCTTCATCGATGTCGCCGACGACGGGCTGGAACGCTATCTGGCGATCGGGAAGGGTGGCGTGGTCAACTTCACCGGCACCAAGACCACCAGGGTGGACAACACCATGATGGCGTTCAAGCCGGCCAAGCTGGCGAAGAAGAGCACGAACCGGGTGGTCATCGCACCGCCGTTCTACAACGAGGACCTCGGGACCGGTTCCTGCGTCGCCGACACCGCTCCCGGCAAGCTGCGCCTGAAGCCCTGCAGCGCCAAGGCCGCCAACCAGGTCTGGCATATCCTTCCAGCCGGTGGCTCGGGCCAGTTCGAGCTGCGCGGCGTCCACACCGAGATCCGGGTCGACAACGGCAAGATCATCACGAATGGGCAGGGTTACGTCGGCCTGCAGACCATCAAGATCAACTAAGCGCTCGGGCGGCCGACGCCGAAGCGGTAAGGAGCACCCCTATTCCATGCACGATTTCGAGGACTTCGACGCCTTCTACGCCGCGTCGTCGCGCCGAGTCCTCGCGCACGTCACTGCCATGGTGGGCAGCCAGGCCGATGCAGAGGACGCCGTCTCGGAAGCGTTCCTCAAGGCCTGGAACCGGTGGAAAAAGCTCCAGCAGTATGACAATCCCGAGGCGTGGGTGCGGCAGGTCGCTTACCGGCAGGCCGTGAGCACCTGGCGCAAGGCGGTCAACCGGCTGCATGCACACCATCGCAACGGCGTGGACCAGGAGGTGGAGGCATTGAACCCGAACCATGTCGCGCTCGTCGCCGCGCTCCGCCGCCTCCCCGCGGACCAACGACGAGCCGTCGTCCTGCACCACCTCGTCGGCCTGAGCGTCGCCGAGATCGCACAGGAAACCGGCGCCGCACCGGGCACGGTCGGATCCTGGCTCGCACGCGGCCGCCGGACAATGGCAGCCCAGCTGACTGACGACGGCCCCCACCCAACCGGCCGGGGGTACCGCAATGTCTGACGAACAGCTCGACGACCAGCTGCACGCGTACGCAGCTCATGTGCGCAGCACGGGCCGACTGCCCTCCTCCACCGAGATCCGTGACCTCGCACATCGGCGTAGACAACGCCACATCGGGGCCGCGATGTTCGGCGTCGTACTGTTCGGGGTGCTGGGCCTCGGACTAGGACTCGACGCGGGCACAGCACCCAACCCCATCCCCCCGGCCAGCGTCGCACCAGTCACACCCACACCGCTCCCCACCAGTAGTCCAAAGACGCCGCCCTCACCAGCGGCCACCCCGAGTTCCCCGCAGGTGGATCAGAGCGCGGATCAAACCTCGGCCTCCCCCCGATCCAGCGCCAAGACGGTCACCTCGAACGTGTCGCAACTGACGCGTCTCGGCATCGACCTCAACGTTGGTGTCCTGATCGACGTCGCCGACGACGGCCAGGACCGCTACTTGGAGATCGGCACCGACGGCGTCGTTGACTTCACCGGCACTACCAGGACCGACAACACGATGATGGCGCTCAAGCCCGCCAAGCTGGCCAAGAAAAGCACGAACCGGGTGGTCATCGCACCGCCGTTCTACAACGAGGACCTCGGAACCGGCTCCTGCGTCGCCGACACCGCTCCCGGCAAACTGCGCCTGGCCCCCTGCGACCCGGGGGCCACTAACCAGACCTGGGAGGTGATTCCCGCCGGTGACTCCGGCCAGTTCGAGCTGCACGGTGCCTTCACCCAGATCCGGGTCGACAACGGCAAAATCATCACGAATGGGCAGGGCTACGTCGGCCTGCAGACCATCAAGTTCGCGCCCTAGGCGTCATCAGCCTGACCGGTCCAATCCGAACAACAACCCACACAACGCGCCACAGCCGATCCCCTCTCGCGCAAAGTCCGGAGAGGGTGGGGTTGTCACGTCGTTCCCGGACGAACCAGGCCCTGGTCAAAGGCGAAGACCACGGCCTGAATCCGGTCTCGAAGATCGAGCTTGTCGAGGATGCTGCGGACATGGGACTTGGTGGTGGCCTCACCGATGTGCAGCAACCCGGAGATTTCCTGGTTGGAATGGCCCCGGGCGAGCAGGATGAGAACCTCCCGCTCGCGGTCGGTCAGGCGGGCGAGCCGCTGTCGCACCTGGGGTGTCGGTGGTGCCGGGGTGCTGGCCGCGAATTCGGCCAGTAGCCTGCGGGTGACCTGCGAACTGATCAGACCCTCGCCCGCAGCGACCGCGCGCACCGCTGTGATCAGCTCCTCCGGAGTGGAGCGTTTGAGCAGGAACCCGCTGGCGCCGGCGCGCACGGCGGCGAACATGTCCTCGTCGTGGTCGAACGTGGTCAGCACGAGGACGCGGACCGGATCGGGACCCACGCTCAGCCGCCGGGTGGCCTCGATCCCGTCCATGTCGGGCATCCGCACGTCCATCAGGACGACGTCGACCTGGCTACCGGTGCAGGCCCGGATGGCCGCGGCGCCGGACTCGGCCTCGGCAATGACCCGGATGTCCTCCTGGGACTGCAGAATCAGGCGCAGCCCGGCACGCAGAATCTGGTCATCGTCCGCGATGATCACTCGAATCACCGAGTTTCGCCTCTCCGCGTTGCGGTCAATGGGATCACGACACGGGTGTGCCAGCCACCGGCCTCGGCGAACCCAGCCCTGACAGTTCCGGTCAGTTCACCGATCCGCGAGTGCATCCCGGCCACCCCGCGGCCCACCCGGCGACGCTGGGTCTGGTCATCGGAGGATGCACCGGTGACGCTGCCATTGTCGTCGATGTCGACGCGGATTTGGTCCGGCTGATGCTCGATGACGACACTGACCTTCGTTGCAGTGCTGTGCCGGACCACATTGGTGAGCGACTCTTGAACCGTGCGATAGATGGCGTCGCTCACCTCTGGTGGCAGGTCCGGGGCATTGCGAGCACGGTGATGGTTGAGGGTCACTCCGAACTCGTCGGGCATCCCGGCCACGATCGCTGCCAACCGGTCCGCCAGGTCGGTGCCGGGATCCGTAGGGACGTCGAGCAGGTGCAACAC
>JANNPJ010000489.1:0-2345 GCA_031400005.1 Kineosporiaceae bacterium | reverse complement strand
GATCGGCGGCGTCGGCGAGGTTCGCCTCGGACTCTCTAGCAGGGTCGGGCTGTTTAGTCCGCCGAGTCTGCCCACCCTGCCCGGCATGACCTGTTTGCCCGGCATGACCCGTGTGTCCTGTCTGCCCGGCCCACCCTGTCTGCTCGGCGAGATGGTGCCCGGTGGGGAGGATAAGGAGCATCGGATCGTCGAACAGGTCGATCCTGCTGATCGGCCCCTCGTTGACCTGCTCGGACGGGACGTTGTCATAATCGAAGCTGACGACGAGATCGACCTCCCCTGCGGCCAAAAGCTCGTGCGCTGGCTCGGGTTCGGCTTCGGTGAGCCGGATGTCGAGGCCCGGGGAGCGCCCGTGCAGCAGGGCGATCGCGGCGGGGACGAAGGTCGCGCAGGCGGACGGGAACGCCGCCAACCGCACCCGCCCGGCACGCAGATCGCTCAAGGCGGCCAGGTCAGCCCGGGCCGCGTGGAGTCGGGCGGTCAGCGCGTCGGCGTGGCCGGCCAGCGAGCGTCCGGCCTCGGTGAGCGTGACGCCGCGGGAGTTGCGGATCACCAGCGCGCAACCGGCGTCCCGTTCGAGGCGCTTGACGTGCTGGGCGACGGCTTGCTGGGTCCAGCCGAGCGCCTGCGCGGCCCCGGCCAGCGATCCGGAGCGAGCGACCTGGGCGAAGACCAGCATCCGCCGTGGGTCAAGGAGCTCTCGTCCGCCGTCGTCCGGGTTGTCGTCGTCCATATCGCTTACCCAAGCACAGCTTGGGGCAGATCGCATCGAGGTCGCACTTCCGCATAGACCGAAGGAGGGTCACGCTGGGACAATGGTGGAGAAGATGCTGGAGAGCACGATGGTGGAAGCGCCGGACGTCGACGGCTGGGCCAGTCTGGCCGCCGCGCAGGCGGAGTTCGACCCCGACGTGGTCTACCTCAATACGGCGTCCCTGGGGCTGCCGCCGCGTCGTAGCTTGCGGGTGCTGCGGGCTGCTCTGGAGCAGTGGAGCACGGGGACGGCGAGTCCACCCGACTACGACGCCCCGCTTGAGGCCGCCCGCGCGTCCTATGCCGGATTGGTCGGAGTGGACCCGTCTGCGGTCGCTTTGGGTAGCCAGGTCAGTGTTTTCGCCGGGCTGGTTGCGGCCTCGCTGCCGCCCGGAAGCGAGGTTCTCATTCCCGAGGGGGAGTTCACCAGCATGGTGTTCCCGTTCCTGGCACAGGCTCGCCGTGGTGTCCAGGTCCGACAGGTGCCGCTGGAACACCTGGTCAGTGCCGTGTCGTCGCGGACCACGCTGGTTTCGGTGTCGGCGGTGCAGTCCGCGGACGGGCGCCTGGTCGATCTTGATGCTCTGGTCGAGGCGTGCGCGGTGACCGGTGCCCGGGTTCTGCTGGACACTACCCAGGCGGTCGGTTGGCTGCCGGTTGACGCGAGCCGTTTCGCGTACACCGTGGGCGGGGGGTACAAGTGGCTGCTGGCGCCGCGCGGCACCTGTTTCTTCACGGTGAACCCCGAGCTGGCCAACGATCTCATCCCGCATGCGGCCAACTGGTATGCCGGTGATGATCGCTGGGACAGCCTGTACGGCGGTCCGTTGCGGCTGGCGGCGGGGGCCCGAAAGTTCGACGTGTCACCCGCCTGGCATTGCTGGGTCGGCCAAGCGCCGTCCCTGGATCTGCTCACCGGGATCGGGCCGGACGTGCTGCACGCCCACAATCTCGGGCTGGCCAACCGGTTTCGAGCCGCTGTCGGGGTGGCATCGGGGGACTCGGCGATCGTCAGCGTGACGGTCGATGCGGTGGCCACCGAGCGGATGAAGCTCGCGAACGTCGTCGGTAGTGTCCGGACCGGTCGGTTGCGGTTGGCGTTCCACCTGTACAACACCCCTGAGGACGCCGACCGGGCGGCGGAAGCAGTGGCCGGCCACGTCCGGGCCTGACCTGCTGGTGGGCCCGACATTGCGCTCGCGCAGTGTCGAACCCATTTCTGCAGCTCACGACGATCCGGGCAGTCCTGGGCCGGTGTCCACCACAGCGGAACCGTTCAAGGGGTCAGCGGTGCCGGTCCGGGAGGTCGCCGGTGCCGGAGAAGATCTCCGCGACGTCACGGAGTTTGAGGTTGGCTTCGGAGCTGGCCCTAATCAGGACCTGGAATGCCTGATCGGCGGTGAGCTTGAAGCGACGCTCGAGCGGATCGGCCGGCTCGATCGGGCCGCCATGGTCGTGTTCTACAAGGCGCGCTTCGCGAGCGCCGCCGACTTCACGCTGTTCGTCGTCGGCGCCTTCAAGGTGGAGGACGTGGTGCCGCTCCTGGAGAAATACGTCGGATCGCTGCCGTCAACGGGGCAGCCGGTCAGTGC
>JANNPJ010000403.1:0-2456 GCA_031400005.1 Kineosporiaceae bacterium | reverse complement strand
CGGCCAGACGGGCGACCGTACATCGTGGACAACTCGCTCGGTGTCAACCCTGGGTCTGTCGCAGAGGCCCTACGCCAGACCGGCCACAACTGACCCGTCGCCCACGGCGCATCGACGAATACGACGCCTACAGACCCCGCTCTTGACGACAGATGACAGCTGCGCCGGGCTCCACACATCCTGCCCGTCGTATCCGCCGACGTGACCAACCGCCGACCGGGCTCAGATCTACGGGCCCATCATTTCCTGCCGGCGGCAACGTCGGTGTGCTGATTCGGACACGGTAAGTGAGGTCATCGAGGACACCTACATGACCATCTGGCGGGCGGCTGACAGTTTCACTGCCAGCTCGAAGGGCAATACCGGGCGATCGGATGACAAGGGTCATTGACATAATGACAAGGTCCATTTACAGTCAGATTATGAGACAATTACCGGAGAAACGAGACAGTCAGAGCGATGTGAGGCGCGGGCGAGCCGAACTCTGGGACTGGTTGCCGGTGGCCGCGACCTTCCTGCCGCTGAGCCTGATCAGCGAGCTACGCGCCCTCGGTTCGGACGACTCATTGAAGCTCTTCTGGTCACTGCTGAACGTAGTCCCGGCTCTGCTGATCGTGCGGGTCGTCGTCAGGAGCCTGCGGCGCGCGGACGAGTATCAGCGGATAGCTCAATTGGAGGCCCTGGCCATAGGTTTCGGAACGATAATGATGGCGATCTTCACGATTGGACTCCTGCAGGCCGGTGAGGTCGGCAACCTGAGGCAGATGGTCCAGATCAGTTTCGTTGCCAGCATGCTGATTTGGATCGGCGCCCTGATGATCAAGCGGGCCCGGTGAGGAACCGGCTACGCGAACTGCGGGCCGCACGGCGCTGGAGCCAGGCCGACCTGGCCGACCGCCTCGACGTATCCCGACAAACAATCAACGCCATCGAAACAGGCCGCTACGACCCGAGTTTACCGCTCGCGTTCAAGATCGCCGCCGCTTTTGACGACCGGATCGAGAACCTGTTCTTCCCATCACAAGACGGCGACACCGAGGCCTGATTGTCTTCTCAGTTCACTTCCGCGCCGTCATTTAACCGTCGTGGCAAGCATTTCCGCGCCCGATACCCACCTTAGGACCATCTACGGGAGATTGCCATGAACACTCACAAAACCACCAGGACAGACCCTAGCCCTTTCAGGTCAACGAGCCGAACAGGATTGAACGCCGCCATTCTCGTTGCCGCCTTGACCCTGGTGACCGGTACCGCGACAGCGGGAACAGTGGCGTCCTCGACGGCAACGGCCGCGTTGTCGAGATCGGCGGCGGGAGTGCCGACGCCGACCACGACGAAGGTTCCCGCAGTGCTGCAGGACGCTCTTGACCGCCTTGTCGCCGACGGGGTACCCGGTGTTATCGCGTTACATCGGCATGGCAGCCAGGTCTACCGTGCCACCAGTGGAGTGCGAGAAATCTCCACTGGCAAGCCGATACGCACCGACGACCGGTTCCGAATCGGCAGCATCACCAAGTCGTTCGTCTCCACCGTCGTACTCCAGCTCGTGGGCGAGCACCGCCTGCAGTTGAGTGACACCGTTGAGCGCTGGCTACCCAAAGCCGCGCCCAACGGCTCCTCGATCACCGTGCGACAGTTGCTCAACCACACCAGCGGCCTCTACGACTACACCGAGGACCCGCGCCTCCTCGAGCCCTACGCGGACGAGGCAGGCTACTTCTGGGCCCCGCGCGACCTCCTCGCCCTGGCCAACTCGCACCCCCCGCTGTTCAAGCCCGGCACGAACTGGTCGTACTCCAACACCAACTACGTGCTGCTCGGGCTGATCATCGAAGCCGCCACCGGCCACCGCGCCTCGGCCGAGGTCAAACACCGGATCATCGAACCTCTGAAGCTGCGCAATACCACCTTCCCGCTGCGCACACCGCACATCGCCGGGCAGCACACCCACGGCTACTTCACCAACCTCCCACCGGAATCCGGTATACCGGACGGAGTCCTGGACACCACCACCTTGAGCCCGTCACATGCCTGGACCGCTGGCGGCATGATCTCCACCGTCAGTGACCTGGCCAGCTTCTACCAGGCGCTGTTCTCCGGACGTCTCCTGCGACCCGCGCAGCTACGCGAACTGATGTCTGTCGTCCCCGGATTCGACTACGCGATGGGCGTCACCCGCTGGGAAACCGGCTGCGGAACAGCCTGGGGCCACGGTGGCTCCTTCCCCGGCTACTACAGCGTCTCCCTCACCAGCCCCGACGGATCCCGCCAGGCCATCATCGCCCTCAACAGCAACCAACTCCTCAGCGACCAGACCTACGCTGACCTCGACACGACGATAGAGACCGCCTTCTGCGGGCAAACACCAGTACCCGGCCACCTACCGAACATCCACTCTTACAACCGGTAATCCCTACAACAGACCGTTGGATTGCTGGGAAGTCACATGGCGGGCC
>JANNPJ010000377.1:0-4748 GCA_031400005.1 Kineosporiaceae bacterium | reverse complement strand
TTGATGGATATTGGCACCTATAGGGGACGGCGACATCGCATGGGGCTGCCCGTTCGAGGCCAGCGTACCCGCACCAATGCTCGTACCCGTCGAGGGGGCGGCGGCGGGCTTCATCGAAGCGCAGAAGTCGTTCCGCAAGATCCAGGGCATCAAGGACCTGTGGATACTCAAGGCTGCATTGGCCCACCCCTCGGGCGGGCATCCGGACCGTCCGAAGACGGTGGCTTCGAGGACGCCGACGAGTCCTTACCCAGTCGCAGCACCAGAGCCTGCACCTGCGCGGTCAGTTCCCCGACCGTGACCAGCAACGCATCGATCCGCTCATCACGAGCGCCCAGCGACGCCAGCAGCGAATCGACCCGGGCCTCGTGCGCCGCCAACGACGCCTGCAGCACACCGATCAGCGCGAGGAGATCCTCACGCGACGAGTCCGGCGGCGACTGCATCCAAAGATCCAAACACATCAGGACCCGAAACCCCATCAACCCGACTACACCGGGCGCGCCGCCCCACGTGAATAGCTACCTCACGATCGGGCCCGGGCTCCTCTTTGCCCGGTTTCCTGGCACGAGTGCCATGGGCCGGGCGAAGCCTCAAGCTGACGTACCGACCGCCCCCAGACCTGCTGAGTGTGCCCCTACTGGGCGTTCTGTTCGGATCGCTCGGACGCCGTGCATCGGCCCCCACCCTTGCAGCCGGACTCACCCTCGCAATGACCGCCGCCGGCGCCTGGCGGGGGGCCACCCTCGCCCTCCCGCACAGTCTCGGACTCGGAGTTCCCTTCCTGATCGCAGCTGCTTTCGCCACGAGAGCGATGCGCATCTTTCATGTAGCCTCGCCAACACGCTCGACTGATTATGCGCTCACGAGATGTCATGCTCATCATCGGGTTGTTGCAGATCACGGGCACCTGGACGGCCAAGATCGCCTTCCTTCAGATGATGAACAGCGCCTGGCAATCACCGCTGTAGTCCGAACAGTTGACTGACGATGAGGGCTTACCAGCTTCCGGATCACCAAATACTGCTGGCCTCGATCGCGCGGCCTGTCCAATTCTGGTCCGCATTCCACCGTATCGACCCGAATGATGCTTTGGGCATGAGAGCTGAGTGATGGTGGCGGCCCTGCGCGCCTCCGCGGCGAAGCCACCGTGGTACTGCCGCGCGCCGGAAACCGTGAACAATGGACGGCCCGTTAGGTTAGAAACATCGTCGGCAGAAAGGCGCAGATGATTGGCGACACGGTGCTGCACAGGGCCGGCACAAGACGTATTGTTGCTGCCGGGCTGCTGGTAGCCGTCATGCTCTCGGCCCCGCCAGCTCCCCAATCTGCATTTGCTGATCCACTAAACGACCGCAAGTTGTCCTTGGATGCCCAGATTGCTGACCTACGCGAAATCCTCAACGGTGCATCAGAGGAATTGGTTGAGGCCGCGGTGCTCGTCAAGCGCACACAGACTCAGCTGGTCGAGGCTGGTCAGACCCGAGACAACACCCAATTGCTGTTGAGAACGGCGCAACGCCAGGACGCCGATCTGGCTTCGCGATTGGCCGTTGCCCAGGCACAGGAGGGAAAAGCCGCACGCGAGTTGGCGACGGTACAGACTGCTCAGCTAACAATCCGCAATCAAGTGGGGCACCTGGCGCGACACACGTATATCGGAGAGACCTTCAGCGGATTGGCTGTCGTCTTACAGACAGAGAGTCCCGAGGAGTTCACAGGCAGAATGGCTGCTGCTGAGGCTGTATTCCGCGCCCGGTCGAAGATGATCGATCGATTGTCAGTCCAGCAAGTAGATCTCCGCAACCGGCGAGCGCGACTGGGGGCGGCCCGCGCACAGGTCGTCGACCTCAAGCACCAGGCCACGGCCGTGGTGGTAAAGCGGCAGACGGCGCAACAAGCAGCGACGAGAGCTGAACAGCGGGTGGCGAGGCTCCTGTCCCAGCGCAAGACCGCTCAAGCAGTGATCCAAGCCGATGTGGCCGCTGAACGAAAGCGTGTCAATGCGCTTGCAGCGGAGCAATCCAAGCTGCAAAGGATGCTCATGGAACGTGCGCGGGCCGCCGAGGCAGCGCAACGTCGACAGGATCGCCGCAAGCGCGATGCCAAGAACCGGAGAAGTGGTCGCGATGCACGCTCGGATGGGAATAAAGAGGAGAATGCAGGTGGGGTCATACGTCCTTCCGGCGCCATGTCGTGGCCGGCGCGGGGGCCAATAACATCGCCCTTTGGCAGGAGATTTCATCCTATTCTCAAGATCTGGCGCTTACACAGTGGCATCGACCTCGGCCTACCCTGCGGGACTCCGGTTCGTGCTGCGTCTGACGGCCGCGTGATCAGTGCTGGTTCAGCTGGGGGGTACGGTCTCCGTGTGGTAGTCGACCACGGTCGCATGAATGGCGGGAATTTCGTCACCGATTATAATCATTTGAGCAGGATCGTCGTTCGAAAGGGCGCCGTAAGGAAAGGTCAACTCATCGCATATTCCGGGACGACGGGTCTCTCCACAGGATGCCATTTGCACTTTGACACCCTGATTGACGGCGCATACACCAATCCTCTGCTGTGGCTCTAGAAACGGGCAACGGTTTAGCATCTTCCGCGATCAGTACCTGGGCCGGGTAACAGCATGAGTGCAGCGCCAACAAGAGATAGTAAGCATGCTCAGGCTCCCTGGCGCGGTCGTTGCGACACGATTGATCATTGCTGCCCCGGCAATCAGGGGGTTCAGTGTCGACGCAAACCGAGCACATCGAACTCGTCACCGCTGGAGACTTCGCGCTCGCATGAAACCCGATCTTCACCGCGATGATCGCCGCTCAGACCGGTGCCCCACTCGCATGCGCGAACTGGCCCTCGGCCGGGGCACGGGTGCGGCTGGTAGCTGCGATCCAGATCCAGGTCCGCCTGGTCGAACAGCCCTACCTCCTGGAGCCTCACGGAGACCGCTATCGGCACTACACGACCCAGATCGGCCGGTTCATTCCTCACCTGATCCGGCCGCAGACCCGTTCGACTTCAGTGTCCAGATAACCATTCACGGTGCTTGAGCCGGCTTGCGCTGGAAGACGAAGACAGACCCGCTGTTCTCGGGAGGCAGCACGAGTCGGCTCAGGGCAGTGTCCTCAGCGAAGTCGAAGTTGTTCTGGGCTCGGTAGGCCCGCCAATCACCAGCGGCGGATTCGTGCCGGGAGCCGATGACGATGTACGTCTGGACGCTCGGGGTGCTGAAAACCTGACGCTCGAAGGTGTTGCCCACCGGGGTCCATGAACTGATCACCACCTGGGGTTTGTGGGTACGTAATGCCTTGCCTGCGTTCTGCTGCAGGACGGTGTCGGGGTATCGCACGGTGTCACCCCAGCTGTAGTCATCCGTTGCCGTGACCTGGACACCGGCCTCGGTGAGAAATCGCGACAAGGTGCCGTCCCCCGCAGCGATCTCCAGACACCTCCGGTCCCCGATCAGGTCGGCGAGCCGGGCGATCAGAGCGGCGGAGTAGAAACAGTAGATTCCTCTCGGCCTGACCAGCGGCATCAACAGCCGGCGCTGACCCAGCAGCGGCCACACCAGGCGGAACCAGAACATCGACACCGGTTTGCGCTGCAGGTCACCCGCGAACAGCAACTTCTGCATCAGATACCCGTTGACGAGGTTGAACCGGATCTTTCCTTCAACGACGCCGGTGCTGGCCGCGAGGTAGGCCTGGTTCACCGCCTCGATGGTCATGTGCTGGCGAATCATCGCCGACACCCGAAACTGTTCCGGCGGCAAGCGACCCGGTAGACGCGTGGGCGGGCTGGCCGCCCGGACGAGGTATGCCTTCAGTTCCTCGACATCGTCGCGGGCCACCAATGCCGCGACGTCCCGCTCCACGTTCACCCATTCGTCCGGGTAGGCCCCGCGCAGTTCTGCGAGTGAGGGCTTCTGCCGCAGCCACCCGCGGACCTCCGCCAGCCGTCGGGGCACGTCCTGGGACGGCACCCCGGCACCGCTAACGGTTCGATTCACCTTGCAGAACTCGGCAGCACCTCGGCACAGATTGAGGATCAAGGGACCATTGAACACTTCAGGAGCCGCTAGCCTCGGCAATTCATGCCGATCTTGGTCTGAGGTCCCCATACAACTGAAAAGCGCTCTCTACACTGGGAGAATGAGGGGCCTGCGGGACCTCAACGGGCGAAGGCCTACCGCCGCGACGTTTCCTCCACAGCAGAGCGACCGGGCTCTGGTGGTTAGCGACTGGGAAGGGACGTGGGCGCGGTCACCGCCCTCAGAGCGGGTCCGACCCAGTGGGAGGGCCCGCGACGAGGGAGGGCGGACAGTCGATCCGCCAGTGCGGGCAGGTGCTGGCCGGTGTCAGCGGCCACGGCGTGGGCGATGTGCAGAGCGGCGATCTGGTGGGTGTCGAGCGCACTGTGGCCCATGGCGCGCAGCGGCACGAGGACCGCTTCAGGCGCGAGGCTCACCAAACGCTCGGCGACCGGGCGGGGTGTGCGGAGGTCGCGGTCTCCCGAGACCACGACGAGGGGCCGGTCGAGGTCCGGCAGGTGCGCGGGCAGGTCGAACGGGCCTCCACGGTAGGAGGGTTGGCGGGCGGCGGCGTCCGCGAAGTGGAGCTGCGGGTCGAGGGGGCCGCCGTCGGGTGGCAGGCCGAAGCCGAGCTCGCCGTAGGCGATGCCGGCGACCAGGTCCGGCTCCATCACGTACGGCACGCCGCTGCCCTCCAGGTCCCACGCCCCCAGCCGGC
>JANNPJ010000376.1:0-12733 GCA_031400005.1 Kineosporiaceae bacterium | reverse complement strand
GTGGAGGCCGGTCGCCCGGCCGATCCGCCGGACTCGGAGCCGGCCGACGAGACCATCGCCGTCGAGCTCGGTGGCGTCACCCGGTTCGTCCAGCGCTCGGCCGTGCTCTATGTCGAGGCCCAGGGCGACTACGCCCGGTTGCACACCGCGACTGGCAGCCATCTGATTCGGGTCCCGCTCAGCACCTTGGAAGAACGCTGGGCCGCGGCCGGCTTCGTCCGGATCCACCGCAGCACCCTGGTCGCGCTCCCGCACGTGGACGAGGTGATGATGGACGGCGGCCGGTTCCATGTCCGGCTCGGTGGCCGGACCCTGCAGGTCAGTCGCCGGCACACCCGCCAGCTGCGGGATCTGCTGGTCCGCGGGGCGGGCCTGAACCAACCGCTCAGGACGAGCCTGACCGGACCAACCGGCGGATGAACGACCGCAGCGGCGGGATCCGGGGCAAACCTGCGCAACGGGTTCGAGTGACGAGTCCGCGGATGGTGGCCAGCCGCCGACCGGTCGAGCGGTCGGCCACCTGGGAGATCGACGAACAGACGGACGTCGGCGAGGTCTACATGACCGCCCTGCTGCGTTCCCAGCTTCGGCCGGGACTGGCCCTGCTGGCCGTGGTCGTGCTGGGGCTCGGCGGCTTGCCGGTGCTCTTCCTGCTGTTGCCCGAGGTGGCTACGTACCCGGTCGGGCCGGTGACGGTGGCCTGGCTGATCCTCGCAGTGGCCATATTTCCTGCGCTTTTCGCCGCTGCCTGGTGGCATGTCCGGACGGCAGAGCGGGTGGAACGCGACTTCACCGAGATCCTTCGTCGCCGGTGACCGCCGCGCTGGCGGTCGCACTGGTGTGCGCGGCGACCCTGGTGCTGGGTGCGCTTGGGCTGCGGCTGTCCCGGACCACAAGCGATTTCTACGTGGCCAGCCGGATGGTCACTCCGCGCTGGAATGCCTCCGCAATCGGTGGCGAATACATTTCTGGGGCAAGCTTTCTCGGCGTCGCAGGGCTAATCTTCGCGGTCGGCAACGACATGCTCTGGTACTCCATCGGCTACACCGCCGGTTACCTGGTGATGCTGGTCCTGGTGGCGGCACCGTTACGCCGCTCCGGCGCCTACACGCTGCCGGACTTCGCCGAGATCCGGTTGCGTTCGTCGCTGGTGCGCCGGACGGCGTCGGTGCTGGTGGTGGGAATCGGCTGGCTGTACCTGCTGCCACAGTTCCTCGGTGCCGGGTTGGCCCTGCAGATCACTACCGGGGCACCACGCTGGCTCGGTACCGCGGTGGTGGTCGTGGTGGTGGTCGCCAATGTCGCCGCCGGCGGGATGCGGTCGGTGACGATCGTCCAGGCCTTCCAGTACTGGCTCAAACTCACCGCCATCGGACTGCCCGTCATCCTGCTGTTGCTGGTTTGGCACGCGGATGGATCACCGAGCCCGACCGCGGCCGGCGGAGTGCAGTGGTCCACCCCGTTCAGTGGTTCGGATCACCCGCTGTACCGGACCTATTCGCTGTTGCTGGCGCTGCTGTTCGGCACCATGGGCCTGCCGCACGTGCTGGTCCGGCTCTACACCAATCCGGATGGCCGGGCCGCCCGCCGGACCGTGCTCGCGGTGATCGGCCTGCTCGGCGCCTTCTACCTGTTCCCACCGATCTACGGAGCGCTCGGCCGGATCTACGCCGGTGACCTGCTGGCCAGCGGCCACACCGACGCGATGATGCTGCTGCTACCGCAACGGATGCTCGGCCAACCGTGGGCCGACCTGGTGGCGGCGCTACTCACCGCCGGTGCGTTCGCGGCCTTCTTGTCCACCTCCAGCGGGCTGACGATCTCCGTGGCCGGAGTGCTCAGCCAAGACCTGCTGCGTGGGCGCTGGCGGGCCAGCGTCAGCGGATTCCGGGTCGGCGCAGGGCTGGCCGTCGCGATCCCGGCGGCGCTGTCACTGCTGGGCCTGCAGACCGGGCTCGCCGATACCGTCGGCCTGGCCTTCGCGCTCGCGGCGTCCACGTTTTGCCCGCTGCTGGTGCTCGGGATCTGGTGGCGTGGGCTGACCCGGACCGGCGCCCTGGCCGGGCTGATCGTCGGCGGCGCCCTCGCCAGCACGGCCGTGCTGCTGACCGTGTCCGGCACGGTGAGCAGCGGCTGGCCGGCGGCGTTGCTGAGACAACCGGCGGCGTGGACGGTTCCGGTGGCGTTCGCGGTGATGGTGGTGGTGAGCCTGTGCACTCGCGCGTCCCGACCGGCCGGGGTTGGCCCGATCATGGTGCGCCTGCATGCCCCCGAGTCGCTGGATCTGGACCGAGGCGAAACCCGACCGCTCGGTGCCGGTCGCTAACCTTTGTGATCACCAAGAGGTTGCCGCTCGTCGCAGTGAGCGACCGCTCGTCGCAGCAAAAGGCCCCGCACATCGACGACGTCCGGCCGCCGGTCGCAGCGACCGCCGACACCCCTTCAACCCGAAGGTGAGCCGACTCACAGTTGCCGTGATCGACCGCAACGTTGCCGCCGAGCTTCTGCCCCGAAGGGGGTGGAGTCAGGAGATCGGGATGCCCAGCCATCAACCCACCCGCCATACCGGCGGTACCGGTTATGAGGAGGTGCAGGCCAGTGACGAATTCCAGGATCTGCGCCGCCGATTCCGCCGGTTCGTCTTCCCTCTCACCGGACTGTTTCTTGCCTGGTACTTCCTCTACGTCGGGCTCGCTGCTTACGCGCAGGACTTCATGAGCCAGAAGGTCGTCGGCAACATCAACGTGGGCCTGGTTTTCGGCCTGCTGCAGTTCGTTTCGACGTTCACAATCACGATGGTGTACGCGCGCTGGGCCGACCGTCAGTTCGACCCGACGGCCGATCGCCTGCGTGCCCACATGGAAGCAGGTGAGGTCAAGTGACGTCGATCTTCAGGGCGGCGGGGACCGAGACCGTCGGCAGCCCGTCGGTCAACATCGCGATCTTCCTCGTCTTCGTCGCTGTCACGTTGGCGATCGTGATCCGGGCCTCCCGGAACAACAAGACGGCGGCCGACTACTACGCCGGTGGCCGCGCTTTCACCGGGCAGCAGAACGGGATCGCGATCGCCGGCGACTACCTGTCGGCGGCCAGCTTCCTCGGTATCGCCGGAGCGATCGCCACCAGCGGCTACGACGGGTTCATGTACTCGATCGGCTTCCTCGTCGCCTGGCTGGTGGCCTTGCTTCTGGTCGCCGAACTGCTGCGGAACACCGGCCGATTCACGATGGCGGACGTGCTCAGCTTCCGGCTGCGGCAGGGTCCGGTCCGCACTGCGGCCGCCATCTCCACCCTGGCCGTGTCGTTCTTCTACCTGCTGGCCCAGATGGCCGGGGCCGGTGGCTTGGTGAACCTGCTGCTCGGGGTTTCCGGCGACGCCGGACAGAACCTGACGATCGCCGTCGTCGGCATCCTGATGATCGTGTACGTGCTGGTCGGTGGCATGAAGGGGACCACCTGGGTGCAGATCATCAAGGCGGTGCTGCTGATTCTCGGCGCCGGACTGATGACGATCTGGGTGCTCGGCAAAGCCGGGCTGAACCTGTCCTCTCTGCTCGGGGACGCCGCAGCCGCCTCCCCGCAGGGTCAGGCCTTGCTGGAGCCGGGTCTGCGCTACGGGACCAGCGGCACCACCAAACTCGACTTCATCTCGCTCGGGCTGGCGCTGGTTCTCGGCACCGCCGGCCTGCCGCACGTCCTGATGCGGTTCTACACCGTCCCGTCGTCGAAAGAGGCTCGCAGAAGCGTTGTTTGGGCGATCTGGCTGATCGGTATCTTCTACCTGTTCACCCTGGTGCTCGGCTACGGCGCGGCCTGGCTGGTCGGGTCCGAACGGATTCTGGCCGCACCGGGCAAGGCGAACTCGGCGGCCCCGCTGCTGGCTTTCGAGCTCGGCGGCACGCTCCTGCTGGGGTTGATCTCGGCGGTGGCGTTCGCCACCATCCTGGCCGTGGTCGCCGGGTTGACGATCACCGCGAGCGCCTCGTTCGCTCACGACGTCTACTCCAATGTGATCAAGAAGGGGACGGTTCGGGCCGACGACGAGGTGCGGGTGGCTCGGATCACCGCCGTGGTGATCGGCGTTCTGGCGATCGTCGGCGGCATCGCCGCCAAGGACCAGAACATCGCCTTCCTGGTGGCTCTCGCCTTCGCCGTGGCGGCGTCGGCGAACCTGCCGACGATCCTCTACTCGCTGTTCTGGAAGCGGTTCAACACCCGGGGCGCGCTCTGGAGCATCTACGGTGGGCTGCTCTCCGCGATCGGGCTGATCTTCTTCTCCCCGGTGGTTTCCGGGAAGGTCGATGCCAAGACCGGTGCCTCGACGTCGATGATCACCGATACCGGGATCGACTTCCACTGGTTCCCGCTGGACAACCCCGGCATCGTGTCGATCCCGCTGGCCTTCTTCCTCGGCTGGCTGGGCACGGTAACCAGCAAGGAGGTTGGCGCGGCCGCCAAGTTCGCCGAGATGGAGGTCCGCTCGCTGACCGGCGCCGGCGCCGAGAAGGCGGTCAGCCACTGATCGACCCCGATCGGGCCCGCGTCCAGCGGGCTCGGACGATCTAGTCCGGTGCGGTCGTCCGGCCTCCATAGGTCGGGCGACCGCACTGACTTCCTTTCCACTCGTCTGAACGGCGCGGTCGCAGAGCTAGGTGTGACGATTAAGGTCGAGTGCCAGACCGTGCAGTTGCCAGCGCCGCCAATTTCCGGAGGGGATCCGATGACGAACGAGACCCTGTCGAACCTTATGCACGAAATGCGCCGTTTTCCGCCGACTGCGGAGTTCGCTGCGGCGGCAGTCGCACAGCCTTCGCTCTACGACCAGGCCGCGACGGATCGGCTCAGGTTCTGGGATGCCCAGGCCCAGGAACTGAGCTGGGCCACCCCCTGGACCCAGACTCTGGACTGGAGCGACGCGCCGTTCGCCAAGTGGTTCGTCGGCGGCACCCTGAACGTCGCCTACAACTGCGTCGACCGGCATGTCGAGGCCGGTCACGGCGACCGGGTCGCGCTGCACTTCGAGGGCGAACCGGGCGACTCCCGCGCCATCACCTACGCCGAGCTTCAGCGGGAGGTCTCCAAGGCCGCCAACGCGCTGATTTCGCTCGGTGTACAGACCGGTGACCGGGTGATGATCTACCTGCCGATGATCCCGGAGGCGGTGATCTCGATGCTGGCCTGCGCCCGGATCGGCGCCCCGCACTCGGTGGTCTTCGGCGGTTTCTCCGCCGAGGCGTTGCGCAGCCGGATTGAGGACGCCGACGCCAAGATCGTGATCACCTCCGATGGCGGTTACCGGCGCGGCGCCCCGGCGGCCCTCAAGCCGGCCGTCGACGCCGCGGTCGCCAAGTCGCCATCGATCGAGCACGTGCTCGTCGTCCGTCGGACCGGACAGGACGTGGCCTGGGACGACACCAAGGACGTCTGGTGGCACGACGTCGTGGACGGCGCCAGCGACCAGCACGAGCCGCAACCGTTCGATGCCGAGCACCCGCTGTTCATCCTCTACACCTCCGGGACGACGGGAAAACCGAAGGGCATCCTGCACACCTCCGGCGGATACCTGACCCAGACGTCGTACACCCACCGCAACGTCTTCGACCTGCGGCCGGAGAAGGACGTCTACTGGTGCACCGCCGACATCGGCTGGGTCACCGGGCACAGCTACATCGTGTACGGCCCGCTGGCCAACGGCGCCACGCAGGTGATCTACGAGGGCACCCCGGACACCCCGCATCAGGGCCGCTTCTGGGAGATCATCCAGAAGTACAAGGTCAGCCAGCTGTACACCGCACCCACCGCGATCCGGACGTTCATGAAGTGGGGCGAGGAGATTCCGGCCAAGTTCGACCTGTCCTCGCTGCGGGTGCTCGGCTCGGTCGGTGAATCGATCAACCCGGAGGCCTGGATCTGGTACCGGCGGGTGATCGGCGGGGACCGCACACCGGTCGTCGACACCTGGTGGCAGACCGAGACCGGCGCCATGATGATCAGCCCACTGCCCGGCGTCACCGCGGCCAAACCTGGTTCGGCGCAGACTCCGCTGCCGGGGATCAGCATCGACGTGCTTGATGAGGCCGGTGTGTCGGTGCCGAACGGTTCCGGTGGCTACCTGGTGCTGACCGAGCCATGGCCATCGATGCTGCGCGGCATCTGGGGCGACCCGGAGCGCTACAAGGAGACCTACTGGTCGCGGTTCGAGCACATGTACTTCGCCGGGGACGGCGCCAAGAAGGACGAGGACGGCGACATCTGGCTGCTCGGTCGGGTGGACGACGTGATGAACGTGTCCGGGCACCGGCTGTCCACGACGGAGATCGAGTCGGCGCTGGTGTCGCACCCGAAGGTGGCCGAGGCCGCCGTCGTCGGTGCCAGCGACGCGACGACCGGCCAGGCCGTGGTCGCCTTCGTCATCCTGCGTGGCAACGCCGGTTACGACGAGTCGCAAGCCGAGTCGGTGATTGCCGAACTGCGCAACCACGTGGCCAAGGAGATCGGGCCGATCGCCAAGCCTCGCTCGATCATGGTCGTGGCAGAACTGCCGAAGACCCGGTCCGGCAAGATCATGCGCCGGCTGCTCAAGGACGTCGCCGAGAACCGCACGGTCGGCGACGTCACCACGCTGGCTGACTCCGGCGTGATGGACCTGATCAAGAAGGGTCTCGCCACCCCGGCCGCCGAGTAGCAGTACCGCGTCGATAGCTGTACCGCAGGGGAGGATTCGTCGCCACCGAGAGGCCGTGCAAGCGGTTTCCAGCGGCCGAATCCTCCCCTGCGGCACGACGGCGTCATGACCGGAGAATGGCGCCGCTCAGGCGTCGTCGTCGATCATGACCGAGACCTGGTGCCCGGTTGATCGCCAATTGGGGACGACGACGACATCGGGACGTCCGCCCCCGCGTGGCTTCACCGAGACCACCACCCGACCGTTGGCCCTGGCCGATGCCGGTGTGAACAGATCTACCCCGGTGAGGAACGGCAGCGCGTTCAATGCCGCAATCGCGCGCTCCGGGTGCGAGACACCGTCGGTGCCGGCGTCGTAGGCGAAGACCGCGATTGCCCGCTTGGTCCGCGGGCTGGTCGCGGCGTTCAGCAGGTTGGTGCCGTTGACCGACAGGATGTCGCTACCCGCGCCCTGATCGCCCCACCACTCTCGGTTCCGGATGATCGTCAGGTTGGTCTGCCGGTCGCTCTTTTCCAGGAGGGCGTCCAAGCCGGTCCCGGGCAGGGCGGTGAGCAGGCGAATCAGCGTGCTGCTCCGACGCGACGGCTGAGAGTAGAAGTGATGCACGCGGCCGTTGGCATGCGTGACCGCGAATTCATAGCGTGCGCTGCCTTTGGCCTTGAACGGCCCCCAGGATCCATCACCGGCGAGTGCGTAGGTGGCGACCGGGCGCGACCGCAGCCGCTGCCCGGTCGCCGGGTTGATCCGGTAGATGTTCAGCGTGGCGTTGGTCAGCCCCACGTTTGTCGGGAACAGCACCACCCGGCCGGAGAGCCGGGTCCGGCCCGGAGGCTGCGGCACGATGGCGGTGGTCCGCGGAGCCCGGCCGGTGAAGAAGGCGTACACCTGCGCGAACGTCTGTCGTGAGGTTACCGTTTCGGTGTGCGCCTGGTTGCTGAAGTAGACGTTCTTGGCACCGGTGATCGCGCGGGCCATCGGTCCCTCACCCCAGAGGGCAAGGGTAGGAACTCCGCCCGGCGGCGCGGTCGCCGTCCAACCATCGATGTTCACGTAGTGCGCCACCCGCCGGGCCCGGTCCGGTGAGCTGGTCAGATACTGCTGCGACAGCTGCGTTCCGAGCGAGTGCGCGGCCAGGTCCACCTTGTCGGCACCGGTCTTGGTGAGCAATCGAGCGATTCGGGCATCAAGCGCGGTAAAGAGATCAGCGACGCTGGCGGTGGCAAAGGTGGAGTCGTACTCCTGCGCCTCGATATAGTCCGTGGGATACCCGTTGCTGGCGAAGCGTTTGGCGGGCGACTCGAACTGGCTGCCCGAGCCGGAGAAGCCGTGGACGAAGACGATCGGCCGTAACCGATTGCCATTCGACCCGGTACCCGCAGCCGCACTCGAGGGTGCATCGGCCAGCACACCGAACGTCATCACAGCCAAGGCAAAACCGGCCACCACCCGGCGGAAGCCGGGAATCTGCGGCACAGGCCCTAATCGCATATCCATACTCCAGGTCAGCTAGGAAGCGGGGACTCAGAGCTATCAGGCGAGACCATTGATCCGCATCACGCAAATCACCTGTTCTCCCCGTTCCGAATCAGGACGCAGCGGTCCGCTCCCGCACGAGATTCGCGAATCGAGCCGCATGATCGGCTGCGGCGGGGAGGTTCCGGGCGTCCGAGGCGCCCCTGAGCGCACGAAGGCTGGTGTCAATCGCCTGCTTCTCCTCCGGCTTCAGGACACCGGTGATCCTGTCCCGGTGCCACTCGATGAGGGCCACCTCGCCAGCCACCCCGGCAGCGTCCTTAGCCGCAGCATTCACCCGTAATTGCTGGGAATGCAAGTGAATCCGCTCGATATCGACCTCGACTGGTGGTCTGTGACGCAACTGCAGGTCAAGGGCGGATTCAGCGACGTCGATCGCCACCCGAGTCACCGGTCCGACCTTGCGAGCGCGCACGAGAACGGCCAGGGTAGCCAGGGACTTGGTCATTCGAGCGGCGATCATCGGGGGTGGATTTTGCGAACGCAGCTCCTGCCAGCGCACGTTCATTCGTTTGACGGTGGCCTCGGCGGCCTCCCAGTCGTGCAGGCGGGCGTTCTCCAGAATCCCCCACGCAGCCGTCGTCAACCCGATCAGCGGGGTCGGAACAGGAGTGCTCAAAGCGTCCGTCGGAACGGCGACGGCTAAGGCCTCGAGCTCGCCGTTCGAGGCCGTGTGGAATTCCCCATATCCCGGCGCGAAAATCTTGTCGGAGTGAGAACCGTCGAGGTGCAGTTCCTTGGCGACAATCGCCCCCTTGACCGGGCCACGGGGGCCCGGGAAGGTCCGATTGACAGCCGTCACCTCAAGCTCCTCAAACACGACTCCGATGATGTTCTCGGCCCGGAAAACGTCCCCGATCTTGGGTTGAGCAGGCATGATCATCGCCGGTGGTCCGTCACGGCCCGCGAGCCACGTCCCTTCGGTAACCGCGACAGCGCCAGCCCGGTAATCGTAGACATCCTCACCGAAATACCAGACCGATCCATCGTCCGCCTGCGCATAACGATCGATCGCGATCTCCTCCACCGCCCCGTCGACAGTGGCCAGGTACTGCTGGAGGACTACCCTGATCTGTTTCCCGTCCCAGGAAACAGTGCCCTTTTCCGGCAGGAGAACACTCTCAGACCGGAACGGTTTTCCATCCACCGTTCCGAGTTGCAACTGAGAATGGAGTCGGCTGATCGGGAACAACGGGTTGGTGATGTTGGTGGGGTTGGAGAACGTCGGCTTCTTCAGATCCACGCGCTTCGCGGTAGGCGAGCAGCCCTTGCCGCTGTACGTGCCGCACTCGGTCAGCGGCCAATCGCTGGTCCCCGACGCGGAGCCAACCGCCTTGGGTTCCCCCTGGGCCGGACCGGCATTGATAGCGTTGCTCAAAAGCGTTGCAGTGACGACGATTGCGCCGATCGCTGAACTAGCCACCGGCCACCGTTTCGACGTGGCAAAGGTCATGGCCATCGTGATACTTCCTTCATCCTGGGCGATTCTCGGGAGTCCCGAATGGTTCGGACTCAGGAACCGTAAGAACCTCAGCTGAGATGAGGATGAGATTCGGGCAGCCACATACGTATCACCACACCAGGTCGAGATTCCGGGCCGGGGCCGGGATCGATGCTGACCTTTCCGCCATGCGCCTGCACCACAGCCTGGACGATGGCCAGCCCCAATCCCGCGCCGCCTCCGGTACGAGCGGGGTCGCCACGAGAGAATCGCTCAAAGGCGTGCACCGCCACGTCGGGCGAGATTCCGGGCCCCTCGTCCGAAACCTCCAGTTCTATCCCCAGGCTGGTACGCCGATAGCCGAGGACAACCTCACCCTCACCATGACGCAGGGCGTTATCGACGAGATTGGCGAGTGCCCGGCCAACCCGCTCGGGGTCCGCACAGAACACCTGATCGCTGCCCGCCACGACCCGAATCGAACGACCTCGCTGGGCAGCTCGATCATAGAACCGATCACGGATGTCTTCCAACAATGGACGCGCACGCACCGAATCCGGCCGCAACGGCATACCGCCCTCTGCCGAACGAGCGAGAACCAGCAAATCCTCGGCCAATTGAGCCAGCCGGTCACACTCCTGGATCGCGGCCACCAGCCCTTCCCGAACCGTAGGGCCATAGTCGCGACAGAGCAGCGCGCCCTCAAGCTCGGTCTTGATCACCGAAACCGGCGTACGCAACTCGTGACTCGCATCGGCCACGAACCGTTTTTCCCGCTCGAAGGCTTCGCGAAGCCGATCCAACATCTCGTTCAAAGTTTCGCCAAGACGGCGCAATTCGTCCCGAGCTTCGGGGAGCGGCAGCCCACCGTCCGATCGGCTGAAGGATACTTCCACGGCGCGGCAGCGCATCGCCTCGACCGGAGCCAACCCGGCGCGCGCGAGGAAATACCCTATGCCCGAGGCAAGCACGATCGCTGCCACTCCACCGACGGAAAATGACGTGACCAGGCTCGACAGTGCGTCTTTACGATCGACGAGTGACTGACCGGCCACCACCACTTGGCCCTGCCAGCGGCGGGCAAGAATGCGAGCCGGCCCGTCAATTCCGGGCACCGACCGTTCTACCCAGACGGGTGAGTCCACGGTGCGAGCGATTTCGGACGAGGTAAGCACCGATCCGCGAGCCTCTCCAGCGGCGTCCTGGACCTGCCCGCCAAGCGTCAGCACCTGGATGAAGCTCTCCTCTGGATCCTCCAGAGCTACCTCGTCCAAGCGCACCGTCCGCTGGGTTTCCATGAGCACCGCGACCCGAGCCCGAAGGTGGGCGTTGACCGCGTCATCAAGATCGGCTCGCAATCGCAGATAGACGAACAGGGCCGCCCCGATGAGCATCACCAGCATCGCTGTCGCGAAGGCTGCCGTGAGTTTGACCCTGATCGGAACCCGGCTCATGGGCGACCGGCTCATTGACCGCCGTCCTTGCGAAGCCGATATCCGGTTCCCCGGACGGTCTCCACTGAGCGGACGTTGAACGGCCGGTCGATCTTCTCCCGCAGGTAACGCACATAGACCTCGACGACATTCGACCGGTGCTCATATCCGATGTCCCAGGCTGCCTCCAGGAGTTGCACCTGGCTGAATACCTGCCCGGGCCGGCGCATGAAGGTCTCGAGCAGGGCGAACTCGCGGGCAGACAGTTCGATCCCCTGATCGCCACGCGTGACCTCCCGGGTCGCTGGGTTCAGCCGCAGCGTGCCCACCGTCAGCGAGGCCGGTCGCTGACCCGGTTCGCGGCGGGCCAGCGCACGCAGTCGGGCCAACAGTTCCGCGAGCGAGAACGGCTTGGTCAGGTAGTCATCAGCGCCTTCGTCCAGGCCGCGCACCCGATCCTCGATCGCGCTTCGGGCGGTGACCATGATGATCGGGGTCCAGACCTGCTCCGCCCGCAGCCGCCGACAGGTCTCGAAGCCATCGACGTGAGGCAGCATCACATCGAGGACGATGACGTCGTAACTCGCGCAGCCCACCATCCACAGCGCGTCCACCCCGGTCGAGGCCACGTCAGCGACCACACCGGCGGCTCGCAGAGCCCGACGCATCGCCGCGGCGAGCCGGACCTCGTCCTCAACCAGGAGTACCCGCACGCCTTCGAGTATGTGTCACTGGATGATAGGAAGCTGAGAGTTCGTGATGGAACCAATAGGCTCAACCTGCGGCGGAACGCCCGCAGGCATCCACCGGGAGACGTTGATGGCCGAGGAACGCACGCTGGGGCAACTCGTGGCTGAGGCCAGCCAGGATCTGTCCGAACTGGTGCGCTATGAAGTGGCGCTGGCCAAGGCAGAAATTAAGGACGACGTCAGTCGCGGCGCCAAAGCCGGCGGGATGTTCGTGGCAGCCGGGTTCCTCGGGCTGCTGGCGATCATCACCCTGGTGATCACGGTGGCCTACGGGTTGATGGAGACGGGCCTGCCGGCCTGGGCCGCCTTCCTGATCGTCACCACCGTCCTGCTCCTGCTGGCCGGGCTGCTGGTACTGGTCGCGGTTGTGCTGATCAAGCGGATCAAGCCACCGGAGCGGGCGATCCGCTCTACCAAGCAGACCATCGCGGCGGTTCGAGGCGGCCGCAACGGCGCCGCCAAGTCGTGACCGGCTCGTGACCGCCCGCGATCTGGGGGCTCTGCCCGAACTCGACGCCGATCGATCAGCCGGTGGCACTCGATCGGCTGATGCCGAGTCGGGGACGACAAGTGTGGACGCCGCCGAAACTCTGATCGACGGACCGTGGCGGCACCGATTCATCGCCGCCAACGGAGCGCGATTTCACGTCGCCGAGGCCGGCTCCATTGGTGGTCCGCTGGTGATGTTGCTGCATGGCTTCCCGGAGTTCTGGTGGGCCTGGCGTCACCAGTTGCCCGCGCTGGCCGCGGACGGGTACCGGGCGGTCGCACTCGACCTGCGCGGGTACGGCGCCTCGGACAAACCGCCGCGTGGCTACGACACGATCACGCTGGCGGCGGACGTTGCCGGAGTGATCCGGGCGCTCGGTGAAACCAGCGCGGTGATCGTCGG
>JANNPJ010000333.1:0-7710 GCA_031400005.1 Kineosporiaceae bacterium | reverse complement strand
TAATGCTGTCCAGGTCGGCGATTCGAGGTTTCTGCCGGCAGCGACGGTGAGTGCCTCAATCGCGGTGAAAGTTCCGCAGTCGATCACCTTTGCGTTGCCGACGACGGTGGGGTTGGCGGAGGCGAACCTGGCATTGAATGGGGTGGCCGATTCTGGGCTCCCGGTCGGCTACACGAGTAGCACGACGGCGGTGTGCACGGTGGCTGGTTCTACCGCGTCTTTGCTGACTGCGGGGACGTGCACGATTAATGCTGTCCAGGTCGGCGATTCGAGGTTTCTGCCGGCAGCGACGGTGAGTGCCTCAATCGCGGTGAAAGTTCCGCAGTCGATCACCTTTGCGTTGCCGACGACGGTGGGGTTGGCGGTGGCGAGCCTGGCGTTGAATGGGGTGGCTGATTCTGGGCTCCCGGTCGGCTACACGAGTAGGACGACGGCGGTGTGCACGGTGGCGGGGTCGGCTCTGACACTGGTTGCGGCCGGGGTCTGTACGGTGGACGCCGACCAGGCCGGTGACGCGACCCGCTGGCCGGCGACCACCGCTGCGGCCTCGACCTCGATCATTCCTCCGGTGTCCGTGCCGTCGGAGCCAGCCCCAGTGAACCTCCGGAGCGACGGGATAGGTGTTGCACCACAACAGGTCACCGTCGCCCTCAGCGCGAACATGACGGTTGCGTTGTTGGCGGGCCACGAGGAGGTAAGGACTGTGGTGATCGGCGGTGAGGGCCAGTACGTCCTGGCTACCGATACCGGCGTGATCACGTTTACTCCTGAGCTCGGATATACCGGCGTCGGCGAGGGGGTGGCCTACCAGGTCGCGGACAGCCATAACCAGCGCGGCGCAGCCCGGTACATCCCCACGGTCACCGCTCCACCGGCTCCGAGACCGCATACTCTCACCAGTGCCGGGCACCTGAGGGCGCAGGTGATGGTCGATTTGGGCGAGTCACAGCAGGTGACCTTGCTCGACATTGCGAACCAGCCCGTCCTGACTCTCGACATCCCTGATGAGGGCCGGTACACCCTCGCCCCGGCTACCGGCCTGCTCAGTTTCGTGCCCGTTCGGGGCTTCATCGGTGCCGCCACCGGGGTGAGGTTTCGGGTGAGTGATGCCTACGCTCAAGTCGGCGAAGCCATGTTCATCCCAACGGTGACAGCCCCACCGCCGACACCGCCGACAGGATCGACACCGCCGACGCCACCGCTCCCGAAG
This sequence comes from Kineosporiaceae bacterium, assembly GCA_031400005.1. GTDB lineage: Bacteria > Actinomycetota > Actinomycetes > Actinomycetales > Kineosporiaceae > JANNPJ01. The sequence continues at coordinate 6,500 of JANNPJ010000333.1, read as the reverse complement.
ATTGAGCGGAGCCGGTACGCGCCGGTGCCGGCGAACCCCAAGTCCGTCGTCGGCAGGGAGCGGAAGACCAAGGCCTTCAATTCGTCGTTCACCGGGATCGACGCTCACCCGATTCCTGCGCTCGGCACCCGACTATTGGTTCGGGGCACGGCCACCTCGCTGTCCGGTGGATATGCTTTTGACAGCGCAAACCTCAAGGCCAGTGGTCGGGCTAAGGTCCGATCCGTGGTCAGGAACCTCGCCGGTGCGAAGGCGGTCACCTGCGAGGGCTACGCCGACTACGGGGACTACGGCACGAGCAGGGCGCACGAGATTGACTTGTCCGTGCGGCGTGCCAAGGCGGTGTGCACGGCTTTGAAGGCGTTCGGTGCCAACGTCACCACCACGTCGCGCGGCTACGGGCCGCAACGGCCCGCGGTGGTCGGCGGCACCCAGAAGGGGCGTACGGAGAACCGCCGCGTGGTCATCCTCATCACCCGTTAGATCTTCGTCGAATACCGTGAGGCCTTCGGCGCCGCGCAGAAACTGCAGGCGATGGCCTCGGCCCGATGCTCAGCTCGTCGGTAGGTCGCCGCTATACACCAGATCGGTGGCTATCTCGGTGAGTTTGCGGTTGGTCTGCTGGCTGACCCCGACGAGCAGCCGGAACGCCTGGTCACCGGTGACCTTGAACCGCTCCATCAGGATGCCTTTGGCTTGTCCGATGAGGTCGCGGGAGTCCAGGGCGGTACGCATTTGATCTTGCTGCTGGGCGCTGGCCATCGCGACGGCTGCGTGCGCAGCGAACAACAGTGCGACATGTTCGGAATCCGCATCGAAGGCGGCGCTCTCCTGGCTGTAGAGGTTCAGGGCGCCGAGTTCGCCGTCGCGGACGTAGAGCTGAAGGGCCAGAATGCTGCCCACCCCCAGCTCAATGGCCTGTTTGGTGAATTTGGGCCAGCGGCGTTCGGCGTCCAGATCCAACAGCAGGATCGTCTTCTGGGTGTCCAGGGTGTCCAGGCAGGGTCCTTGCCCGGTGGTGTACTGGATCTCGTCAAAGGTTCGTGCCAGTTCGTCGGTCGAGGCGACCGTGGCTACCTCACGTCGCTTACGGGTGGTCGAGATGCTGGCGTGCTGCGCGCCCGGCACGGTATTCACCGCTGCGTGAACGATCGCATCAAGGGTGTCCGTGACGTCGTTCTTGTTCTCAAGGGAGCGGGCCAGGCGACTCAGTTGCACCGCAAGATCTGGATCGCTCGCGGCCCGGCTCGTGCCGTTGTGATTCCCGGCCGCTTTACTCTGCCCGACCTGCTCGTCCCGTTCGGTCTCCGTCATGACCGCTTCCTCCTCGGTGACTGTTAACCCGCGTCAGGAGTTGTTCGCGATATTTACGATAAGTCCTTGGCGGCCAAGGCGGGCGCTCCGGACCGGAGCACGGTTGGACTCGCGGTCGTGGACTGTACGAACGCCGTCGACTACAGCACCGGACTGCTCAAGTCCGTCACGGCTCAGCCGCCCAGGAGGTGGCCCGAATGAGCGGGTTCGCCGATCGACGAGTCCGCGCCCGGCCCGCAGGCTGACCGAGAGACGTACCAGCGGGGAGGACTCAGGGCCCTAGCCGCGCCGTGAAGCGGTGATTAGCGGCCTGAATCCTCCCCAGCGGTACGCCAGCTACGGGTGATCGTGAGGGTTCGCTCAGTTTGACGACGTGACGCTGTCCTCGTGGATAACCATTCTCGGCGGATAGTATGGAGGTCACTGATCTGAGGTCGTGATGAATGTGCTGATCACGGTGATTCTGTCGATTGCCTTGTCGGTCGTGCTGTTCTGGGCGGTCCTGTTCTTCTGGTCCGAGCCGCCCGAGCAGACACCCTCCAGCGCGTGTGAGGACGTCGAGTTCCAGGCTGAAACCGCACCGTTCTCGGCGGACTGGGATCCACACGCGTTGTCGGACGTCCATCACCGGCTCGACGTCCTGGCTGCCGAACTGGAACGGCTGGAGCGCGATCACTCGGTCTTCGCCAGGGCATTCCGGACTCACGTCGCCAAGTCCGCCTACGCCGCCTTGCTTGCGGACGCCGCGCGGCTGGCCGAGGTCTCCCGACTGGCCCAGGCTTCCCGATCGGACACCACCATGACCATCGAAATGGAACTGCCGAGCTCGTCGTCACCGGTGCGGGAAGTACTTGACATCTAGCGCGTCTGCTCTGGCCTACGTCACGGCCGGGTCGTCCTGTACCTCGGTGTGCCACAAATCGGTGCTGTGCGCGGCGACGAGAGCGCCGATACGGGCGAGGACGTCGCGTGCGGGCTGAGACTCGAAGCGGCGTCCGTCCCGCAGGCGCAAGGCGAGGTGATCATCGGTGGCCTCTTTGACGCCGATGACGGCTTGGTAGGGGACCAGCCGGGCCTGCCGGATGCGGGCGCCCAAGGTCCCGCGGTCCGGTCCGGCGACCTCTGCTCGTAGTCCGAGATCGGTGCATCGCTGGGCGAGCGCTGCAGCGTTCGGCAATTCGGCTTCGCCGATCGGCAGGATGATCACTTGGGTGGGGGCGAGCCAGCCGGGAAACGCCCCACCGTGCTGTTCGATCAGGTGTGCGACTGCTCGTTCCACGCTGCCGATGATGCTGCGATGAACCATGACCGGCCGGTGTTTCCCGCCGTCCGCACCGATGTAGTGCAGATCGAACTGCTCGGGCTGGTGGAAGTCGATCTGGACGGTGGACAGGGTGGACTCCCGACCGGCGTCGTCGGTGACCTGGACGTCGATCTTGGGTCCGTAGAACGCCGCCTCTCCCTCGGCAGCCTGGTACGGCAGGCCGGAGCGGTCGAGGACCTCGGTCAGCAATGCGGTGGACCGCTGCCACAGCTGCGGCGCGGCAACGTACTTCCCGCCGGGGCCCGGTAGCGAGAGCCGGTAGCGGGTGGGGGTGATCCCGAGTGCCTGATACGCCTGGCGAATCAGCTCCAGGGCCGCCTGTGCTTCGTCGGCGACCTGATCGAGGGTGCAGAAGATGTGCGCGTCGTTCAATTGAATGGCTCGCACCCGGGTCAGGCCACCGAGCACGCCCGAGAGTTCGGCCCGGTACATTCCGCCCAGTTCGGCTATCCGTAGCGGCAATTCGCGATAGCTGTGGGAGCGGGAACGGTAGATCAACGCGTGGTGAGGACAAAGGCTGGGCCGCAGCACGACCTGTTCACCGCCGACGTCCATCGCGGGAAACATGTCGTCGCTGTAGTGCGCCCAATGTCCCGAGATCTCGTACAGCTCCCGCTTGCCCAACACCGGCGAGTACACGTGCTGGTAGCCCGCCCGCCGTTCGGCAGTGCGGATGTATTCCTCCAGGCTGTGCCGCACGATCGCGCCGTCGGGAAGCCAGTAGGGAAGGCCTGCGCCGATCAGTGGGTCGGTGTCGAACAGGCCCAATTCGCGGCCGAGTTTGCGGTGGTCAGGCATGGTGGTCTCCTCGCGGGATGGGGCGAGTGAGCACAAAGCAAAAGCCCCGGGCACTCGCCCCGGGGCTTTTGACTCAAACCTCTGTCAGCGCGCCGGGACACTCTCCGGCGTCGTCGTGCTAGCAGCGCGCTTCATGCCGACGACCATAGCAGAGTGCGGAAGATGCTGTTCAGGGCGACCTTCCGCGTGCAGTTCGGGGAGTATTCGGCCCAGCCAAGCCGGCATCCACCAGGTGGCGGAGCCGAGTAGGTGCATCACCGACGGCACCAGCACCATCCGGACCACTGTCGCGTCGATGAGAATGGCCGCAGCCATCCCGATCCCGATGACCTTGAGGACGACGTCCGGGCTGGGCACGAAGGCCGCGAAGACGGCGATCATGATGGCGGCAGCTGCGGTCACGACTCGGCCGGTACCGGCCAGCCCTTCGGTAATGGCTCGGGCGTTGTCGTTGCTGCGTAGCCATGCCTCGCGCATCCGGCTGACCAGGAAGACCTCGTAGTCCATGGACAGCCCGAACAGGACGGCGAACATCAGCACCGGCACGAAGGGCGCCAGCGGAGTCTCGGTGTCGATGCCGATCAATTGTCCGGCCCAGCCGCCTTGCAACACGAGGGCCACCACGCCATAGGCGGCAGCCACCGACAGCAGGTTCAGGACGGCGGCTTTGATGGCGATGGCGATGCTGCGGAATGAGGCGATGAGCAGCAGCATCGAAAGGATCACCACACCGGCGATCAGGAGTGGGATCCGCCGGGCGATGTTCGAGGTGCTGTCGATGGCGGTCGCGGTGACGCCGCCGAGACGGACCGTCGTCCCGGTGTTTTCGGTTGCGGCCGGGATGGTTGTCTCCCGCAGGCGGTGGATGAGCTCCTTGGTCGGCTCGTCCTGCGGACCGGTGGTCGGCACGAGCGTGATCACGGCCGTATCGCCGGCCGGGTTGAGCTGAGCCGGTGTCACGGTCGCGACACCGGGCGTGCTCTGCAGTGCCGCCCGGAGCCGATCGAGGACGGCGGTGTCACCGGCCCGGGGCAACTCGGCGGTCAGTACCAGCGGTCCGTTGGCTCCGGCGCCGAAGCCGTCGGCCAGCATGTCGTACGCCTGCCGGGTTGACGTGGTTTCCTGGTTGTTGCCGGCGTCCGGGAAGCCGAACCGTACGCCCAGGAACGGGGACGCCAGCGCGACCAGGATCGTCACCCCGAGTCCTGCCGCGACCACGCGGTTCCGCTGGATCAGCCGGCTCCAGCGCAGCCATCCGCCGCCCAGTTCGAGGTGACCGCCGACAGCGACGGTGACGGCAGCTCGTCGGCCCAGCGGAAGCCGCAACCGATCGACGTGGCGGCCGAGGTAGCCCAGCAGAGCCGGGAAGAGCGTGACGCTCGCGGCCATGACCACGAAAACGGCGAGGATGGTCACCAGTGCAGCTCCACGCATGAAGGACAGGCCCATCGCGAACAGGCCGAGCATGCTGACCACGACGGTGCTACCGGCGACCAGCACGGACCGGCCGGCCGTATCAAGCGTCGCAACGGCGGCTGCCTCCGGCTCCAGCCCGGCTGCCCGCCACTCCCGGAACCGGGTCACCATCAGCAGGACGTAATCGATGCCGATCCCGATGCCCATCATGGTTGCCAGCGACGTCGACCAGTCCGGGGCATCGACGAAACGCAGGAGCAGACCGGTCAGCGTGCCGCTGACCGCCAGCCCGGCCAGGGCGACGATGAGAGGTAGGCCGGCGGCGATCACGGAGCCAAAAGTCAGCAGGAGGATAATTGCTGCGGCCAGCAATCCGATGCCCTCGGAGCCGATCTCACCCCGTTCGGCGAGCTGGACGGTCTGCCCGCCGAGGGCTACCTCGAGGCCTGGTCGGTCGGTTCGCTCAGCGATCGCCAGCAGTCGTTCGCTGTCTTCGACCGGCATGTCGCTGGGGTTGACCACATCGAGGCGCAGGTGGGCGACCAGGGTGCGCCCGTCCGGGGACACTCCGCCCGGTGCGCTGAACGGGTCGTTGACACTCGCGACGTGCGGCACCGATGTCAGTTCGCCGAGCAGGGCCTGGACCTCGGCACGGGCTGCTGTCGCCACCGGCCGGTCGGCCCGGACGACGACATCGACGACGTCACCAGACTGATCCGGGAATCGCTCCTGCAAGAGCTGCTGTGCGGCCTGGGAGTCGGAGCCGGGCGCCGAATAATCGGCGGCGAAGTCGCCACCATAGGCCGTGGAGAGGCCGACCGCAGCCGCGAGAGCCACCAACCAGAGGAGCACGGTGCGGCCGCGGTGTCGATAGGTGAGCCGTCCGATCCGGGCCAGTGGGCTCGGCCGCAGCGAGCCGGACCGCTGGTGTTCCGAGGGGTTTGGCGAGTTTGACGGGCGGGACGGGTCTGCTGGCGGTGTGCTGAGCCGGTGCTGGGCGGGGACATCGTTCATTGCTTTCCCTCACGTGAAGTGGCATCAGATTCGTTATGTCTCATAACGAACACGATGCGCCGTCACTTGTCAAGGGTCTTCACTCCTGTAACTATGCTTAACGCACGCTAATCAGGAGGACTTATGAGCCCGCCCATCCAGCGCGCGGCGCCTCGCCGCGAACGTGCCCGCGCCGCCACCGTCAGGGAGATCAAGCAGACCGCTCTGGCGCTGATGCGCGAACACGGCACCGGGGGAGTGCGGTTCACCGACATCGCCCGGGCGATGGACATGACACCGCCGGCTCTGTATCGCTACTTCGCCGATCGCGATGAACTGCTCAGCGCCCTGATTGCGGACGCCTACGAGGATCTCACCCAGGATGTGGTCGAGGCCCGGGCCCAGGTGCCCGTCGACGACCTCGCCGCGGCGTGGATCGCCGCCGGGCAGGCGTACCGGCGCTGGGCACAGCGCGAACCGCAGCAGTTCGCGCTGATCCTGGGTTTGCCGTTGCCTGGCTACGCCGCACCCGAAAGCGGCGAGGCCAGCGAGGCGGCCGTCCGGGCGCAGGCGCAGTTGTCGACGCTGTTCCTGCAGGCGATCCAGCAGGGCAAGCTACGTCGCCAGCTCCTGCGCGACGTCCACCCGAAGGTCG
>JANNPJ010000327.1:0-2510 GCA_031400005.1 Kineosporiaceae bacterium | reverse complement strand
CAAGAACGGGTACTTCTTCGTCCTCGACCGCACGAACGGGGAACGGGTCTCGATCACGCCCTTCGTGGACCGGATCACCTGGGGAGCGATCACCAGGGACGGCCAGGTGACGGCCAAGGTCTACCCCGACGAAGAGGGGGTTCCGGTGCACTTCTACCCCGGACCAGCCGGGGCCAAGGAATGGACTCACGCGGCCTACAGCCCGAAGACCGAACTCTTCTACGTCCCGGTCCAGGACGTCGGGGCCACGGCCACCCGTCGGCGCCGGGAATTCAAGGAGAGCATTCCCTACTGGGGCGCGGGCGTTCAGGTCGACATCGAGGAGGCAGCTGGATACATCAGCGCCTTCGACGCCAACGGTGACGAAAAATGGCGCTGGCGTAACGAACTCCCGATGTGCGCATCGGTGCTTGCCACCGGCGGTGACCTGGTGTTCGCCGGCGAACCCTCCGGGGAGTTCAACGCGTACGACGCGCGGACCGGGGAGTTGCTGTGGCAGTTCCAGTGCGGCAGCGGTCACCACAGCAGCCCGTCGACCTACATGGTTGACGGCCGGCAGTACATCGCCGTACCGGTTGGCTGGGGCGGGTGGGCCGAGGGGTTCCTCCCCGGCATGCTCGGTGCCGGCCACGGGAGCGCATTGATCGTCTTCGCTCTCCCGGAGCCCGGTCTTTAAGAGGAGCCCGGCCTTGATGAGTCGGCTCGTGAGAAGCCCGGAAGGAGGATCCATGGAAGCCCAGCTCGCCACGTGGGAGACGCCCGAGTTCGACGAGGTCGCCGTCGCACCCGAGGTGACCATGTACATCGCTCAGTTGGAGGACTAGCGGAACGGCGCCGGACCCCCGGGTCCGGCGCCCTTCTTCTTTCCCGGGTGCGAACAGCCCCAAGCGAACTCGGTGCGAACAGCGCAAACCTGAGGGGCCCGGTACGAACAGCGAACAGGAGGGGTGCGGATGTGGATGCGGGTGCTGGGCTCGGCGGCTGGCGGTGGGTCGCCGCAGTGGAACTGTGGTTGCCCGGTCTGCACCGCCGTCCGTTCCGGGGCCGCCCACCCGCGCACCCAGTCATCGATCGCGGTGAGCGTCGACCGCCGTCAATGGTTTTTAATCAACGCCTCGCCCGATGTCCGTACGCAGATCGAGGCCTTTCCTGATTTGCAGACTCCTCCTGATTCGCAGGCTCGGGCGACGCCGCTGTCGGCGGTGCTGCTCACCGACGCCGAACTGGACCACACCCTGGGCCTGCTGCTGCTGCGCGAGGCGCGCACACTGCGGCTGTATGCCACGCCGACGGTCCATAAGACGTTGTGTGACGGTACTGATGGATCAGGGCTGCTGCGACTGCTGGAGCGCTACTGCCCGGTGGAGTGGCAAGCGGTGATTCCCGGCGCGGCCGTGCCCCTGGCGGACGGGCTCTCCTGCCAGGCGTTCGACGTCCCAACCACGAAGCGGGACCGGTTCGGGCTCGGCCTGGACCACGGCCGCGTCGTTGGTTATCGGCTGACCGACGAGCGCACCGGCGGAACGCTCGTGTATCTGCCGGGGGTGCAGGCGCTGACGCAGGCGCTGCGAGCCGAGATCGAAGGTTGCACCTGCCTGCTGATCGATGGAACCTGTTGGCGTGATGATGAATTGGTCCGGCTGGGGTTGGCCGCCAAGACGTCCCGATCCATGGGCCACCTGCCTATCGATGGCCCGGACGGCAGCCTCGCGCAACTCAGGGCGCTGGGCGTGCGGCGGACGATCTTCGTACACATGAACAACACCAATCCGATCCTGCTCAACGACACGCCAGAGCGGCGCATTGTGCAGGACAGTGGCATGGAGGTGGCCATGGACGGCCTAGAGGTCCGGGTGTAGGGCCATGACGTCAACGCTCGGGACAGCCGAGACAACCGAGACAGCCAGAACACGCGGGACGACGAGAGCTGGCACCGGAACCGACGACTTCGTCACGACGTTGCGGGCCCATTCGCAGCGCTATCACGACCAGCACCCGTTCCACGTCAGGATGAACGCGGGCCAGTGCAGCCGCCGGCAGATCCAGGGCTGGGTGGCCAACCGCTTCTACTACCAGGAGAACATCCCCCGCAAGGACGCCGCGATCCTCGCCAACTGTCCCGACCTCGAGGTCCGTCGCCGCTGGATTCGTCGCATCGTCGACCATGACGGCACCGTCGCTGGCGAGGGCGGTATCGAGGCGTGGTTGCGCCTCGGCGAGGCCGCCGGGCTGACCCGCGAGGAGATCCGTGACCATCGGCACCTGGTCCCCGGGGTGCGGTTCGCCGTCGACGCCTACCTGAATTTCGCCCGGACCCGCCCATGGGTCGAGGCAGTGGCATCGTCCCTCACCGAACTGTTCGCCCCCGACCTGATGACGGAACGGCTAGCCGCGTTCGAGCGGTGGTACCAGTGGATCGAACCAGAGGGCCTCGCCTACTTCCGGGCACGTCTCGAACAGGCCCCCCGCGACTGCGAGCACGCCCTCGAGGTGGTCACCGCGCACTGCCT
>JANNPJ010000307.1:0-25337 GCA_031400005.1 Kineosporiaceae bacterium | reverse complement strand
GTCGGCTGGTACCTGTCCTACCTGGCGGGCCGGCTGGATCGGCTGCACCACCGCGTCGAATCGTCCCGGGCAGCGCTGGAGACCCGGCTGGCCCGGCGGGCCTCGGTCGCCCGGGAGGTCGGACGGCTGCTGCCGCCGCCCGCGGGTGGAGAACTGATCGCGGCCGCGGGCCGAACCCTGAGCACGGCGACACCGGCCAGGGGTTCGGATGTCCGCGGCGTCCTGATCCTCGAGCTGCCGGTCAGCGAGATGGCGGAGAATGAGCTGACCCGGGCCCTGCACCGGGCCTTCGACGATCCGGCGACCGCCGCCGGTCTGCGCACCGACCCGGCGGCCTCAGCGCTGCTGGATGAGCTGATCGGTGCCGGGGACCGGGTCCAGCTGGCCCGCCGGTTTCACAACGACGCCGTCGCGCACGCTCAGCGGATGCGCCGCAAGCGAGTGGTTCGGTGGGCCCGGCTGGCCGGTCGAGCCGCGCTACCGCAGATGGTGGAGATCGACGACAGCCAACCAGCCGGCCTCGGCTGGGACCTGCCCGCCAGCTGACCGTCAAACGGGCCCTCCGGCGGTGTCAGTGTGAGCGGTCCAGTCCGCGCGCGTAGGATTAGCGCTGTCGGCGGTGCGATCAGCATCCGCCAACTCGACCATCCGATATCGTCAGCGAGGTTCCGACGTGTCCACCCCCACACCGCCCAACGGTGCTCAGTCCGCCCCCGAGAACATCGAATCCGCCTCAACCGCAGTCACCGGCACCATCCGGGGTAAGCGCGGCATGGCGGAGATGCTCAAGGGCGGCGTGATCATGGATGTGGTCACCCCCGACCAGGCACGGATCGCCGAGGCAGCCGGTGCGGTCGCGGTGATGGCGCTGGAGCGAGTGCCGGCCGACATCCGGGCGCAGGGCGGCGTGGTCCGGATGAGCGACCCGGACATGATCGACGGGATCCGGGCCGCGGTCTCGATCCCGGTGATGGCGAAGGCCCGAATCGGGCACTTCGTCGAGGCCCAGCTGCTGCAGGCGCTCGGCGTCGACTACATCGACGAGTCCGAGGTCCTCACCCCGGCCGACTACGCCCACCACATCGACAAGTGGAAGTTCACCGTCCCGTTCGTCTGTGGAGCCACCAACCTCGGTGAGGCCTTGCGCCGGCTCAGCGAGGGCGCGGCGATGATCCGGTCGAAGGGCGAGGCCGGCACCGGCGACGTCTCGAACGCGACCACCCACATGCGGGCGATCAACGGTGAGCTCCGTCGCCTGCACGGGCTCAGCGAGGACGAGCTGTACGTCGCGGCCAAGGAGCTGCAGGCGCCGATCGACCTGGTCCGCGAGGTGGCGAAGGCCGGCAAGCTGCCGGTCGTGCTGTTCACCGCGGGCGGCATCGCCACCCCGGCCGACGCCGCGATGATGATGCAGCTCGGTGCGGACGGCGTGTTCGTCGGCTCCGGGATCTTCAAGTCCGGCAACCCCTCCGCTCGGGCCGAGGCGATCGTCAAGGCCACCACGTTCTTCGACGACCCGGACGTGATTGCCAAGGTGTCCCGCGGTCTGGGTGAGGCGATGGTCGGCATCACTGTCGACGAGATCCCGGTTCCGCACCGGCTCGCCGAACGCGGGTGGTGAACCCGCCCACGGTCGGCGACTCGCCCCTCGTCGGCGTCCTCGCAGTCCAGGGGGATGTCCGGGAACACTGCGCGGCATTGATCGCGGCTGGGATGGCGGTCCGCACGGTCCGCCGTCCCAGCGAGCTGGAGGGGTTGTCCGGGATCGTGCTGCCCGGCGGCGAGTCCACGACGATCGACAAGCTGACCCGCGCCTTCGAGCTGCGTGAACCGCTGTGCGCGCTGCTCAAGGCCGGGCTGCCGGCCTACGGATCCTGCGCCGGGATGATCCTGCTCGCCGACCGGCTGCTCGGGGCCGCCCCCGGGCAGCAGACCTTCGGTGGGATCGACATGACGGTCCGCCGCAACGCGTTCGGCGGCCAGATCGAGTCGTTCGAGGAAGACCTCGACTTCGCCGGGGTGGACGGCGGATCGATGCGGGCGGTGTTCATCCGCGCGCCCTGGGTCGAGGACGTCGGGCCCGGGGTCGAGGTGCTGGCCAGCATCCGCTCGGCGGGCTCGGTCGGCGGATCCGCGGACCGGCGGATCGTTGCCGTCCGGCAGGACAACCTGATCGCCACCTCGTTCCACCCGGAGATCGCCGGGGACTACCGGGTGCACCGGCTGTTCGCCGACCTGGTGCTCGCCCATCACGCGGCCGAGCAAGCCGCTTGAGCAGGGAGTCGACGCATTGATGACCATCCGTGGACCGGTGCCCGGGTAGCATGGCCCGTACGTTCCTCCGCGATCGGCGCGACGATGCGCGGGGTCCATTAGTCGATCATGCACGGAGGCGTTCCGATGTCCGGCCATTCCAAGTGGGCTACCACCAAGCACCAGAAGGCGGTTGTCGACGCCCGGCGTGGCAAGATGTTCGCCAAACTGATCAAGAATATTGAGGTCGCGGCCCGGACCGGCGGCGGTGACGTGGCGGGAAACCCCACGCTCTTCGACGCGATCCAGAAGGCCAAGAAGTCGTCCGTTCCGAACAACAACATCGAGAACGCGGTCAAGCGCGGTTCCGGTGCGGGAACCGGTGGCGCTGACTACCAGACCATCATGTACGAGGGGTACGGCCCGAACGGCGTCGCGATGCTGATCGAGTGTCTGTCCGACAACCGCAACCGGGCTGCCATGGAGGTCCGGACCGCGATGTCGCGGAACAACGGCACGATGGCCGACCCGGGCAGCGTCTCGTACATGTTCGCCCGCAAGGGAGTGGTCGTCGTCCCTAAGACCGGATCATTGTCTGAGGACGACGTCCTGGGTGCGGTGCTGGACGCCGGTGCCGAGGAGGTCAACGATCTCGGCGAGGCGTTCGAGGTGGTCAGCGAGGCGACCGACCTGGTCGCCGTCCGGACCGCGGTTCAGGAAGCCGGCATCGAATACGACTCTGCGGACGCGCATTTCGTGCCGAGCGTGAACGTCCCGCTGGACGAGGACGGCGCCCGGAAGGTCTTCCGGCTGATCGAGGCGCTCGAGGACTGCGACGACGTGCAGAATGTCTACGCCAACTTCGACGTGTCCGACGAGGTCATGGCTGCGGCGAGCGCGGATTAATTCTGGCGAAGTTGTCACTTTGCGCATGGGTTCCGGTTGCGGTGATCGCGACGACCTCGTCGGCGCAAAGCGACCTGAGGTGTCGACATCCGCAGACTCCGAGCGTCCCGGTCGAGCTCGTAATCTGGACAGGTGAGGGCGAAAACCAGATCGGGTGATCGCGGGGCCGCCCGCGCACCGGACCCGCCCGAGCAGTCGAACCGGGTGGCGGACATCGTCCTGGCGCTCGCGATGGCATCCATGGTGGCCACCGTGATCGCCGCGGCTGGGTACCGCACCGGCCGACTCCAGGTCGCGGCGTTCGCCTTCGCGGCGGCGTTCGGTGCTCTCGTGCTGGTGCGTCACCGGTGGCCAGGCGCCGTGCTGGTCGCCACCGTCCTCGGAATCTTCACCTACTACGCGCTGGAGCTGCCGCCGATCGGGATTGCCTTGCCCGCCGTCGCCGCCCTGTACTCCGCCGCCGAACTGGGGCGCACCCGGTCGGCCGCGGTCGCCGGGCTGGTCCTCGTGGCCACCTCTGCGTGCTTCCGGATCGCCGACGGGCTCCCGGCCACCTACCTGTTGAGCTACGAGCTGATCACCAATGTGGCTCTGGTCGCGGCGGCGATCGCGCTCGGAGCGACCGTGCGAAGCCGCCGAGAAATTGCTCGCCAGCAGGAACTGGTCCGCCGGATGCGGGAGGCGGATCAAGGTCGCGCAGCGGAACTGCGACTGCACGCGGAGCGGCTGCGGATTGCCCGGGACCTGCACGACAGCGTGGGTCATTGGCTGGCGGTGATCGCCCTGCACAGCAATGTCGCCGCTGAAGCCGTGGGGACGGACGACGCCGGCGCCGCCGACGCGATCGAGCAGGTGCGCAAGGCCAGCCGGGACAGTTTGCGAGCGCTGCGCGCCACCGTGAAAGTGCTGAGATCGCCGACTCCGGCAGGGATCGAGCCCGATGCGACAGGCATCGCCGACATCCCGCGGCTGGTCGCCACGGTCCAGGCGGCGGGGCTGGACGTCCATACCAGCGGCGAAGTGCGCCCGGGGGAGGTTGACGATCGGGTGGATGCCACGGCGTTCCGGATCGTCCAGGAGGCACTGACGAACACACTTCGGCATTCCCGGGCGAGGCAGGCGAGCATCCATTTGGAGATCGAGGCGGGCACCTTGCAGATCGAGGTGGCCGACGATGGTCGCGCGGAGCAGCCGATCACACCTGGCGGCCACGGGTTGCGTGGCATGGCCGAGCGAGCCCGAGCCCTCGGTGGCGGGCTCACCGCCGGGCCGCAACCCCGGGGCGGTTTCCTGGTCTCCGCGACGCTGCCCACCCGGCTCAAGCCGTGATCCGGATCGCGCTGGTCGACGACCAGGAGGTGGTTCGGGCGGGCCTGCGAGCCCTGGCCGAGCGGGACGGGGATATCGAGGTGACAGCCGAGGCAAGCACCGGGAAGGAGGGCCTGCGGGTCGCTCGATCGCATCGGCCCGACGTGATCTTGATGGATATCCGGATGCCTGACCTGGATGGACTGGCCGCGACCGCCGCCATCGTCGCGGATCCGGAGCTGCGCTCGGTCCGGGTGCTGGTGCTGACGACGTTCGACGAGGACGAGCACGTGTTCGGCGCGATCCGGGCCGGTGCTGCCGGGTTCCTGCTGAAGGACGTTTCCCCGGTGGAGCTGCGGCGGGCGATCCGGGTTGTCGCGGCCGGCGACTCCCTGCTCGCTCCGGCCGCGACGGCGCGGGTGATGCGTGCCATCGCGGAGAGCGGTGCCCCGCTCGACCCGGCTCCGTTGGCCGCGCTCACCGGCCGGGAGCGCGAGGTGCTGCGGCAGGTCGGAACCGGGGCATCGAACGACGAGATCGCCGCTGCCCTCTTCCTGAGTCCCGCGACGGCCCGTACCTACGTCTCCCGCCTGCTCACCAAGCTCGATGCGCGCGATCGTTCACAGCTCGTGATCATGGCGTACGAGACCGGGATCATCCGTCCAGGGGCAACAGGCGGCCCCGCACGATCCTGATTGAGCACGATCCTGATTGAGTCGGGGACGGAGGGTCCGGGCCGCGCTGGCGGGCCCACTCAGTGGGCACCACGGTGGGTGCCGGGTGGAACGCTGATCTCGGCCGGAACGCTGCCGTCGGTCAGAACGAACTGGCCCATCATTCCCTTGTCCTCGTGCAGCAGCAGATGACAGTGGTACATGTACGGGTGGGCCGGGTCCGGGTAGTTTCCGAACCGGATGAGCAGCTGGTAGGCCTCCCGAGGGCGCAGGTAGACGGTGTCCTTGAGCCCGGCCAGCGCGGGCGTCGGCGGGTTGCCGTCGATGCTCGCGATCCGGAACTGCGCACCATGAACGTGAAAGTTGTGCGGGTACCGGTTGCGGTTCACCACCTGCCAGATCTCGGTGGCACCGGCGGGTACCACCTCATCCACCCGACCCAGGTCCATCCGCCGGTCGTTGATCCGGCGTCCCCGCAGCTCGAATTCGCGGGTCACCGGGGCGGCGGGGACGGTCTCCGCCTTGGTTGACGGCAGGGCCTCGGTTGACGGTTCGGCCTCGGTTGACGGTTCGGCGAGGACCCCCGGCAGGTCCGCCGACCGGGCGAGCCGGGTCGCCGCGCGCAACCGGAGGACATCGAAGCTGTCGTTCGCGCCGAAGGCGAACGGTGCAGCGATGTGCCCCAGGTCCGGGGCGAAGGAGCGAAGCATGACGTCCTCGCCCGGGATCAGTGAGATCACCACGTCGGCCCGTTCGCCGGGGGAGAGCAGAACTCGAGGCACTGGTACCGGCTTGGGCAACAGCCCACCGTCGGTCGCAATCAGGTCCAGTGGTCGCTGGTCCGCCAGACCGAAGTCGTAGGTGCGTGCGGTGGAGCCGTTCAGCAGCCGCAGCCGGACCTTCTCGGTCGTCACCTCCTGGACCGCCGCTACCGTGCCGTTGACCATCACGGTGTCGCCCAACAACCCCACCTCGTTGCCGTCGGAGTCGAGGTCCAGCTCGTCGTCGTCGTCCAGCTGCTTGTCCTGAACGATCAGGGGAAGGTCGTCGACGCCGTACTGGTGCGGCAACGCGGACCCGGCCGCCGCCTGGTCGTCGAGGAGGAACATCCCCGCCAGCCCCCGGTAGACGTGATCCTCGGTCCGGCCGTGCGGGTGCGGGTGGTACCAGAGCGTGGCCGCCGGCTGGTCGATCTGCCAGGTCGGCCGCCACTGACCCCCCGCCGGGATCTCCTGGTGCGGACCGCCGTCCATCTGGGCCGGCAGGTGCATCCCGTGCCAGTGCACGGTGGTGGGCTCGGGAAGGGTGTTGCGCACCTCGACGGCTACCCGCTCGCCGCGGCTGGCCCGCAGCGTCGGTCCCAGATGGCTGCCGTTGAATCCCCAGGTCGGGTCCGAACGCCGGGAACCAGCTCCGACTTGCCGGCGGCGGCGGTGAGTCGGAAGACCCGGGTCCCGTCCGCCGTCACCACCGACGGCGCGAGCGGTGGGATCAGCAACGGGCGGTCGAACACCGGGTACTGCTCGACCGACGTCGTCGAGCTCTGGTCATCGCACGCGGAGATCGGGATCGCGAGAACGGCGAGTGCGAGTCCGGCCAGTGCGAGGGCACTCCGGGGACGGGTCCTAGGCATACCCCGACGCTAGGAATCGCGGTGGGCCCGTCACATCGGCCGGGAAGCGACTGAGGTTGTCGACATTTGCCGACTGTCAGTTTGCACATCAGACATGCGGACGTGCGATGGTTCGGCCATGCGGGTGCTTGGCGTTGATCCTGGTCTGACCCGATGCGGGCTGGGCGTTGTCGACGGCCTGCCCGGACGGCGGGCCACTCTCGTGGCGGTCGATGTGATCCGAACCCCGTCGGACGCCGATCTGGCGCATCGCCTGCTCGGCATCTCCGAGGCGATCGAGGGCTGGCTGGAACAGGTCCGCCCGGACGTGGTCGCGGTGGAGCGGGTGTTCAGCCAGAACAACGTGGCGACCGTGATGGGAACGGCGCAGGCCGCGGGGGTGGCGATCCTGGCGGCAGCCCGGCTCGGCATTCCGGTCGTGATGCACACCCCGAGTGAGGTCAAGGCCGCCGTCACCGGTTCCGGCCGGGCAGGCAAGGACCAGGTGGCGAACATGGTGACGCGGATTCTCGGGCTGGCTGAGCGGCCCCGGCCGGCCGACGCCGCCGACGCGCTGGCCTTGGCCATTTGCCATCTGTGGCGCGACGGCACCAGTCTGATCACCGCTGTCTCGGCGGCTCCTGGGGCCGGGGGTGCTACCCCGGCGCAGCGTGCTTGGGTCGAGGCCACCCAGGCGGCGCAGCTGGCGAACCGGTCGGCGCGTCGTTCGACGGGGCCTACCACCCACCGGTAGCGTGCACTTCGTACACCTGTTCGGACTGGATTGCGGGAGTCACGGTGATCGCGTCGTTGCGCGGGCGAGTTGTGTCACTTCGGTTGGACGCCGTCGTCCTCGAAGTCGGCGGGGTCGGACTGCTGGTCCAGGCCACCCCCGGCACCCTGGCTGACCTGCGTCCGGGGCAGGAGACGACGCTGTCCACCAGCATGGTCGTCCGGGAGGACTCGCTGACCCTGTTCGGCTTCGCCGAAGCCGATGAGCGCGACGTCTTCGAGACCGTGCAGACCGTGTCCGGAATCGGGCCCAGGTTGGCGCTGGCGATGCTTGCCGTGCACACCCCGGAGGGTCTGCGAAAAGCCGTGGCCAGCCAGGACTTGACCGCGCTGATGCGGGTACCCGGGATCGGCCGCAAGGGCGCTCAGCGGATCGTGCTCGAGTTGACCGACCGGCTGGGCGCACCGAGCACCGGCACCGGCGTGGGCGGAGCGGCCACCGGCGCCGGGACGTCGTCCACCGCAGCCGCCCCCTGGCGTGATCAGGTCCTGGACGCGCTGGTCGGCCTGGGTTGGCCGGCCCGGCAGGCCTCCGAGGCGGTCGACTCCGTCGTCGGGACAGCGAACTCAGCGGTCTCCGTCGACCTCACCGGCGACCCCCCGGACATGGCCCAGGTGCTGCGCGCCGCCCTCCGCCAACTAGGGCGCACAGGGTGAGTGACAATGGATCCGTGAGCGAGCCCGGAGGCGCGACGGCGTCTGACCGGAGGAGACGCAGCCCCAGCGAAGCTGCGGAACGGTCGACGAGGGAAGACGCCGTCATCAGCGCCGCAGGGCTCGCGAACAATGGATAGAGCTGATGAGTCGTTGGCGCTGGTGGCGGCGGAGGCCTCGGTCGAGGACCAGCAGATCGACACCGCGCTGCGGCCGCGCAAACTCGACGACTTCGTCGGCCAGCGGGTGGTGCGCGAGCAGTTGACGCTGGTGCTGGAGGCGGCGAAGGCGCGCGGTTCGGCGCCGGACCACGTGCTGCTGTCCGGCCCGCCCGGGCTCGGCAAGACCACCCTGGCGATGATCGTCGCGCATGAACTGGGTGCGCCGCTGCGGGTCACCAGCGGTCCGGCGATCCAGCATGCCGGTGATCTGGCGGCAGTGCTGTCGTCGCTCAGCCCGGGGGAGGTGCTGTTCCTGGACGAGATTCATCGGATGGCCCGCCCGGCCGAAGAGATGCTCTACGTCGCGATGGAGGACTTCCGGGTCGATGTGATCGTCGGCAAAGGGCCCGGCGCGACCGCGATCCCGCTGGAGTTGCCGCCGTTCACCCTGGTCGGGGCCACCACCCGGGCAGGCATGCTGCCGGGGCCGCTACGGGATCGGTTCGGCTTCACCGGTCACCTCGACTTCTACGATCCGGCCGAGCTCGAGCTGGTGCTGCGCCGGTCCGCGGTCCTGCTCAAGGTCGACTTGTCGCCCGAGGCGGGGGCCGAGATCGCCGGTCGGTCGCGAGGTACGCCCCGGATCGCGAACCGGTTGCTGCGCCGAGTTCGGGACTGGGCACAGGTTCGCGGTGACGGGATTCTCGATCTGGCCGCGGCCAAGGCGGCGCTTCAGGTGTACGCCGTCGACGAGCGCGGCCTGGACCGATTGGACCGGGCGGTACTGGAAGCGCTCTGCAAGCGTTTCGGTGGCGGGCCGGTCGGGTTGTCGACGCTCGCGGTCGCGGTCGGAGAGGAATCCGAGACGGTCGAGACGATGGCCGAGCCGTTCCTGGTTCGGGAGGGTCTGCTCGGCCGGACGCCGCGAGGCCGGGTGGCCACCCCGGACACCTGGTTACATCTGGGTTTGACCGCGCCGCCGGGCTTTTCCTGGGCCGGTGGGTCGGCTGGCTTTGGATCGGGTGGGTCCGACGGTGGCCCGGCCACCCCCAGGCTGGGCGCCGTCCAAGATCCGCTTCCGGAGTTGGGCGACTGACCCGACGGCGTCCCCTGGGCTGTTCCGGCGGCGTCCCCTGGGCTGTTCCGGCGGTGTTCGCTGGGCTGATCCGACGGCGTTCGCTGGGCTGATCCGACGGCGTGCGTCGGGCTGATCCGACGGCGTGTCGGGACAGTCGAGGTGAACCGATCCTGACGAAGCCGAACCGATCGGGGAGGTCGTCCGTTCACGTCTTGGTGCGCGACGAATAGTGGGCGCGCGGCGGGCCCGCCCGACTGTGGGAACATGCACGGTCACTGCTGCGGCATGATGGGTGGTTGGTGTCTGTCACGGATGAGGAAGGATGGCGGAGTGGAGAATCTGCCGAGTCTGATCTTTTTGGCTCTACCGCTCCTGCTGATCTGGATGGTCTTCTCCCGGACCCGGCGTCAGCAGCGCGTTCTGGCTGCTGCCCAGGCATCGATCCAGCCCGGACTGTGGGTCATGACGACATCCGGCCTGCACGGGCAGGTGGTGGCTGCCGGTGAGGAGCCGACCGTCCTGCTGGAGATCGCACCCGGCGTCCACACCCGATGGGCCAGGCAGGCCATCGCCGAGGTCTTCGAGAAGGACCCGGCGATCAGCGTCCAGGACGACCCAAACCCCGACCCAAGCGCAAACCCCGACCCAGACGACCGCAAGCTCAACTGAGCCCGGCAGCGGCCACCGCACCCTGCGACGGCTGCGTCGACGCAGCCTTCACTACGAGAAGAGACCGTAACCGTGGCACGATCCGCCAACGACTCCCGACCAGGTCGGGCGCTGCTCATCCTGGTGGCACTGCTTGCAGTGATCTTCGGCTCGATCGCCCTGGGGGCGACCACAGCTGAGGGTCAGTGGACGCCGAAGCTCGCCCTCGACCTGGAGGGCGGCACGCAGATCATCTTGAAGCCGAAACCTGCGGCCGGTGAGGAAGGAAAGGTCACCGCCAAGCAGATCACCGACGCGGTGAAGATCATTCGCCAGCGGGTGAACGGCACGGGTGTGTCCGAGGCAGAAGTGACCACCGAGGGCTCTGGTACCTCGCAGAGCATCGTTGTCTCGTTGCCTGGCGTCCCGGACGAGAAGACGCTCAACCTGGTGAAGCAGTCCGCGGAACTGACGTTCCGCCCGGTGCTGGTAGCGGCCGACGCGGCCCCGGCCCCGGTCCCGACCGCCACCCCGGAACCGTCGACCTCCGCCACCGCCACCCCGAAGCCGGGTGCGTCGAGCAAGCCGAAGGCGACGACCAAGGCCACCCCGAAGCCGTCGGCGACCAACGGGCGGATCGTGCCCCAGGCGTTGACCAAGGCGGCCGCCACCAGCCCGGCCAAACCGAGCGCAGCCGCCGCCGCGCCCAGCGCAGCAGCGGTGGAGCCGAGCGCTCCGGCAGTCGACCCGAATGCCCAGCCGGCTGATCCGAATGCCGCTGCGAAGGGCACCGCCAGTGATCTGGCCCAGATCACCGAGGCTCTCGGCAAGCAGTTCACCGAGGAGAACTGCTCGGATCTGGAGAAGGTGCAGCTCGCCCCGCAGGATCCGAAGAAGCCGATCGTGACCTGCGAGACGGACGGCACGGTCAAGTACATCCTCGGCCCGGTCGAGGTCCGCGGAACGAACATCAAGAGCGCCACCTCCGGGATGGGTACCACCTCGCAGGGCGCCGCCAACGGGCAGTGGATGGTCAACCTGGACTTCGATGGTCCCGGTACCGACGCCTTCGCCAAGGTGACGGAGCGGCTTGCCGGCCTGACCGGAGCGCAGAACCAGTTCGCGATCGTCCTCGACCAGCTGGTCATCTCCGCGCCGACGACAAATGAGCGGATCCCCGGTGGGACGGCCCAGATCAGCGGCAACTTCACCCAGACCAGCGCGACCGCGCTGGCTGATCAGCTCAAGTTCGGTGCGCTGCCGGTGTCGTTCGAGGTGGCCACATCGAACCACGTCTCGGCGCTGCTCGGTGGTTCGGAGCTGAGGAACGGGCTGCTCGCCGGGTTGATCGGCTTGATCCTGGTGGTGGTCTACTCGCTGCTGCAGTACCGCGCTCTGGGCCTGGTCACCGTCTTCAGCCTGCTGATCGCCGGGGTCTTCACCTACGGCCTGGTGGTGCTGCTGGGCTCGACGCAGGGCTTCCGGCTCAGCCTGGCCGGCGTCACCGGCCTGATCGTCGCGATCGGTATCACCGCGGACTCGTTCATCGTGTACTTCGAACGGGTCCGGGACGAGGTCCGAGAGGGCCGGCCGCTGCGCTCGGCGGTCGAAGCCGCCTGGGTGCGTGCTCGGCGAACGATCCTGATTTCGGACGCCGTCAGCTTCCTGGCCGCCGTGGTGCTGTACGTGCTGGCCGTCGGCAACGTCCGTGGCTTCGCCTTCACCCTCGGCCTGACCACCCTGATCGACGTCCTGGTGGTGTTCCTCTTCACCAAGCCGGCGGTGACGATGCTGTCGCGGACCCGCTTCTTCGGTGGCGGTCACCCGCTGTCCGGGTTCTCACCGGCCCAGCTCGGCCACTCCGCGCCGGCGTACGCCGGTCGAGGCCGGGTGCGCACGCCGGCTGAGCAGGTCGACGGTCCAGTGGAGAAGGGTGCCCCGATCGGGGCCACCCGCGGTAAGGAAGGGAGCATCGCGGCCCGCCGGGCGGCGCGGCTCGCCGAGGAGAAGCAAGTCATCGGGACGACGGACGACGATCCGGGCGGCTCCGGGTCGGATACCGATCGGGTCACCGCCGGCCGCAACACCAACACCAGGAGGGACGTCTGATGAGCTTCGCTACTTTCGGCAACGACCTGTACAGCGGGCGTCGGACGATCCAGTTCATCGAACGCCGGCGTACCTGGTACGGCATCGCCGCTCTGCTCTCGGTGGCCGCACTGGCCGCGCTGGTATTCATCGGGCTCAACCCCGGCATCGAATTCCGCGGCGGATCCGAGTACCGGCTGACCAAGGTCACTAACAACGACCCCGAGCTGGGCCGGGAGGCCGTGAGCTCGGTGGTGCCTGGTTCGCAGGCGATCGTCTCCACGGTCGGCGATGGGGTCCGGGTACAGACCGAGACCCTGACTGAGAAGGAGTCCGAGGAGGTCAAGGCCGCTCTGGCGAAGACGTACGCGGTTCCCGCGGCCGAGGTCAACGCTTCCTTCGTCGGGCCAAGTTGGGGCGCCGATGTGTCCCGCAAGGCGATCCAGGGTCTGCTCGTGTTCCTGGTGCTGGTCGCCGGAGTGATGGCCGCCTACTTCCGCACCTGGAAGATGGCTGCGGCCGGTCTGATTGCGCTGCTGCACGACCTGTTGCTCACGGTCGGGATCTACGCGCTTGTCGGTTTCGAGGTCACCCCGGCCTCGGTGATCGGCTTCCTGACCATCCTCGGGTACTCGCTGTACGACACCGTGGTGGTGTTCGACAAGGTCCGGGAGAACACCGACCGGATCACCCTGTCCAGCCGGCGGACCTTCGCGGAGGCCGCCAACCTGGCGATCAACCAGACCTTGGTGCGGTCGATCAACACCTCCGTGGTCGCGCTGCTGCCGGTCGCCTCGATCCTCTTCATCGGCGCCTTCGTCCTGGGTGCCGGAACGCTGCGGGACATCTCGCTGGCGCTGTTCGTCGGGATCGCGGCCGGAACTTACTCGTCGATCTTCGTCGCCACCCCGCTGTTCGTGGACCTGCGCCGGAACGAGCCGGAGATCCTGGCGCACACCCAGAAGATCCTTCGCCGCCGGGCCGAGGCCGCGGCCAAGCAGTCCGGGTCGACCGACAAGCTGTCCGGATCGGACGGCAAGCCGGGTGGCCCGACCCCGGCGTACGGCAGCGCCGAGTCCGCGGACGATGCGCAGGCGGTCGGTGCAGGCGTAGGGGCCGGCGGTGCGCGCACATCCGGTGCCACCGGGCAGCGCCGTCAGCCCCGGCGCAACAACAAGAACCGGCCCAGCGGGCAGCGGCGATGACCCAAACGCCTCGGTCGACCGATCTCGACGTCCGATTGCGAGCCGGAATCCGGGACGTCCCGGACTACCCGTCGCCGGGAATCCTGTTCAAGGACATCACCCCGTTGCTCGCCGACCACGCGCTCTTTGCCGAGGCGGTGGCCGCGCTGGCCACCGCCCACGGCTCGTCGGCCCAATCTTTGCCGGTGGAGTCTTTGCTGGTGGACCAGATTGATCTGGTTGCCGGGATCGAGGCCCGGGGGTTCATCTTCGGAGCGCCGGTCGCGCTCGCTCTCGGCGCCGGCTTCGTGCCGATCCGCAAGAGCGGCAAACTGCCGCATACCACCGTCGCGGCCGAGTACGCCTTGGAGTACGGGACGGCGACGATCGAGATCCATGCCGACGCGGTGCAGCCCGGCCAGCGGGTGCTGCTGGTGGACGACGTGCTCGCCACCGGCGGAACAGCACAGGCAGCAGCCCACCTGCTGGAGGGCCTCGGCGCGAAGGTTGTGGCGGTGTCGTTCCTGATCGAGTTGGGCTTCCTGGACGGACGGCAGCGGTTGCCCGGACGGGATGTCCGCTCGCTGGTGCGATACTGAACGATCGAATGCCGACATTCCGGGAATGAACGGGGCAGTTCCCTTGCTCCAGCGTTTGCGAGTGCTCAAGAGCAGCTCAAACCTGGTCGAGACAGCGGAGGTAAGAGCGGCTCGGGGCCTAGACTCGCTGATCGTGGGGACCAACGTGAGGTACCGGGCGATCGAGCAAGTCGGGAGGTTGTGTGTCGGAAGAAGTCACGGCACGGTTCAGCGCTGACTCGGCTTTGCCCGGGGGGCGCGCTCCTCGTCCGGCGCTGATGGCGGTTGACGGCGTTCCCGAGCAGCCGGACGGGTCCGCGAAGGCATCCCAGCCGGATCCGGGCACATCCGCGGCAAAGCCTCTTCCTGAGCCGACGACCAGCACGGACGACGCCATCCCGACCAGGCCTCGGCCTGCCACCGGCACCGAGGGCCTCACCTCTCCGGCCAGGGTGTTCTCCCGGATCGCCCGGCTGGGCGCCAGCAAGAGCACTGGATCCCCGCTGCTGGAGCCCTTGCTGCGGACGGTGCGGAGCGCGCACCCGAAGGCCGATCTGAGCGTGATTGAGCGCGCCTTCGAGGTGGCGGCCAAGGCCCACGCCGGTCAGAAGCGCAAGAGCGGCGACCCGTACATCACTCACCCGGTGGCGGTTGCTTCCATCCTCGCCGAACTGGGTATGACGCCGCCGACGCTGGCTGCCGCCCTGCTGCACGACACCGTGGAGGACACCTCGTACGCCCTGGAGACCTTGCGCCAGGAGTTCGGCGAGGAAGTCGCCATGCTGGTCGACGGGGTGACGAAACTCGACAAGGTCAAGTACGGTGATGCCGCCCAGGCCGAGACCGTCCGCAAGATGGTCGTGGCGATGTCCAAGGACATCCGAGTCCTGGTGATCAAGCTGGCCGACCGCCTGCACAACGCCCGGACCTGGCGTTATGTGCCGGCGCACAAGGCGGAGCGCAAGGCCAAAGAGACGCTGGAGATCTACGCCCCGCTGGCGCACCGGCTGGGCATGAACACGATCAAGTGGGAGCTGGAGGACCTGTCCTTCGCCACCCTGTACCCGAAGGTTTTCGACGAGATCGTCCGCCTGGTGGCCGAGCGTGCACCGGCCCGAGAGGACTATCTCGCCCAGGTACGCGAGCAGGTCTCGGCCGATCTGCGGGCCGGAAAGATCAAGGCCGTGGTCTCCGGGCGGCCGAAGCACTACTACTCCGTGTACCAGAAGATGATCGTCCGAGGGCGCGACTTCGCCGACATCTACGACCTGGTCGGGGTTCGGGTGCTGGTGGAGTCGGTGCGCGACTGTTACGCGGTGCTGGGTGCCCTGCATGCCCGGTGGAACCCGGTGCCGGGGCGGTTCAAGGACTACATCGCGATGCCCAAGTTCAACATGTACCAGTCGCTGCACACCACGGTGATCGGTCCCGAGGGCAAGCCGGTCGAGATCCAGATCCGCACCCATCAGATGCACCGCCGGGCCGAGTACGGGGTCGCGGCGCACTGGAAGTACAAGGACGACGTCACCAGCAGTCCCGAGGCCAGCAACACCGATATGACTTGGCTGCGGCAGTTGCTGGACTGGCAGCGCGAGACCTCCGACCCCGGCGAGTTCCTCGACTCGCTCCGGTTCGAGATCAACGCCCAGGAGGTCTACGTCTTCACCCCGAAGGGTGATGTCGTGGCTCTGCCGTCCGGGTCGACCCCGGTCGACTTCGCCTACGCCGTGCACACCGAAGTGGGTCACCGGTGCATGGGCGCCCGGGTGAACGGTCGGTTGGTGCCGCTGGAGAGTTCGCTCGATAACGGCGACGTGGTCGAGGTGTTCACCTCGAAGACCGACGCTGCCGGACCGAGCCGGGACTGGTTGCAGTTCGTGCACAGTGCGCGGGCCCGCAACAAGATCCGGCAGTGGTTTACCAAGGAACGGCGGGAAGAGGCGATCGAGTCCGGCAAGGAGGCGATCGCCAAGGCCATGCGCAAGCAGCATCTGCCGATGCAACGGCTGATGTCGCACGAGACGCTGGTCGGGTTGGCCAGCGAGATGCGCTTCCCGGACATCTCCGGGCTGTATGCGGCGGTTGGTGAGGGCCACGTCTCGGCCGCGAACGTCGTCCAGAAGCTGGTGGAATCCGCCGGTGGTGAGGCCGGAGCCGAAGAGGACATCGCGGAGTCGCTGACGCCGATGCGCCCGCGTCGGCCGCGGATGGGCGACCCGGGTGTGGTCGTGCGTGGGGTGGACGACGTCTGGGTCAAACTGGCGCGCTGCTGCACGCCGGTTCCGGGCGACCCGATCATCGGCTTCGTCACCCGTGGTAGCGGGGTCTCGGTGCACCGCGAGGACTGCAACAACGTCAGCGGCCTGCGCGAGGAGCCGGACCGGATCGTCGAGGTCGAGTGGGCACCGACCCAGGCCAGCGTCTTCCTGGTGCAGATTCAGGTGGAGGCGATCGACCGCAACCGGTTGCTCTCCGACGTCACCCGGGTGCTCTCGGACCACCACGTCAACATCCTGGCCGCCAACGTCTCGACGTCCCGCGAACGGATGGCCATCTCGAAGTTCACCTTCGAGATGGGCGACCCCGCGCACCTGGGACATGTGATCGCGGCGGTCCGCCGAGTCGACGGGGTTTTCGACGCCTACCGGATCACCGGCAAGCGCGCCGAGGACTAGGCCGCTCACGCACGGGGTCGCCCTTCGCACCGGGTCGGCCTCGCACGCGGTCGGCCTTCGCACCGGGTCGGCCTCGCACACGGTCGGCCTTACCGGGTCGGGTCGGCCCGGCGGATCAGTGTTCCTCCGTCCAGGCCCGGACCACCTGACGGCCGGTGGCAGCTCCCCGCGCGTACCGCATCGTCGCGAGTAACTGCAGCACGTTGTGTGGGCGGACGCCGCACAGCTCGCCGAGCCGGCGTAGCGCCGCGACTGCCTCATCGGCCGGGAGATCCCGGGCCACGTCGGCGGCGGTGCGTACCGGGTCGGTCACGGGGATCGGCCCGAGAAAGATCACGTGATCCGGTGCCAGGACGGCCTGCCGACCGCGAACCCCCGGCAGCTTCGGCCGCCGCCGTCCCGGTTGGACGATCACCTGGAGGGCGGCGGGTGGCTGTTGATCGGCCGCCCCGGGGCCCGTGTGCAGCCAGGCCGCTGAGCCGTAGCCCACCACCCAGCCCGCGTTTGCCCGCAGGTCGGGAGGGATCAACAGGCCGGCCGCCGAGGCCCGGATCTCACGGCTGTCTGGAGCGTCGAAAGCCACCAGGACGTCGGCGATCACCCGCCGGACCAGGCCTTGTTTCAGTAGCTGATCCGCCTCGGCCCCGCAGGCTTCCGCGCGGAACGGACGCAGTTGCTCGGTGGTCGCACCGCTGCGAGGGCCGGAGGTGGGTCTCGTCGTCGTCACGGTCATCACCGTGCCGGGTTCGGCGGGCCGGTGGGGTGCGCACCGCGGAACTGTGGATGACCGGCCGGTCCTGGGACCTGTGGATGAGACGACGGTCAGCCGGTGAACTCCTCCAGCGCGCGCTGTGCCTGCTCCAGCCACTCTCGGCGGGCAGCCAGCGACTGCTCGGTGTCCTTGATCCGGCGGGTGTTGCCGGCCGCCTGCGCCTTGGCGAGGTCGGACTCCAGACCGCTGATCGTCTTCTCCAGCTGAGCAACCAGGTCCGAGGCCCTGGCCCGGGCCTCGGGGTTGCTGCGCTTCCAGCGGTCCTGCTCGAAGTCCCGAACAGCCTGCTCGACCTTGCGAAGCCGAGCCTCGATCCGGGCCATCTCGGTGCGCGGCACCTTGCCTATCGCGTCCCAGCGGGCCTGCAGGTCGCGCAGGGCTGCCTTGGCCGCACCCAGGTCGCGGACCGGAAGCAGCGCTTCGGCCTCGACCAGCAGCGCCTCCTTCTGCGTCAGGTTGTCCGCGAACTCCGCATCCACTTGCGATGTGGCGGCCTGGCGAGCGGCGAAGAAGGCGTCCTGAGCAGCTCGGAACCGGGTCCAGAGCGCGTCGTCGTCACGTTTGGCGGCCCGGCCGGCGTCCTTCCACCGGTTCATCAGATCGCGGAAAGCGACAGCGGTGGCGCTCCAGTCGGTCGAGGCGCTGAGCTCCTCGGCCTGCTTGACCAGATCTTCCTTGAGCTGCTTGGCCTGGTTGCGTTCCTCGTCGAGGGCACCGAAATAGTGCCGGCGCTTACGGTCGAACGTGGTCCGGGCGTGACTGAAGCGCTTCCACAGGTCGTCCTCGGTGTGCTTGTCCAACCGGGAGTCGCGCTGCAGGCGACGCCATTCGTCGAACAGCACCCGAAGCCGGTCGCCGGAGGTCTTCCACGGAATCCGTTCCGGATCGGCCGCGGCCAGTTGCTCGGCCTCGGTCACCAGCGCTTCGCGCTCGGCGATGGCCGCGGCGCGAGCCTCCTGCTTGGCCTTCTGCGCTTCGGCTCGACGCTCGTCCACCAGCGGAGCCAGCGCGGCGAGCCGGGCCAGCAGGGTGGTGAGGTCGCCGACGGCATTGGCGTCGGTGATCGTCGGCTCCAGCCGGCGGATCGTCGACTCGGCGTCCGCGGGCGAGACCTGGCCGGCCTTCATCCGCTGCTCCAGCAGCTTGACCTGCGCCTCCAGGTCTTCGAACTTGCGGACGAAGTAGCCCAGCGCCTCGGCCTGGCTCACGCCGGGGTACTGGCCGACCTTGCGTTCACCCTCAGCCGTACGCACCCAAACGGTGCCGTCCTCGTCCGCGCGGCCCCACTCTTGTCCGGTCACAGCGATCTCACACCTTCTACATCTCTGTTGCGCATCATCGGGTCAGTCAGCCGATACGGACGTCGTGACGATCGATACCGGTCGGATGGGTGGAGTGTTACCCGTGGCATCGGCGGGGGCGGCGCCACCCGCGGCCACCTTCTCCACCACGTCCAGACCCTTGGTGATGTCACCGAGCACGGTGTAACCGCCGGCCGCGTCAGAGGGAATCGTCGAGTCCTTGTAGACAAGGAAGAACTGGCTGCCCATGCTCTTGGCGTTGCCGCCCTGCCGGGCCATCGCGACCGTTCCGGCCTTGTACAGGTCGTTCTTGGGTGCGTTCTCGACCGGCCCGTAGGAATAGCCAGGCCCACCGGTACCGGTGCCGGTCGGGTCACCGCACTGCAGGACGAAGATGCCGGAGGTGACCAGCCGGTGGCACTTGGTCCCGTCGAAGTACCCGGCCTTGGCCAGGAACACCATCGAGGAGACGGCCTGCGGGGCCTTCTTGCCATCCAGCTTGATCGTCACCTTGCCGCAGGTGGTGTTGATCGCAAACGTCCAGGTCTTGTCGCCGGCGTCTGAGGCAGACGGTACCGACTTGAACTGCTTCGGCTTGGCCGGTGGCTGCACCGTCGGTGCCGGGCAAGGGTTCTTGGGATCAGCGGAGGCGGCTGCCGACGGAGTGACTGCGCTTTCGCTCGCACTGGCGGCGGGAGTCGCCGTGTCGACGCTGTCGTCCTGGTTGAGCAGCACGAATGCGCCGCCGATCACGAAGACGGTGAGCAGTGCGCTGCCGACGATGAGCGCGGTCCGGCGAGCTCGCTTGGCGCGAGCCTGCTTGATGGCAAGCCTGGCCTGCCATTCCTCGTAGCGCCGCTTTTCGTAGGCCCGCTCCCGATCTTTCGGGGTCACGTGATGCCCTCCATACCGAATGCCGGTCCCGCGTGCAGACTGATGGCCCACCCCGGGTCCGGGGCAGGCGATTATGCGAGTGCCAGTCTAGGGGTGTGACCACTGCCTCGTTGGATGACGGCCGGATGGCGAGCCGCTGGCGGCCGGGTCGTAGCATCCTTTAATGCTCGTTCTTGGATTTCCGGCGCAGGCCTTCGACACCAACTGCTACCTGATCGCACCCGCGGCTGGGGAGGAGTGCCTGGTGATCGATCCGAGCATCGGCGTCATCGACCAACTGGCCGAACTGCTCCGGGAACACCGATTGCGCCCGGCCGCTGTGCTGCTCACGCACGGACATCTGGATCACATCTTCTCGGTCACCCCGGTCTGTGGGGCGCACGGCGTGGCATTGCGGGTGCATGAGGCGGACCGGTATCGGCTGGTGGACCCGGTCAGCACGCTCGGACCAGAACTTAAGGCGATGTTCCGTCAGCAGTTCGGTGACGCGGCCTGGAAGGAACCGGACGACGTACTGACCATTGAGGACGGTCAGCGGCTGACCATCGCCGGGATCGACGTCGATGTGATCCACGCTCCGGGGCACACCGAAGGTTCGGTGATGTTCAGCGTTCCGGAGATCCCCGACGGCCTCGGGACCGATTCCGGCCTCACGTCCACCCTGGTCTCGGGCGACGTGCTGTTCGCGGGCTCGATCGGGCGCACCGACCTGCCCGGCGGAAACTCGGCCGCGATGACCCGGTCGCTGCGGGACCGGGTACTGCCGCTCGCGGACGAGACCTTGGTGCTGCCAGGCCACGGTCAGGCGACGACGATCGGTCGCGAACGCGCCGACAACCCGTATCTGCGGCAAGCCGCCGCAAGCAGGTGAGTGAACCACTGGGTAGATCTGTCTCGTTACAAGCGTCATCTTAACAATGCACTGAGAACCTCTTACCCGAGTTGGGTCCAAGGTCAGAGCTGTGAACAGCCAAGACTTCCCCGCGTACATGCGGGTCACGACCGGGCTGGGCGCCTTGACCACGGGTGAGCCCCGGTCAGCCGCAGCCGGCCAGCCCACGTACCCCCAGCCGATCCGGGTGCGTCCGCAACCGCTGCCCGGTCCTGCCCGCTGGACTGGCACGGCTGAGAGTCTGCGCCGCGCCCAGGCTCAGCTAGCGACTGAGTACTTCGGCGCCGAGCGCTCGCCGTCGCAGCAGCAGCTCGATCGGCAGCCGGTCACCCGACCCGCAGCCGCCCGCGACCTCGACCGGACGGCGGCCCGCGACCTCGACCGGACGGCCGCTCGGGACCTCGACCGGACGGCGGCCGGAGACGTGGATCGGGCGCCTGCCCGGGATCTTGATCGGACGGCGGCGCGGGACGTGGATCGGACGGCCGCGCGAGAGGGCAGCGAACGCGCCGGGGCTGATCGGTACCGGGGCACCCGGCAGTGGTCCGATCGGAGTGGCTCCGATCACGACCGGTCAGGCCCATGGATCGAGCGTCCGGCAGCGCTGTACGCGACTCCGCCGCGTCGTCCAGCTGGATTCGCGAGTCCGCCGCGGTCTGGCGGTCTGGCGCTGCCGATGTCCGCGCCGGCCCCGATCGCTCCGGCCAGAGCGCCCAGAACGCCAGCATCCGACACGGGCGACCCGACCCCGTTGTTCACTGCCACCGAGTACGTCGCTATTGGCGACAGCCCGCTGTACCGGGTCGTCGCCGAGCTGATCGCCGTCGGTGACGGCGGACCAACCACGGAGGTGCCCGAACCCCCAGCTCTGAGCACTGTGGTCACCGAAACTCCGACTGCAGAGGCTCGACCTGCTCAGACCGCAGAGGCCCGAACTGCTCGGCCTGCAGGGGCTCGAACTGCTCAGACTGCAGAGGCTCGGCCTGCAGAGGCTCGGCGTGCAGAGACTCAGACCGGCGGGGCTTGGGCGGTCAGCGACCCGGTGACTGCGGCACCGATTGCGTACCTGACCAGCGCTGAGTTGGCCCGTGGCGCTGAAATGCACGGTGGCGTCGAGTCGCGCAGTGGTGTCGAGGTGCGCAGCGGTGCCGAGTTGCGTAGTGCTGGGCTGCGCCGTGGTGTCGAGGTGCGCAGTGGTGCTGAGCTGCGGAGGGCCGCCGAGCTACGGAATGCGGACCTGCGCAGTTTCGACGGGGAGGACTCGTACCTGGAAGGTGGCAAACATCGTGATGCGTCACGGATGGCCGGCCACCGTCCGGGGATCGAGAGCGTCCGGCGCTCGGCTCCGCGGCACCGCGCCGGCTGAGCGACCGTCGCACCCCAAGGGCTACCCTTAACACATGGGTGCACTGCCTGATGAACCGGTCCGATTCGATCTGGAGGAGTACCTCAAGCTCGAGGAGGTCAGTGAGGCTCGCCACCAGCTAATCCGCGGTGAGGTCTACTTAATGTCTGGCGGCACGGAGCGCCATGATCTGCTCGCGCAGCTGGTCAACGCGGAGTTTTTTGCGGCCTACCGGGGAACCGGCTGTCGGGTCTTCACCCATAATCGCAAGCTGCTCATTCCTGCGAAAGCCACGGTGTACTACCCGGATGTCTTCGTCACCTGCGCACGCAGCGCGCACCGGCTGTACGAGAGCGACGCGAACATCATCGTCGAGATCACCTCGCCGTCGAATCCGCCGCGTGAACTGGCCGAGAAGCTCTTCGACTATCAGACGTTGCCTTCCATCGAGACGATCCTCTACCTCGAACCGGACAAGCGGGTAGTGACCGTGCACCGGCGCCTCGACGTCTCCTGGGCGGAGCATCAGGTCTCGATGGGCGTTGTGAGCGCCGGAAAAGCCCGCTTGGACATCGACGCAATCTTCGCCGAGGTGGATGCCACGGCCGTGGCGGATTAGACACTGAACCGCTGCGGGGCTTCGCATCAGACAGACGGCCTTGCGCAGTCGCTTGGTGTAGCCGGGCTGCTGGGGCAGGTAGGGAAGAGGTGGGGCGTAATGCCGACCGGCGGGCGCCACGGCGCCAACTCGGGATGCTCCCTCAGGATGTCATCGGTCGTCACATAGAGTGCTGTCGCGAGGATGTCCACGTCGTTCGTCACAAAACGATCTTGGACACCCTCGTTCTCGTCTCCGCAGGCGCCCCTTGGACCACATCACCAGGAGGAACCATCCGGCTCGCTGATGAGGTGCTCGTCGTCGGTGACTACATCGGAGACAGCACCCGAGCCGAAATCGCCTACGCCCGGTCGCTGGGCAAGCCCGTGCGGTTCACGCACCCCGAGGTCGACCCTGACGCCTGATCGCCCGCTGCCACCTCGACAACCAGGGCCGGCACCCGCTGCCTGACCGTCTCGCGGTGGCTTTGCCCGCCGCCCACCCCACACCCTCCGCAGGCATCCCCTGGAATGGATCGGACTAGAGAAGGGTGAGCTGCTCAGCTGCCGCTTCCTCGGATCCGGGCGGACGCCCGGCCGGAGACGCGTTCTCGCCGGCGCCGGGAACGCCCCGGCCGGTCGGAGGTCGACTCAGACCGTGCTTGCGCAGCAGTGGAGCCACCCGGTCGCCGAGCCAGCGACGGTACTCCTGGGACGCGGTGGTTCCCCGGCCGTAGAGCCGTCGATAGCCGGGTACCAGCTCCGGATGCTCTCGCTCCAGCCAGCCGAAGAACCATTCCCGGGCTCCCGGGCGCAGGTGCAGGACCACCACGGTCGCCCCGGTGGCACCGGCCGAAGCGACCTGCGCGATGGCGTCGTCCAGGTGCTCGGTGGAGTCGGTCAGCCACGGCAGTACCGGCGCCAGGAACACCCCGCACGGCAGCCCGGCCTCGCGCGCCGCCCGAACCACCCCGAGCCTGGCCCGGGGACTGGGTGCGCCCGGCTCCAGCGAGCGGTGCAGAGCGTCGTCCCAGATCGCGATCGACAGGCCGAGCTCGACCGGCACGGAGCCGGCGACCGAGGCCAGCAGCGGCAGGTCTCGTCGGAGCAGCGTTCCCTTGGTCAGGATGGACAGCGGCGTACCCGAGTCAGCGAGCGCCCGGATCACCCCGGGCATCAGGTGATACCGGCCTTCCGCGCGCTGGTACGGATCGGTGTTCGTCCCCAGCGCGACGTGCTCGCAGCGCCAGGACGGGCGAGCCAGCTCCCGTCGGAGCACCTCGACCAGGTTCACTTTGACCACCACCTCGCGGTCGAAACCCAGCCCGGTGTCCAGTTCCAGCCACTCGTGAGTCTTTCTGGCGAAGCAGTACACGCAAGCATGGGAGCAACCGCGGTACGGGTTGATCGTCCAATCGAACGGCATCGGCGAGCCTGAAGGGACCGCGTTCAGCGCACTTCGGGCCATCACTTCGTGGAACTGCATCCCGGCGAACTCCGGAGTGGTGACCGTACGCAGCAGGCCCGGAATCGCTGACGCGCCCAGACCCGGCAACTGCCCACCGTCGTCCGCTTGCCCCGCCTGCCCGGCAAGTCGCTGACCGTCCCATCGCATTCCACCATCGAACACTTGTTCGACATGGAGTGCAAGCCGCCTGCTTGAATCCCGCCGTCAATCTGCCACCGACCGGGCCTGACCGTGCCGGTGATGAGCACGCTCACCCGAAACAAGCCGGGCCGAAACAATTGGTTCGGGCGGACAGATCCGGGTCCGTAGAATCGACGGCGTACACATGTTGAGCAAGTCGTGTATCTACCGTCCGGACTGAGTTCCGGAGAACCCCATCAGGAGGATTCCACCGTGCTGCGCACCCACCAGGCCGGCGCCTTGCGCGCCAGCCACATCGACGAAACCGTCACCCTGGCCGGATGGGTCGCCTCGCGGCGCGATCACGGTGGAGTGGCCTTCGTCGATCTGCGCGACGCCTCAGGCGTGGTCCAGGTGGTGGTCCGGGACGAGGAGGTCGCGCACGGCCTGCGCAGCGAGTACTGCTTGCAGATCACCGGCACCGTCGCGCCGCGCCCGGAGGGCAACGAGAACCCGGCGCTGGCCACGGGTGCGATCGAGGTGATCGCGACCGACGTCGTGGTGCTGAACGAGTCGGCGCCGCTGCCGTTCCAGTTGGACGACCACATCGAGGCCGGCGAGGAAGTACGGCTCAAGTACCGCTATCTCGACCTGCGCCGCAGCGGCCCAGCGCGTGCGATGCGGCTGCGCAGCGCCGTCAACCGGGCTGCCCGGGACGTGCTCTACGACCGCGACTTCGTCGAGATCGAGACCCCGACCCTGACCCGCTCGACCCCCGAAGGCGCCCGGGACTTCGTCGTCCCGGCTCGGTTGAAGCCCGGTTCCTGGTACGCCCTGCCGCAGAGCCCGCAGCTGTTCAAGCAGTTGCTGATGGTCGGCGGGATGGAGCGCTACTTCCAGATCGCGCGCTGCTACCGGGACGAGGACTTCCGCGCCGACCGGCAGCCGGAGTTCACCCAGCTCGACGTCGAGATGAGCTTCGTCGAAGAGGACGACGTGATCGAGCTGGGCGAGGCCGTGCTGGCCGCGCTGTGGAAGCTGATCGGGCACGAGATCTCGCTGCCGATTCCGCGGATGACCTACGCCGAGGCGATGACCCGGTTCGGCAGCGACAAGCCCGACCTGCGGTTCGGTACCGAACTGGTCGACATGACGACGTACTTCGCCAGCACCACGTTCCGGGTGTTCCAGGCCGAGTACGTCGGGGCCGTGGTGATGCCCGGCGGCGCCTCCCAGCCGCGCAAGAAGCTTGACGCCTGGCAGGACTGGGCCAAGCAGCGCGGCGCCCGCGGCCTGGCCTACGTGCTGATCGGTGCGGACGGCGAGCTCGGCGGGCC
>JANNPJ010000287.1:0-6577 GCA_031400005.1 Kineosporiaceae bacterium | reverse complement strand
TGACCTCGTCGCGATTGAAGCCGATCACCGCGACCCTGTTGCCGGGGTCGCCTGGAGCGTGGTGGCCAAGGGGACTCCTCGCCTGCTGAAGCGGTTCGACAGCATTTATGCGGCGCAGCGCCTCGACATCAAACCCTGGATCGAAGATCTCCCCAAGGAACGCTTCATCCGAGTCAACGTCCGTAGCATCACCGGGCGACGGTTCCGCGCAGCGAGGCCAAAATGACGACGGCCCGCCGGTCCGCTTCATGACTCCAAAGCCGCGCCTTGAATGTGACTTTGCGTCATACCGCACTCTAGGCAGATGCGAGTGAAGGAGTAGTGGATCCGGGCCGGTACCTACCTTTCCGCTGCCCGAGACCGGTGATCAGGGCCGATAGGAAGTGATGGCAGGGTCCTTAGTCCCTGCCCGAAAGGTGCTGGTGAGCGATTGAATTGAGGTGTTCAGCGGTTCCGGTATCGAGAAAGGCACGGCGATGACAGTCGGGTCCCCTTCCGTCACGACCACGATCCGGACGGTGGCGGCATTCTGATCACCCCGGTCTGAGGTTCAGCCCGTCCGGATCGTGAAACACCAGAGGAGACCACCATGACCATGACCCGCACCGAGCAGTCCCCGCGCGTGATCGTCGGGGTCGACGGATCGCCGCAGTCGAAGCAAGCCCTGCGCTGGGCAGCGCAGTTCGCCGCAGCCAGCGCAGCCCGACTGGTGGCGGTCGCCGCCTGGGACTACCCGACCAGCTACGGGCTGGCGGCCTGGCCGCAAGGCTGGGACTTGGCCGGGGACACGCAGAAAGTACTCGACGGCACCGTGGACGAGGTGTTCAGCACCCAGCGTCCTACGGAAATCCAGCTCACGGTCAGGCAAGGCAGCGCCGCCGCCGTCCTCCTGGACGAGTCGGAGGGCGCGCTGATGCTGGTCGTCGGCAGCCGGGGGCACGGCGGATTCGCCGGCATGCTGCTGGGGTCGGTGAGCGCCAATGTGGCCGAACACGCCGGCTGTCCTGTGCTGGTGGTGCATGGAGAGAAGTCACCACCGGTGATCGGGGCGGAGCAGCAGTCATGACCATGCCCGTGATCAGCTGTACCGAGGTCGACCCGTGGCGAGGATTCACCGGATCAGACTGGCGAGAGAGCATCGACGTGGGGGATTTCATCCTGCGCAATGTGACGTCGTACGACGGTGACGCAGCGTTCCTGACCGGTCCGACCGAGCGGACCACCGGTTTGTTCGCCCGG
Organism: Kineosporiaceae bacterium; assembly: GCA_031400005.1. GTDB lineage: Bacteria > Actinomycetota > Actinomycetes > Actinomycetales > Kineosporiaceae > JANNPJ01. The sequence continues at coordinate 5,338 of JANNPJ010000287.1, read as the reverse complement.
CTGACGCCGTTGCTGGCCGCGGAGCGCGAACGCGGTGTGCTGGACGTCGACGTGCACACGCCCTCGACGATCACCAGCCACGCGCCCGGGTACCTCGACGCCCAGACCGAGTTGATCGTCGGATTGCAGACCGACCAGCCGCTGAAACGGGCGATCATGCCGCGCGGCGGGCTGCGTCTGGTGGAGAACGGCCTGGCCGCCTACGGGTACGAACTCGACCCGACGGTCAAGGAGACCTTCACCCAGCACCGGAAGACCCACAACGACGGGGTTTTCGACGCGTACACTCCGCAGATCCTGGCTGCACGCAAGGCCGGTGTCATCACCGGGCTGCCGGACGCGTACGGGCGCGGTCGGATCATCGGTGACTACCGGCGGGTGGCGTTGTACGGCGTGGACACGCTGATCGCGGCCAAACGGGTCGAGCGGGCCGGGCTGGACATCGTCCGGGCGAACGAGTCGGTGCTGCGGGACCGGGAGGAACTCGCCGAGCAGGTCCGAGCTCTGGGTGAACTGGTCGAGATGGCCGCCGGCTACGGGTGTGACGTTCGCCGACCGGCGACCACGGCGCGTGAAGCGATCCAGTGGACCTACCTCGCGTATCTGGGCTCGACCAAGGAACAGAACGGCGCGGCGATGTCCTTGGGCCGCACCTCGACGTTCTTCGACATCTACCTGCACCGTGACCTCACCGAGGGACGGATCACCGAGCAGCAAGCCCAGGAACTCGTCGACGATCTCGTGATCAAACTGCGGATCATCCGCTTTCTGCGGACCCCGGAGTACGACGCGCTGTTCTCCGGTGACCCGACCTGGGTCACCGAATCGATCGGTGGGCTCGCCACCGACGGCAGCAGCCTGGTCACCCGTACCTCCTTCCGGTTCCTGCAGACGCTGTACAACCTGGGCCCGGCGCCGGAACCGAATCTCACCGTGCTCTGGTCCCCGCGGCTATCAACGGGTTTCAAGGAGTTCTGCGCCCAGGTTTCGATCGATACCAGTTCGATCCAGTACATCAGTGACGACCTGCTGCGCCCGAGGTTCGGTGCGGACACGGCGATCGCCTGCTGCGTGTCCGCCACTCAGGTGGGCGAGAGCATGCAGTTCTTCGGCGCCAGAGCGAACCTGGCCAAGGCCCTGCTGTATGCGATCAACGGTGGCCGGGACGAGGTGAGCGGGGCGCAGGTCGGGCCGGTGATGGAGCCGCTGCTCGGCGACGTCCTCGATTACGACGAGGTGTCTGAGCGTTTCGATCGGGTGCTGGACTGGTTGGCCGAGACATACATCGATGCGCTCAATGTCATCCATTACATGCATGACAAGTACGCCTATGAGCGCCTGCAGATGGCCTTGCATGACTATCCGGTCCGGCGGACGCTCGCCTGTGGGATCGCCGGGCTCTCGGTTGCGGTTGACTCGCTCTCGGCGATCCGCTCTGCTCAGGTCCATCCTGTCCGGGACGAGACCGGCCTGGTCATCGACTACCGGATCGAGGGGGACTTTCCCAGCTACGGCAACGGTGACCCCGTCATCGACGAATCCGCCGCTGACCTGGTGGCTACCTTCATTCGCAAGCTGCGCGGATGTCGGACCTACCGGGACGCCGAGGCGACCCAGTCGGTGCTCACCATTACCTCGAACGTGGTCTACGGCAAGCACACCGGTAACACCCCGGACGGGCGCCGGGCCGGAGAACCGTTCGCACCGGGCGCGAACCCGATGAACGGGCGGGACACCCACGGCCTGATGGCCTCCGCCCTGAGCGTTGCCACGATCGACTACGACGACGCCCTGGACGGCATTTCGCTGACCGCCTCGACGGTACCGGCCGCGCTCGGGCGGACCCTGGCCGACCGGATCCAGAATCTGGTCGGGGTACTCGACGGGTTCGTCGATGCCCGGGGCTTCCACCTGAACATCAACGTCCTCAATCGGGAAACCCTGCTGGACGCGATGGAGCACCCGGAGAAATATCCCAACCTGACGATCCGGGTCTCCGGTTACGCAGTCAACTTCGTCCGGCTGACCCGGGAACAGCAGCGCGACGTCGTCAACCGCACCTTCCACGGGAGAGTCTGATGGGTGTGCCGTTGCCGCACCCCGCGACCGGGAAGCCGGTGACTTTCCAGCCCCAACAGTCTTCCGAGACAGCCGGTTTCGTTCATTCCTGGGACGTCTCAATCGGTGTGGACGGGCCCGGCACCCGTTTCGCCCTCTTCACCGCCGGCTGTCCGCTGCGCTGCCTGTACTGCGAGAACCCTGACACTTGGACGTCCGGCGGCGGACAGTGGACTCAGATGTCAGAGGTGATGACCCGGGTCCACCGGTACGAGCGGACGCTCAAGGTCAGTGGGGGAGGGGTAACGGTGTCCGGCGGCGAACCGCTGGCCCAGCCCCGGTTCACCGGTTCCTTCCTGCACTCCTGTCACGAGCTCGGGCTGCACACCGCCCTGGACACCTCCGGCTACCTCGGACGCCTGGCCACTGATGCCCTGCTGGCGGACGTCGATCTCGTGCTGCTGGACATCAAGTCGTTCCAACCCGACCTCTACCGGCACGTCACAGGTCACGAACTCGCCCCGACCCTGCGCTTCGCCGAACGGCTGGCCGAACTCGGCAAACCGGTATGGATCCGGTTCGTCCTGGTCCCCGGCCTCACCGACACCCCGGAAAACGTTGATGGACTCGCCGCCTACGTCAGCGGCCTGCCGAACGTCGAACGAGTCGACGTGCTGGCATACCACCGGCTCGGGTTGTCGAAGTACGCGGCGCTCGGCATCCGGTACCCGCTCGAAGGAGTACCGGAGCCAGACGACACTCAAATAGAAGATGCGCGGCGGCGGTTCGCCGACCGGGGTCTGATCGTCGCCTAAGCGGAACCGGCGAGAGTGTGGGTCTTTCGTCCCTGGCCTACTGAATCTTGCCCGGACAGGCTGACGCGTGACGGAGGTCAGGGACTGGAGGATTCGACCGTCGGTCACCGCCGGTACATCGCCTTTGAGGTTTAGGGCAGCCCGGAGGGCGTTGCTGCTCGTGCCAGTTCGCGAAACGCCGATGGCCGCAGTCGACGAATACGCCAACGACTGGTGAGTTCACTTACTCACCAGGTTTTAAGGGCTCCGGGCAAGACGATGGCCGGGCACTGAGGCCCGGCCAACGTGTGCGGCGTGTTCGGTGTCAGCGCAGGGCGCCGTAGCGCTGGACCAATGGGATCCGTTCCCAGATCTGGCCGAGACCGAGGACGTGGCCGGCCTTGACCAGGGCCAAGGCGATCAGCACGAGGGCGTAGATGAGGTGGTCGTCCATGAAGGGGTTGTTCTCCGGGGGCAGGACGGCGGTCCACATCAGGACCAGGAGCAAGGCTCCGCTGGCGGCGGCGATCCGGATCGCGATCCCGGCGATCAGGGCGGTCCCGATTCCGGCGAGGCCGACCATAAAGAGCCAGTCGGCCCAGGCTTGGCCGGCGAGGTTCTGATACATGTCGGCGAAGGGGCCGCTGGTGGCTTTGCCGAGGAATCCGCTGGTGGGGCTGCCGCCGTTGATCCAGGCGGCTTTGGACTCGGTTGCGCTCCCGAGGCCGAAGAGTTTGTCGAGGAAGGCCCAGAGGAAAATCCAGCCGATCCCGATGCGTAGGGCTGCGGTGACGTAGCCGAAAGCGCGGGCCTGGGTCGGGGAGATCACCTGTCCGGCAGCGGGTCCGGTCATGACTGATTCCTTCGTGCTGCCGGCATCTGGGGTGCGCCGGCGCGACGTGATGAGTGCCATCAGAAACTCCTCGGATCCTGGCTGCCCGGTCTGTCCGGACTGGCCTACTAGCTACTTTTCCGCAGTCATGGGCATTGCCGTAGGGCGATAGGTCGCTTTTGACCGGGACGTTGGTCCCGGCTCGAGAATTCGAGTACAGGCCGAGATAGTCCGGTGGTGAGGGACCTTCGTCACTGTCGCACGGTGCCGGTCGCGGGCGATCGTGAGGTCAAGGTCGCCCAACGACAGAGCCGGGCGAATTCCGCCCTACCCAGCGGATGTGCTGGTTTCGGGTGTCCGGTTCTCGGTGGGCAGGATGGCGACCGGGCAGGGAGCGGAATGGATCACCCCGTGGCTGACGGATCCGAGGAGCAGGCCGGCGAAGCCGCCGTGCCCCCGCGTTCCTACGACCAGGAGTCCACAGCCGTCGGCCGCCGCTCGCACCAGTTCTTGGGCGGGCGACCCGGTGGTCACGAGTTCTTGGGCGTCGAGGTCCGGGTGTCGCTCCTTGGCGCTGCGGACGCCGGCGGCGGTCACGTTGCTGGCGGACTCCCGGGCCAGCTTGTCGAATTTCGCGCTTCCGGCCAGGTCCAGGTAATACCCGGACTCTGCCCAGACCTGGGCAGGGACGGGGCGGTAGGTCGTGGCGACGATCAGCCGGGCGTGGGCTTCGGCAGCCCGATCCGCCGCGTAGTGCAAGGCGGATCGGGCTCCGGCTGAATCGTCGATCCCGACCAGCACCGGGCGGTCTGGTCCAGGCGATGTGGGGTCACCGCGGACCACGACCACCGGGCAGTGTGCGTGCGCGCTGAGGGCCAAGCCGACCGAGCCGAGCAGGGTACCGGCCAGTCCACCGTGACCGCGGGTGCCAACGACCAACCGGTCGGCGCTCCGCGAGGCGCTGATCAAGAGGCCGGCCACTTGGCCGACACAGGCCTCGGTGCTGATGTCGATCGAGTCCGCGTGTTTACGGGCCCGCTGCTCGCCCTTAGAGGCGATTTCGTCGGCCTCCTTCTGTAAGACGGCGAGCCACGACGGCGGGCCGTTGACGCCGGGCAGCATGCCCACGTAGTCGACCACAGAGATCACGGTCAGCGGCAGGTCGTATCGTTCGGCCTGCCCTGTCGCCCAATCGAGGGCAGTTCCGGCTGATGCGGATCCGTCGTACCCGACGACGATCCGTCTCGCGTGCGGGTTCATGACGTGCTCCTCTGTGGCTGTGGTGGTGCAGCGGTTGCGGATAGGTACTGATCAGACCGGCTGGTGACTAAGCCTGGGGTGCGGTGCTTTTCGGGCTGTGCGGTGCCTGCCTGGACGACGACCACGGGGCAGGGGGAGGTGTGCACTCGGGTGACGAGGCGGGTCGTTCCGTGGCCCGTGTCGGTGAGTTTCCAGACCCAGGTGCTGTCGGCCGGGGTGTCCGGCGAGGTGCTGTGGTCTCCATGGGTGGTTGGTCTCCCTAGCGTCGAGCGTTGTCGATCACCGGTGCGGACAAGGGTGTCGTGGGCTCGATGTCGGTATTGCCGATGTTGTAGCTGATGGTGTCGAGGTGGAACTCCAGGTACGTGAACGATGGTTCGGGATGTTGGGGGTG
>JANNPJ010000285.1:0-3361 GCA_031400005.1 Kineosporiaceae bacterium | reverse complement strand
CACCCCCAACATCCCGAACCATCGTTCACGTACCTGGAGTTCCACCTCGACACCATCAGCTACAACATCGGCAATACCGACATCGAGCCCACGACACCCTTGTCCGCACCGGTGATCGACAACGCTCGACGCTAGGGAGACTAACCACCCATGGAGACCACAGCGCCCCGCCGGACACCCCGACCCACCCGGGAGCAGCTCGGCAGCCAGATGTATTCGGTCGTCGCCGACCTGCCGCGGTTCCTCACCGCCCCACTGTTGCGACGCTGGCACCTCCGCTGGGGTGCTACCCCCGGCGAGGTCGACGCTCACCTCCCCGGGGATGATCTCCTGCCCCAGGCCCCGTTCCGATGCACCCGGGCAATTACGATCCAGGCACCCCCCGCCCTGATCTGGCCGTGGCTGGTGCAGGTTGGCTGCCTGCGGGCCGGCTTCTACAGCAACGATCTCCTGGACAACCTCGCCCACCCGAGTGCACGTGAAATCGTCCCCGAACTGCAGCACCCGAAGCTCGGCCAGTGGATACCGATGTCTCCGACCGCCCCTTCAGACGTCAACGCGTTCCGGGTGGAGGGGTTCGAAATCAACCGGTGGCTGCTATGGCGCAAACCCGACAGCACCTGGGTCTGGAAACTCACCGATACGGGCCACGGAACGACCCGCCTCGTCACCCGAGTGCACGCCAGCTACCAATGGAGCCATCCCCTTTCAGCGCTTCTGGGAGTCACTCTGATGGAGTTCGGCGACTTCGCGATGATGCGCAGGATGCTGCTGGGAATCCAGGAAAGGGCCGAGACCCTTGCCGGGAACCCAGACCTTCAGAGCGCCCCGGAGCCTGCGCCGATGGAGGACCGATAGTCAGCCTTGGGGGTGTGTGCCTCAAAGGGCGGTCATGCGCTGCAGGCCCAACGGGCTCGCACCGCCGTGCTCGTCGCCTTTCTCGCCAACGGCCTCATGTACTCGGCGTTGATCAGCCGAGTGCCGGCCCTCGGCGACACCCTCGAGCTGTCCACCGCACAGCTCGGCCTCCTGTTGTGGTGTCTGTCCGGCGGGGCCATCAGTGGCCTGCCGTTGGCCGGTCCGCTGATTCAGCGGACCGGTCCGGCGCGGGCGGTACTCGCAGGTTCCCTGGTCGTCACCGCCGGTCTGACGACCCTGGTGAGCGCTCTGCTCGGAGGACCGGTCTACCTGGCCGCCATCGGCCTCTACCTCACCGGGCTCGGCATGGGCACCTGGGAAGTCGCGATGAACGTAGCCGGCGCCGATGTCGCCCAGCGTCTAAACAGCACCTCGCTGATGACCCGCCTGCACGCGACCCTCAGCCTCGGCACCGTCGCCGGGGCCGCGATCGGTGCGGTCTGCGCGGCTCTGGGGGTCTCGCTGGCCACTCAAATCATCGGGGTCATAGTTCTTCTGCCCGTCCTGATGGCCGCCGTGGTGAGGAATTTCGCGGTCCCCTTGCTTGCGGTCGAGGGATCTCCGCGGGGTAGTGGGCTGCTGGCCGCCTGGCGTGACCCGCGCACCCTGGCCATCGGTCTGCTGGTGCTGGCTTTCGCCTTCACCGAAGGCTCAGCCAACGAATGGATCGCCTACGCACTGGTCAACGGATATGGCAGCAGCGAAGGTGTTGGCGCCATCGCCTTCGCGCTGTTCGTCACGGCCATGACGCTCGGACGCCTGCTCGGAGGCAGCGTCCTGGCCCGGTTCGGCCGGGTGAACGTACTGCGCGCAGCCACCGCAGTCGCCCTGGCCGGCTTGTTGGCAGTCGTCTTTGGCGGCTCGGTGCCAGTGGCTCTGGCCGGTGCCCTGGTGTGGGGCTTCGGCGCGTCGCTGGGCTTCCCCGTCGGGATGAGCGCAGCCGCCGACGACCCAGCACGAGCGGCCACCCGGGTCTCGGTCGTCAGCACCGTGGGCTACACCGCCTTCCTCGCCGGACCACCATTGATCGGCCTGCTCGGCGATCGCACCGGCATCCTCAAAGCCCTACTGGCTGTGCTCGCTGCTCTGCTCATCGGCCTTCTCACGGCCAAGGCCGCACGCCCCCCTGAGGCAACCGGGCGTTGACGAGACATCCGCAAGCCTGCCGCGCTGACCAGCCTCAGACCGCTGAACAATGAGGACGCATCAGACCGCCTCCCCTTCACAATCCTGGCACCTCCCCGCCCCGGCGAACTGGAGGCAGGCGCTTCGAGGTGGAGTCTCGGACTCTGTCGCGATGCCGGCAGGAGCTCGTCCTCGGTCATGCTCAGTCATGATCGACTCAACACCCGAAAAACCCGATATGACACACTTTGATATATTTCAAAAATTGGTCCTACCCCCATTTTCTGGCCTCGAACACCGCTGATCGTGTGCCTGCTCAGTTAGAGCCGCTGGCGCCGGCGCCGTGAAGGTGCAAGGTTAGAACGTCAGCTCCCGCTATTTCCGGCAGAAACGAACATGAGAGCAGGTCCATGAAGGACCAGCTGAACGACGTCGAGAACCGCCCCGCTTTCACGTCCCGCCTCGATAAGGCTTTGACGCGATGGCACGGCACCGACGAGCGACTCGCTCTGCTGGTAGCCGAGGTGAGCATGTACACCGGCGGCAATGAGGCCCTCAGCAGTGCGCGCGCTGATCGCGTGCGCATCACGATGGCCGATCGGCTGACGGCCGCTCTGGGACCGGACGATATCCTGATGAGGATCGGCGCCAATGAGTTCGCCATCATCTGCCACGGCATCTGCGGCTGGGCCGCCATGAGCATCACGCTCGACCGCGTGCGGGCCGTGGCCCGCACACCGGTCAACGTGTCTGGCGAGGACATCCGGGGGACGATTTCGGTCAGCGCGATCTTCGCGGACGAGGTGGGGCACGGTCAGGACTCAGCAGGTACTTTGCTGCGTCACGCCGGTCTGTTGAATTGCACGACAGGCCTTCTCGGCGACCCGCTCCATGAACAACCGTCCACGAGATCTCCAATCAAGAGATTGTCCCGTTGACAGCAGATCAGGACCGCGAATTGGCCATAGATCGGGCAGGTTTAGAACGCTGAATGCTCGCCTACTGGCCAATGCCGCTCCACCACCATCATCGGCATCTTGTGTTCACGAGCCAACGGTGCAGGATCTCCTGCATGAGGGCAGTGTCCGACGGATCACCGTGAAGAACGACCAGGGTCACACCATCCTGGAGATTCCGGTGACAGCCGGCGTGGTCGTCGCAGTCGTGGCCAAGGACTTTCAGCCCTGGCCCCGGCATGAATCGGGCGCGAGTATGGGATTACGGACACCCATCCTCCCGGAAGGTCATTCATGAAGCGCCAGGAAAGCCGGATCGTTGTTGGATATGACGGGTCGGATCATTCCGTAGCCGCACTGGA
>JANNPJ010000265.1:0-12441 GCA_031400005.1 Kineosporiaceae bacterium | reverse complement strand
CGGCCGCCGGTAGCTGGCTGGCGGCGGCCTGCAGCTGCCCGTAGATCGGCGGCGCCAGTACGTCCGGTGACCCGTCGGCGAGCGCCCTTGCCAGAGCCGTCTGGAAGGCCGGGCCGGCCCCTGGGGGCGTGGCGTCCGGGCCGGGTGCCCGCAGGGCGCTCTGCATCTCGATCACCCCGGCCGCGGGCAGCCCGCCGCCGGGGGCGCTCAGGTCCAGCCGCGGCGGCCGGGCCGAGGCCGGGTCCAGCGGGCTCGGGTGCAGTCGCCGGACCAGCGTCTCGAAGCTGCCCGCCGGCCCGGTCGCGAACTCCCAGGTGTCGTACACCGGCAACCGCAACGGTCCGCTCGGGGTGGCCCCCCAGGCCGGGTCCAGACGGGCTTCGTCCTGGGCGGTGACGGCCTGCCCGAGACCGGCTTTCACACCGATCGCGAAGGCCGGGACGAGGCAGGCGAGATAGCCGGTGTCCGGATCCAGGCGGCGCGGGCAGACCAGCCGCGAGCCGGCCCGGCCGGGATCGGTGGTCAGCAGATCGGCGGGCCGGGTACCGGTGGGAAGCCCGGTGATCTGCGTGTGCGCCCAGGCCCAGGACTGCGACAGGTCGGGCAGTTCGGCGGCGGGGGCGGCGAGCTCGAGCACGTTCCCGGTCAGCCGCACCCCGTCCCCGCGGCGGACGGTGACCAGCACCAGCCACGGGCGCAGCCGGGTCCGGGCGGTGCCCGGCACCGCCGGGGTGAACAACCAGGGCAGGTCGGCCCGGGCGAACTGGACCTGGGGCAAGTAGCCGGCCTCGAAGCGGTCGGTACCCGGGGCCGGGTCGCGGCGCACGATCTGGGCCGGGTCGAGCCCGGTCACGTCACCGGGCCCGTACAGCTGGATCGAGGTGCCGACCTCGCCGACGCCCTGGACGGTCATCGCGACCGGTAGCGTCACCCGGGCGCTGAGCGCGGCCGTGGGCTCGTCGGCGGTCGGAATGGACCTGGCGATGCCACCTTGGACCCAGGGCAGGAAAGTGTAGGTGCCGGGGGCCGTGGTCGAGGGCTGGTTGCTCATGAGGCGTCTCGCAGACCGAAGACAGGGGTGCGCGAAGGCGCAGGGGCAGTGAGCGTGCGCAGGACATCGCCGGGAAGGGGCAGGCGCTGGGCCGCCGGCCCGGTGACCCCGGCCGCCGGTACCAGCAGCTGCTCGTAGGTCAGGCTGACGTTGACGACCGCGCCCGTGGCGTAACCGTCCGCTCCGAGCGTGGCGCCCGAGGTCATCTCCACGAACGAGGGCGCCGACAGTTTCGCGTCGTCGCTGAGGTTCGTGAACTGGGCCGGCGCGAAGCGGTCCTGCACTGGCGTCGGTGTCACCCGGACACCGCCGATGCTGGCCGCGGTGATCCGGAAACGCTTGGCGCCGCTGGGAACCGCGGCGCCGAACCGGTCGAGGACGAGGTCCAGCGGGGCCACCCGCTGCCGCACCTGGAGCGTGCTGAGCGGGTCGGCGATCACCGAACTACCCGGCTCCAGCGCTCGCAGCGCCACCGCGCGGGCGCCGCCGGTGAGTGGTTGCGCGGTCCAGGCGCGGGGGTCGTTCAGCGCCGCCAGCATCAGCGGGGCGACGTCGACCGGAGCCGGCAGCGCCGGCTGGGCCGAGTCGCCGATGGTGACGTCGAAGCCGAACGAGATGTCGAAGAAAAGGATGGAGAACGACGCCCGCCCGCGAGCGTGCCACGGTCGCGGCCCGCTCAGGGCCAGCGCCAGCGAGATCGCCAGCAGTGTGCGGCTGCCCACCTTGACCGCGAGCTTGGCCGCGATGTCGACCTCGAAGGCCAGCGGAGCCAGCGTGACCAGAGCGTCGAAGGACAGGAACCCGACCAGGCTGAAACTGCCCGCCCGGGCGGCCAGGTCGACCCGGGAGCCGAACTGCACGGTGTTCGACGTCAGCGCGAGGTAGGCCTCCAGCCGCAGCTTCGGGTTGTCGCCCTGGGCCAGCGCGATCGCCACTCGCTGCAGCGCCGGGAAGCCGGGCGGTGCGCTGAAACGAGGATGGAACCCGCCGACGGCCAGCAGGAAGGACGGGTTGGCCCCCCAGCTCAGCCGCAGCGCCAGGTCGCCGGTGAGCGCGAACTGGGCCAGCCGCGAGTCCACCAGGGTCGCGTCGACGGCGGCCTCGGAGCGGTCGAAGTCGATCACCCCGAGCACGTCGACCTGTAGGCGCACGATCGCCTCGCGCTCGTCCGGCAGGATGGCGCGCATCCGACCGAGGGCGACCAGCCGGACCGGGGACGGCAGCTCCAGCACCAGGGCCAGGTCGATCGTGATCAGGACCGGTGAGCCCCAGACGATCCGGGCGGTGGGCGCGAAGACGTGCCGGCCCTCGGCGGGTGGGAACAGGCCGGCCAGCGAGGCCACCAGCCGACCCGGGCTCGCCGCCGGGTCGGGTGGGGTGAGCACGGCGTCCAGGGCGCCGGTTTTCAGGCCCGACCGCAGCGCGTCCACCGAGACCGTCCGGTTGATCCCGAGCAACCCACCCACGCCGACCAGCATGAATCCCAGGCCCAGCTGCACCGGCGGGAACTCGGCCGACACCAGGACGAGCAGCGAGAAGCCGGCCCGGCCGTCGGGCAGTGCCGTGGTCAGCACCCCGACCGCCCGGACCGCGATCTTCTCGAACTGCAGCTGCACCTCGCCGGCGTAGCCGCCGTTCTCGGGGTCGACGGCGAGGAAGCCACCACCGCTGAGCGGGCCGGCCTCGATGCTGAGCCCGAGCCGGTCGGGCGCCTTGAAGCCGAGGTCGAGGTCGGCGACCCCGAGGTTGCCCGGTTCCGCGGCGAGGGTGGCGCGGACGCCCATCCCGCCAATCGAGACGTCCACCGGACCGAGGTGAACCGTCACCCCGGCGACGATCTCGGCCTGCCCGCCGGTGATCGCCAGCCGCACGTCGTCGATGCGCCCGACCGGCCCGAGCGACACGTGCACCGGCTGGGTGGCTTCCAGGCCGACGCCCCCGCTGAGCTCGAACCCGTTCCGGCTGGAGAGCGACATCCCGGCGGCGAAGGTCACGCTCACCCCGTTGGACGGCAGCACGAACTGCAGGAAGCTGTCGCCGTCAGCGGGCGCGATCACCAGCCGCCCGATCTCGGCGGCCACGCTGAGGGCTGCCGCGGTGGTCAGGCCGACAGTGAGTTCCATTGCCGCCCGGAGTTTTTCGAGCTCGATGCGGGTGCCTTCGGCGGCGCCGAGCACGAACACCCCGTCCCGGGCCGCGGCCAGCCGGGCGGTGGCGGTGGTCGCGGTGGCGGCGCTGGTCAATCCGTCCGGGCCGATCACGACCGCGGGCACCGTGCCCTGGCTGCTCGCGGTCAGCGTCCAGGGCTCGTGGGTCCGGGTCCAGTTCAGCGCGCCGGTCAGCTCCAGGATCAGTCCCGCCGTCGCGCCCGGATGCTCGAGCGAGGACGCGGTGAGGGCGACGCCGGCGAACGTGCCGGCCGGTCCGCCGTCGGGGATCCGGACCACGAACTGCGGCTGGGTGCTGCCGAAGTACAGCGTCGGGTCGGCCGGCGGGGGCAGCGCCGGCGCGGTTTCCGGGTCCGGTTCGGGCGCGTCGAAGTGGTCGGTCTCCTGCTCCGGGCCGGTCCCGGGTTCGGGCCGGAGCGAGCGTGTCCGCAGCGCCGCCGGCAGACCGAGCGCGCCGGTCAGGTCGGTGAGCAATGGGAACAGCCGATCGGCGGCGGCGTGCGCATCGGCGGCCCGGGACATCCGGTTCGGCAGGTAGCCGGCGGCGAGCATCGTCCAGGGGTCGCGCAGCAGCGGCCCGAACCGTTCCGGGTGCAACTCGTCCCGGGTCCAGGCGGTCCGGGTCCGGGTGGTTCCGGTGAACACCGCCGACTGGTGCCGGCCCGGATCGATCAGCGTGAGTACGGCACCGCTGCGGAACAGATGCGGGTGGTAGCGACGCAGGTAGATGGCGGTGAGCTGGGCGCTCAGGTCGGGGCCGAGCTGGACCAGGCGAGCGCGCAGCGCCGGGTCCCCGCCGGCCTTCCCGAGGTCGTGGAGGGCGTCCATCGCCGTCGCGCTGGAGCGCAGCAGAGCCTTGATGCCCTCCCACGACTCCAGGTCGCTGTCCGGCAGGTCGGTGAGGGCACCGAGGCGATCGAGGGCGGTGCGCAGCCCGGCGTCCCGGACCGTGTCCTCGCCGTGGCCCACCAACGCGAGGACCAGGGCCCAGCGATCGGCCGAACCGGCCGCGACGGCGAGCGGCTCCAGCAGGCGCTCGAGTTCCTGCCGCAGGCCGTCGCTCAGGGACGGCATCGCAGGCCCGGTGGATTCAGATCGCCGTTCACTGGGGGCTCCTCCAGGGTGGTCAGCATCGAGGGCGTGAACCGGCGTCGTTGCAGCGACATCCGGTTCGAGCTGGTTGGACACTGACACCGGGCGCTGAAGCCGTCCTGAAATGGCGCTGAAAGCGCTGGTCAGAAGCCCTTGACGAGCCGGGGTGGCGAAGCGTCGGTGAAGGGTAGGGGCACAACCACGTGTTCAGGACGTGACCTGGTGAGGCGCTCGTCAGGGTCGTTTCGGCAGGGGCATTCCGGCGGTGCGGGCGATGAACTCCAGGGTCTGCTGTTCCGAGGACGCTTCACTGACGATGTGTTCGTCGGCGCAGTGGAGCAGATCTCGGTGGACGTACCAGTCCTTCATCTGCTCGGGGGTGAAGTCCGCGGCTTGGGGCCGGGTGGTGTGCCGGCGCAGGGTCTCCTCGAAGCTGACGTCGAGATAGAAGACGTGGGTCGGGCCCTGATGCCCGGCGCGAAGCTGGTTCAGCATCGACCGGTACCGGCTGCTGTGCAGGATTCCTTCGACGATGACGTGGTATCCGTGCTCGAGCGCGAAGCGGGCGGTGTGCTCGATGAAGTCGGGCGCGATGCCGCCTGGCTGGTCCAGCTCCCGCAGAATCTTGCGCCGGAGGTAGTCCTGCTCGATCAGAGCGCAGCCGCGACCGTACCCGTGCTGCAGCCGTCTCGCGATGGTGCTCTTACCCGATCCCGAGATGCCTCGGACAATGATGAGCGTGGGAGCCGCAGAGCTGGTCCCGCTGTCCGACGGCATGCCGGTTATCGTGCCAGCATCGTCGGCCGAGCTGTCAAAAACGCTGTCGAGCCGTGTGTCTCAGGCTCGGTCGGTCACGAGAAGGCCTTCTGCGAATCAGTGACCGCGACCTGTCCCGAGGGCCCGGATAGGCGCGCGCAGGTGGTCGGCGAGCCGGGTGCTCAGCGCCACCACGGTCAGCGTGGGGTTGACGAAGCCCAGGCTGGTCGGGAAGACCGAGCTGCCGGCGACGTAGAGGTTGGCGACGCCGTGCACGCGGCAGTTCTCGTCCACCACGCCCTGCTGCGGGTCGAGCGCTGTTGGCATCACCGTCTACACCCAGACCGAGTACGCTGTGCCGTTGTCGATCCGACTGGACGGGTTGCCGCCTTCCGTGTTCGGTCTGGTTGGCCTGCTCAACGCGGTGTTGGTAATTGCCCTGCAGCCGTTGCTGTTCGGTTGGCTCAGGACGTTTGACCGAATCCGGTTGCTGGCCGCGGCGTGGTTGCTGATCGGGACCGGAGTGGCCATGACCGGTCTCGCGGATCGGGCCTGGGCATACTGCGCTGCGACCGTAGTGTGGAGTCTCGGCGAGGTGGCGCACGGAATGGTCGGCGGCGTGATCGTGGCCGACCTGGCTCCGGTCGCGGCGCGAGGGCGGTACCAAGGTGCCTTCGCATGGGTCTGGGCGGTGGCACGGCTCGCCGCCTAATGCGGTCGCCGTCGCGACTGTCGACAGTTGGCGATCCGTCGGTTGCCTGTTGGGTGCATGTTCAGGGTTCGGACGCTGACCTGCGGTGATTGGTGGGAGACTGAGCATGGCGGGTCGGACACTGGGGTTCTTGATCCTTCGGCGGGTCCTTGAGGTGCTGGGTCTTGGACTCGCCCATCAGAAGATGGCCAGGTCGGTGCTGGCATCCTTGACCGATGCGCCCAGGTAATCATGCCGGAGCTGTCTTCTTCGACGTCGACGGCACGCTCGTCCCGGGGACCAGTTCGTCGGTCTTTCTGGCGGGCTTCCTCGGGCATCGCGCCCGAGTTGGCCGAGGCCGAGGACGCGTAGGCGGCCGGCACCGTGGACAACCGCCAGGTCTCGGAGCTGGATGCCGCCGGCTGGAGGGAGGTGCCCGAGCAGCAGGTTCTACGTTGGCTGGCCGGGCTTCCCCTGACCAGCAACCGCCGGCTGCTGCCTGAAAATATCGGGCTCGGGGGCACGGCATCTGGCATTCCTCAGGTTTCGACAGTTCGTACCTGGGTGTGAATCACCCGGCCGGGTGTCGTGACCGTGCCGAACCGAGTACTTGCCGGACTTCTGCGGGCAGGGTCGGGGGCTGGCCCGGTGGCCCCGCAGGCAGTTGCCATTGGATCCGCCGGCCACCGCTGGAACCGCACCGATGACGCTGTGGTCGAGCGGGTCCGGCGTAGGCTCGCCTGGTCCGCCTCGTTCCTGTCCCGTTCGCTCACGCTGAAGACCATGGGGTGAGACCTCTGCGCCACGATCCGCCCGGCGCCGCCGACCTGTCGACGGCCGCGCTCCAGCACGGCCTGGCCGTGGTCGATCACGTCCTGCGCGCTGAGCTGACCGAGAGCCCACCGCCGGGCGTCGTCCGGCTCGCAGACAGCGCGGGCCTGGACAAGGGACGTGCCTCACGGATGCTCCGGGAGCTGTGCGACCTCGGGATCCTGCACCGGGACGGCGAGACCCGTGGCTTCAGGGCGGGTCCGGGGCTGTTTCACGCCGCCGCACGAGCTGGCGGGGCGATGTGGGACGGCACCGAGGTCAGGTCGCTGCTGCGCCGGCTCGCCGTGGAGCACGGGGCTTCGGCCTACCTGTCGGTCCTCTCCGACGGTGCGGTCCTGGTGGTCCGAGCCGAGACCGTCGCCAGAGGCGGTCCGACCGGAGTCCAGCCCGGTGCGGTCATTCCGGCCTGGTGCAGCGGTGCCGGGCGTGCGCTCCTGCTCGATCACACCCCGCAGCAGGTGGTGGAACGGTTCCGAGATGTGGAGTTCATCGGGGCGGGAGGGCCGGCCGCGCCGCGGACGCCGGTGGAACTGGCTGAGCGGATCCAGCTGGCCGCGGAGCCGGGCGCCGTGACGGCGGTCGACGAGTTCGAGTACGACGTGATCGAGGTGGCTGCCCCGGTCCGGGACCGGCGCGGCCTGATCGTCGCCGCCCTGAGCGTCGCGGCGTCGTCCTCTTCGCATGCAGGCACGGATCCCGCCCAGCTGAGCGAGTCGGTTCGGGCCGCGGCCGGTGCGCTCACCTCATGGCTCGCTGTCCGCTCCTGAGTCGGGCAGCACCGAGGACACCTGCGCCGTCAACCAGGCGCCCCACCGCAGGGCGGCGTCAGAGCACAGGGCGCGCTTGCTGTCGAGCCGGGAACGTGGCCCGACGACCTGCAGGGCGGCGATGACTTCGCTGCGGAAGTCGCGCACCGGCACGGCGACGGAGAACAGCCCTGGTTCGGCTTCCTCGTCGACGACGGAGTACCCGCGCAGCCTCGTCGCCCGCAGCCGGACCAGGAAGTCCGCGAGATCGGTCGGGGTGTTCGGTCCGCGACGCCGGAACGATGTCCGGGCGAAGACGGCCGCGACCTCTTCGTCCGAGGCGTCGAAGAGCAGCGCCTGTCCTGCATCGCTGCAGTACGCCGGGTAGGCGCGGCCGGTCCAGGACACGAACGGCGCCGCTGTCGACGGGGTGTGCTCCAGGATGGTGACCGAGCTGTCCCCCCGTAGCACCCCGAGGTACGCGTTCTCGCCGGTCTCCCGGGCGACCGCTTCCAGGGCGCTGCGGCCGGCCCGGCGCATCCGGCTCTCGGTGATCTGCCGCACCCGCCCGTAGAGCTCCCACGAAACGGTGTACCGGCGGGACGCCGAGTCGCGTTGCAGCAACCGGCTCGCCTCCAGCGTTCGCAGGACGCGTGATACCTGGCTGCGATCACGCCCCAGCCAGCCGGCGATCTCCGACGCGGTGTGGCCCAGCGGGTGCGACGCGGGGCGTTCAGCCACGGCCACCAGGACTGCCAGCCCTCTCGCCAGGCTGCTCTCCGAGGACATGTGGCCACCCTAGCCACCGAAGCGTCAATCGAAGGCGTGCGCAATAAACAACTATCGTTGACTATTGCGCACTCCTAGTGCTCTACTCAATCCCAGGCCAGGTCTCGAGCGCTGGCCTCCGGTCGACGAAACGGAGCCGCTATGCCGACCTCTGCCCGTCCGGACCCGCACCTCACCACAGCCCAGTCGCTCATACCGCCGATCTACCAGACCGCGACATTCCGGCTCGACGACAAGACCCGCGCCGACCTGGCGGACGGTGGCCTCGAGGCGCACTGGTACAGCCGTTATCGCAACCCCACGGTCGACGCGACCGCCGCCGAGATCGCCCGGCTGGAGGGAGGCGATGCGGCCTTCATGACGGCGTCCGGGATGGCCGCGATCTCCGCCGTTCTGGTCACTCTGCTGCGGGCCGGGCAGCGAATCGTGGCTCCCCGGCAGCTCTACGGGGACACCATGGACCTGCTCACCGAGGACCTGGCCAGATTCGGGGTGGAGGTGGTGCTCGTCGACGGCCGAGACGAGCACCAGTGGCGGGCCGCAGCCACGGCGTCGACCAGCGTGCTCTACACCGAGACCTTCGCCAACCCCTCGCTCGCCCTCGCCGACCTGCCCGCGCTGGCGCGAATCGCCCGGGACGCCGGCGCCCGCCTGGTCGTGGACTCCACCTTCACCACTCCCTACGCGATGCGGCCCCTCGCGCTCGGGGCGGACGTCGTCGTGCACTCCGCCACCAAATTCCTCAACGGGCATGGAGACGTCACCGCCGGCGCCGTCGTGGCCGACCGTGCCCTGATCCGGGACGTGCAACGCAACGTGATCCGCTTCGGCGGGTGCCTGGATCCGCACGCCGCCTACCTGGTCTGGCGAGGGCTGCGTACCTTCGATGTGCGGATGGAGCGAGCCTGCGCAACGGCCCGGGAGCTGGCCACCGCCCTGGCCGCCCGGGACGACGTGCGCACCGTGGTGCACCCCAGCCTGCCCGACTACCCGGACCGTGAGGTCGCCGCACGAACCATGGACCGGGCGGACGCCTGCGCGGTCCTGACCTTCGCCGTCGAGGGCGGCGACCAGCGAGCCCTCACCGTGCTGCGCGAGCTGCGAGTGGCCTGCGAGGCCAGCAGCCTCGGTGGCACAGAGACCCTGGTCTGCGCTCCCTTCAACAGCTCTCACCTGTCCCTGAACCGCCGGCAACTGCGGGAAGCGGGCATCGCCGAGGGCACCATCCGGGTCTCCTGCGGCCTGGAACGACCAGCTGAGCTGATCGCCGACTTCCACCAGGCCCTCGACCGCACCAAGGAGGCAGCGGCATGACCGCGATCGCCGAACCCCCTTCCGGCAGCCCGCGACGGGCTCGCCGTCCTCGACGAGATCCAGCACCGGGTGCTGTGGCTGGCTGTGCGCATCGTCGACGCCGCCAACCGAGAGCGCGTCACCGGTGACGGTGTGAAGGACGGTGGTCACCAGGCCTCCAACGCCAGCCTGGTCACCGTGATGACAGCGCTCTATTTCGCACACCTCGACGAGCCGGACCGGGTGAGCGTCAAGCCGCACGTCTCGCCGGTCTTCCACGCTATCCAGTACCTGCTGGACAACCTCGACCGCTCCTACCTCACCACCCTGCGCGCCCGCGGTGGACTGCAGTCGTACCCCAGCCGAACCAAGGATCCGGACGGCGTCGACTTCTCCACCGGCTCGGTCGGCCTCGGGCCTGCTGCGCCGTTGTTCGCCGCGGTCACCCGCCGGTACGTCGACTCCCACTTCGGGGCCCGCCCGCGCAGCCGGTTCGTCTCCCTCCTGGGTGACGCCGAACTCGACGAGGGCAACATCTGGGAGGCGATCGCCGATCCCGCCACCCAGGGCCTGGGCAACGTGATGTGGATCGTCGACTTCAACCGGCAGTCGTTGGACCGGGTGGTTCCCGGGATCCGGATCGCCCAGTGGGAGAAACAGTTCGAGGCGGCCGGGTGGCACGTCGTCCAGGTGAAGTACGGACGCCGGCTGCGTGAGGCCTTCGCTCGGCCCGGTGGTGACCACCTGCGGCGGTTCACCTGGCCGCGTCGGGTGCCGTCCTGCCCGAGGTGTTGCAGGCGGCAGGGGAACTCGGCGAGGAGGGGATCGCCGCCCACGTGGTCGACGTGACCTCCCTCGATCGCGTCTACGACGCCTGGCAGGCCGAGGTGCGCCGCGGCATCCGCTCGGCCACCATCCCCGGATCTCCCGGGGTTCTGCGCACGGCGTTCCCGGACCGAGCACCCGTGGTCACCGTCCACGACGGGGCCTCGCATGCGATGGCCTGGCTCGGCTCCGCCCTGGGCGTGCCCGCGATCAGCCTGGGGGTCGACAGCTTCGGCCAGTCGGGTACCGTCGCGGACCTCTACGAACTGCACGACCTCACCCCGGGATCGATCGTCAATGCTGCGCTGATGGCACTCTCGATCCGCTGATCCGAGTCCCGGTCAGACCGCCAACGTTACCGACCTCGGCGATTTTGATCCTGCGTACTGCCGCTAGCTGGATCTTCGGTCCTGATGGTGTCAGGACACCGAGGAGCACGCCCTGCTGGGTGAATCTGGTTGCACGACAGCGTCCCTGGCTGTGGGACCGCGCTACCTCAGCTAATGCTCAACACTGATGTGCTCAGAACGTTCCTGGCATACGGTCTGCACATGATGGTGTTCTTGATCGTGGTCGCCGTGCTGGTCGTCCTGATGGTGCTGCGATGGGCCCGGGGCTCGGGCAGTCAGCAGCGCAGTCGCCCCTGGGGTGGCGATGGTACTGGGGGCGGATGGTTCTACGGGGGTGACAGCGGCTCCAGTGACAGCGGAGGCGGAAGCGGAAGCGGAGGCTGGGGCGGGGGTGACAGCGGAGGCGGAGGCGGAGGCGGCGGTTGCGATTAATGTTTCAGAGCAAGGCTTCCCCCGCGAAAACGGTGCATGTGCCCGTCTTGGTGGCTCAGTGGTGAGCTGGTTCGGCGACGGGGTTGCTGGTGGTCGGTGGCTGGTGGGGGTGGTCGAGGCGGTGCAGCAGGGATTCGCCTTCGACGTCGAGGTTGGGCAGTCGCCGGTCCAGCCATCGTGGTAGCCACCACATGTGGTGTCCGATGATGGCCATGATGGCGGGCACGATGAGCATCCGGACGAGGAAGGCGTCGGCGAGAACACCGACCGCGAGGGCGAATCCGATGCTTTTGAGGATGACGTCGTCGGCGGAGCCGAAGCCGGCGAAGACTCCGATCATGATGATGGCAGCGGCGGTGACGACGCGGGCGCTGTGCTCGAAGCCGAGGATGACGGCCTGGCGGGCTTCGGTGCCGTGCACGTAGGCCTCCCGCATCCGGATGACGAGAAAGACCTCGTAGTCCATGGCCAGGCCGAACAGGATGCCGGTCAGAAGCAGTGGCAAGAGGAACATCACCGGTGAGGTGACGTCGAGACCGATGAGGTTGTTCAGCCAGCCCCATTGGAAGACCGCGACCGTGGCTCCGAGGGAGACGCCGACCGACAGCAGGAATCCGAGGGCGGCCTTGAGTGGGACCAGGATGGAGCGGAACACCAGGATCAGGAGAAGGAACGCAAGTCCGACGACGACGGCGAGATAGCGCGGGAAGACGTCTGTGAGCTTCTGGGAGATGTCGACTCCGACGGCGGTCTGACCGGTGACCAGGGCCCGGGCGCCGTTCTGGGCGGGGAGGTCGGCGACCTTCGCCCGGATGGTGGCCACCAGGTCCTTGGTTGCGACGTCGGAGGGGCCGCTGGTGGGGATGACGGTGATGACGGCGAACTGGACGGCTTCCAGCTGCTTCTCGAATGCGGTCTGGGCGGCGGCGTCGGTGCTGGTGACTGGCGGGACGACGGCGGCGACATCAGTCTTGATCGACTTGAGGTCGGCAACGACGGTGTTGACCGCGGTGACGGCGGCTGCGGTGCCGGCGGTGTTCTTGGTGTCGACGACGACGACAAGGGGCCCGTTGGCACCGGCGCCGAACTTGTCGGCGATCAGGTTGTAGGCAACCCGGTTGTCACTGCCGGCGGGGGCAGAGGCGTCGTCGGGCAGTGCGAGTTGCATCGACAGGATCGGGATGGACAGCACCCCGGCGGTCAGCAGCCCAGCGATCAGAGCGGGGACCTTGAACCGAGTCAGGCCTGCGATCCAACGGCGTCCGAGGCTCGGCCGGGTCTGGTCGCCCTCGGTGTCGCGACTCTTGAGGAACGTGAGCTTGCCGCTGACGACTCGCCGGCCGGCGAAGCCCAGCAGGGCCGGCAGCAGGGTCAGGGCGATGAGGACGGCGAGGAAGACGGTGAAGGCGCCCCCGAA
>JANNPJ010000261.1:0-8040 GCA_031400005.1 Kineosporiaceae bacterium | reverse complement strand
AGCGCCGGAAGCGCCGGAAGCAACACCGTGGAGCAGTTGCCGGAACAGGGTGCGGTCATCCACCACGAGATGGTCGACCCGCTCGGCGGGCGCGGCCCGACCGCCCTCCGCCTGGATCAGAAACCCCAGGTCAGCCCGGTTTCCCCAGAGCGCGGCCAGCAGCAGGGCATCGATCCGTTCGGGCGCCGTCAGCTGTGAAAGCCCTTCCAGCGCAGCCAGTTCGGCGTCAACCGCGGCACCAGCCAGTTCCACGGCCTTGACCGGAGCGAAGGGGTCGATCCCCTGCCAGGGGCCAGGCGCCAGGAACCCCACGGCTTCGAGCAGCTTTCGATAGAAATAGTTCTCCGCCCAGAGGAATGGCACCTCGTACCAACTACGGCCGAGATACTCCTGGGTCCAGCTCGCCCAGGCCGCGTCGACGGGATGGTCGACCAGCGGTTCGATCACCCCGGCGATCTCGCGTTCGAGTTGATCGATCGCCCGGCGTCGCTCTGGCGGATACGGGTAGGCCTCGCGCACCTGCCGCAGCAGTGCCGGGTGCCGGTCGTGCAGCACCGTCCACGGGAACGAACCAGGCCGGTCACTGCGGATCGGTTCGGCGCTCATCCGCTCAGCCTGTCAGGTGATCACCGGAGGATGCAGAACGACCGTCGGCAACAAAACCGGCATGTCGGTTCGGGGTACGCCCAGTTCGAGGTGTAATGGATCATATGGCGGCAATCAGCACGGCCAGGGACGTCGAGGGGAGCCGGTCATGGTGACCGGCGCCTATCGGCTGGTCCGAGATGCCTGGGTCGTCCTTTCCGACGGGATCTATTGGCTCTGCCGGATGCTTTGGCGCTTCAATCGCAGCCTGGTTCGGAGTGTGCTGCCCGGCCAGTCCAGAACTGTGCACGCCACCGTGGCCGCGTTGGCGGTGCTACTGGAGATCGTCGGTCTCTGGGTTGGGGCAGCGAATTTCGTGGCCACCCACTGAAAGCACCCACTCAGGCACAGCTGTGCCCGCCAACCTCGCCGCTCCAACCGAGGCCGATGGCCGGAGCCTGACCTCGGGCTATTGGATCTGGAGGTCGAATCCGGCGTCGGCCAGGTCGGCCACCACCCGCTGACAGTGTTCCTGGCCGCGGGTTTCCAACCAGATCGCGATCTCGACGTCATTGACCGGAATCTGCGGCCCGGTGCGAACGTGTTCCACCTCGAGCACGTTCGCATCGGTGGCGGCCAAGCGAGCGAGCAACCCGGCCAATGATCCGGGACTGTCCCGCAGGCGTACCTGGAGGCGCAGGTACCGGCCCGCCGAGGCCATCCCGTGTCGGATCTGGCGCATCAGCAGCAGCGGATCGACGTTGCCACCGGACAGGATGGCCAGCACCGGTGCGTCCGCGGCGGTCACCAGCGGCGCGCTCTGATCCAGGTCCAGCAGAGCCGCCACAGCGACCGCACCGGCGGGCTCGACCAGCAGCTTCTGCCGTTCCAGCAGGAGCAGCATCGCGCGGGAGATCATCTCCTCGCTGACCGTGACGATCTCGTCGACCAGCCCTTCCACGATCGTGAACGGGACGTCGCCGGGCCGGCCGACCGCGATCCCGTCCGCCATCGTGCTCATCGACGGCAGCGCAACGGGCTTCCCGGCGGCTATCGACGGCGGGTACGAAGCGGCCGCCTCGGCCTGGACCCCGATCAGCTGGATTTCTGGCCGCTGCCGTTTGAGTACGGTCGCGATCCCGGCCATCAGCCCGCCGCCGCCCATGCCCACCAGGACGGTCTTCACCGCGGGTAACTGCTCCAGCAGCTCCAGCCCGACGGTGCCCTGACCAGCGACGATGTCCTGATTGTCAAACGGATGGATCAGGATGGCGCCGCTTTCTTGCTCCCACTCCAGCGCCTTGAGCAGGCATTCGTCCACGGTGTTGCCGGTGAGGACGACCTCCGCGCCGTACCCGCGGGTGGCATCGAGCTTCGGCAGCGGAGCGCCAAGCGGCATGTACACCCGGGCCGGAAGGCCGAGCAGCCGAGCCGCCAGCGCGACCCCCTGCGCGTGGTTACCGGCGCTGGCTGCGACCACTCCGCGGGCTTTCTCGGCGTCCGAGAGCCGGGACATCCGGGTGTATGCGCCGCGGATCTTGAACGAACCGGCGCGTTGCAGGTTCTCGCATTTGAGGTGCACCGGCCCGCCGAGGCGGTCGGAGAGCGCACGACTGCGGACGACGGGGGTACGGCGGACGACGCCGCGCAGCAATCGACTAGCCGCCTCGACATCCTCCAAGGTCACCGGAAGGGTGAGGCGATCGGTAGGCATGCACGCATGGTGGCACGGACCGGTGCGGCTCTGGTAGCGCCGCGCGCCGTCGGCGGGCCCGCAGTCGGTCGACGATCTGCGGGACTGGATCTAGTACTCCTGCGGCTTCCGAAGGCCTTCCAGTGCGACGGCCATCGGCAGCAGCTCGTCGAGCATCGCGGTGGCAGCGCCAGTCATGACGTCGTTGGGCTGGAGCCGGTCCTCGTCGCTCAGGAACTGGGCGACGAACGGGATGTTGACCGACGCCGACACCGGGACCATTTTCAGCGCGGTCACTACCTGCTTCAGCATTTGGACAGCGCGGGTACCGGCCGCGATCCCGCCGTAGCTGACGAAGCCGACCGGCTTGTGCTGCCATTCCTGATTCAGGAAGTCGATCGCGTTTTTCAGCACAGCGTTGAAGCCGTAGTTGTACTCCGGGGTGACGAAGACGAAAGCGTCCGCCCGGTCGACCGTCATGCTCCAGTCCTTGGTGTGCTGGTGCTCGTACTTGCGTAGCCGGGGATGATTCGGCTCGTCAAAGAACGGCAGCGCCACCTCGGCAAGATCGATCAGCTCGACGTCGAACCCGTCATGTCGACTGGCTGCCAGCTCAAACCACTGGGCGACCGGCAGCCCGACCCGGCCGGGCCTGGTACTGGCGATGACGATCTGCAAGACGGGCTTCGACACGGGTTCTCCCTGGGCGGGCGGGTGAAACTTAAATTCTCAATTATTCTAGGCCCGGTGCTGGAGAAAGCGTGGTTAGGCCGTCCGGCAGGTCGCCATGATGCAGCACGGTCAGGCGTTGGGTGGGCCTGGTCAGGGCCACGTACAGGTCGTTGGCCCCGCGCGGTGACTCAGCAATGATCGCGGCCGGGTCGACCACCGTGACGGCGTCAAACTCCAGGCCTTTGGCCTCATCGACGGTCAGTACGCTGACTCGCTCACCGAGCGGACCCACCGACTCACGGTCACTGAAAATCTTCCGAACCAGCTCCGCGATCTCCGGGTGCTGACCCCGGGGCAGGACGACGGCGAGTTGACCGCCGGAGAGCGCCCGATCGTCCGCGACGAGTGATCGCACCACCGTCTCCGCCAGCGCCAGCGCCTGCGGTTCGGCGTCCGTCAGGTGGACGGCGAGTGGTTCCCAATCGCCCTCCCGAGCCGACTGCGGGGCCCGGGCCTCCACCCCGGCGGCTTGCAGCATCGCCGCCGCCGGACCCATGATCTTCGCGGGGGTCCGATAGTTGACGGTCAGCTCGGCGATCCGCCACCGGCCAGGGGCGAGCGGGTCGAGCACCTCCGCCCAGGACGACGCGCCTGCGGCCGACCCGGTCTGGGCCAGGTCACCGACCACCGTCATCGACCGGGACGGTACTCGCCGGGCCAGCGCCCGCCAGAGCATCGGCGAGGCCTCCTGGGCTTCGTCCACCACCACATGGCCAAAGGCCCAGCTGCGATCCCCGCGGGCTCGTTCGGCCACGGTGATCGAATCCCCGCCGGCACTGAACCGGTCGGCCAGCATGTCGGCGGTCATCATCGCGGCAGCCTCGCCGGACATCTCCAGCACCCCCCGAGCGTATTCGAGGGCCTCCTCGCGCTCGGCAGAAGCCTGCTGGCGAGCCCTGGCCTGATTCGCTTCGGCCGTCACATCGGTGCCGATCAGCTCGGCCACCTCGTCCAGCAGGGGGACGTCGGCCGGTGTCCAGGCGGTTCCGGGCTTGCGCACGAGCAGGTTGATCTCGGCGCCGGTCAGCACCGCACGACCGGCGGCCTTGAGCCTGTCGGGGGAGGAGAGCAGCCGGTCCAGAAAGCTCTCGGCGGCCAGCGGCATCCAGCGCAGGTTGACCTCGCGCCGGATGTCCCGGTTGTCGCGCAGCTCGGAGAGCAGGTCGAGGCGGGTGTCGGCATCGAACTCGATACGGCGGGCCCGGGCCAGCTGGGCTGCCAGATCGTCCAGCACGTGCCGGACGAAGGAAACCCGGGCGTCGTTGTGCGGGCGGCCTGACTGCCGGGCCCGACCACGGCCATCGGCCACGACGGCCGGCCGCAGGGTGATCCGATCTCCGTCAAGCACAAAGGGAATGGACTGCTGGAGCAGTCGCTGCCGCTGCCGGACTCCCTCTCGAAGCACCCGAATCATCCGCAGGTCACCCTTGAGCGCAGCCACGTCCGGCGGCTCGGACCCGGTCGCGTCGACACCCGGATAAAGCTGGGCCGGGGTGGACAGCACCACGCCGGTCTCACCGAGGGAGGGCAGCACCCGCTCGATGTAACGGAGGAACACCGAGCTCGGCCCAATCACCAGCACACCGCTCTTCGCGATCCGTTCCCGGTGCGTGTAGAGCAGGTAGGCCGCGCGGTGCAGTGCGACGGCAGTCTTGCCGGTACCGGGCCCGCCCTGGACCACGAGGACGCCGTTCAGTGGTGCCCGGACCACGACATCCTGTTCGGCCTGCAGGGTGGCGACGATGTCGCGCATGTTCCCGGTGCGGTGCTCGGTCAGGGCTGTCATCAGGGCGCCGTCACCGGTCACGGTGGTGAGTTCGGCGGCGTCAAGGGCGCGGATGTCGAGCAGTTCATCGTCGATCCCGGTGACGATTCGACCTCGGGTGGCCAGATGCCGACGTCGGGCCACGCCCTCCGATGCCGCGGCGGTGGCCTGGTAGAACGTCGCCGCGGCCGGTGCTCGCCAGTCCACCAGCAACTGCCGCTGGCTCTCGTCGGACAGACCTAGCCGGCCGATGTATCGCCGTTCCCGAGAGTCTCGCTCTTGATCGACCAAGTCGAGGCGGCCGAAGGCGAGCCGGTCTTCCACGGCCTCCAGTTGAGCCAACCGCTCGGTATGCAAGGCGTCGAAGGCGTCCCGTTCGGTCCGGCCGCCCGGGGTATTGGAGATCGCGGAACGCCGCAGCTCGGCCAGGGACTGCCTGGCCCGGTCCCGCTGCTGGTCCAATCGGGCGTAAAGCATGTCGACGTACTGCTGCTCGAGGGCGAGTTCGCTCTCAGCGGTGCCGTTCTGTGCGGCGTCGCCTGCACTCACCCTGTGCCCTCCCCAGTTCTGTCAATGGTGCCGGTCAGCTGTCGTTCCGGCCCGATGTCCACGCTGATGATCTTGATGTCGGCATCTGTTGCCAAATGTTCAAGCCGAATGGTGTCGCCGATGTTCCAAGCCACGTCGAGCTGCTTGAACGGCATACCAGTATGGCCTCCTTGGGCACCCAGAGTGTTATCGGGTCGAGCGATTCACGGCGATCCAATCGTCGATCTGCTTCCACCACTCGTACAGCCAGTGGATTTGGGCTTCCGGCTCACGGGGGACGTCGTTCGACGACACGTGCCACCAGTGCATCAGGATCTCGGTGTCCATTGGCAGCGCGCCCCAAATGTCCGCCACGGAGAGCAGGTGGTCCGTCCCGGTATGGCCGACCCACACCACGTCGGCATCCCCGGCATTAGCTAGCACGGCGAGCACTCCCGCCGGTCGGGGCGGAAGGACATGCCGCATCGCCTCGGCTTTGCGCACCTCGGCGTGTAATCCTCGGTGTCGCAGCCGCTGGATCGCCCGGACCTTGCGGCGGGCGGTGAAGTTGCCGCCCTCGGGAAAGAGCACCAGGGCATCGTTGCCATCCAGCTTGCGCGCCAGTTCGCCGATCATTTGCTCGACCGGTGCCTGCTCCGGATGGTCGGCGGTGGGCAGTCCCGGCGATCCAGACCGGATGAACCGGTTCGGCAGTCGGTTGAGGACGACGTCAATCGCCGGATCCCACTGCAGCGTGTCCTTGAGCACGATCCGCGGTTCCCGGTCGTACCAGTCGAGCAGGGCATGCACGATCAGAAACGAGTCACCCGGACCGGCGTGGCGGCAGAAGACGATCAGTGGTCGGTCTCGATATGCCTCTGGGGCAGGGCCGTCCACCCGGACGCTGACGTGCAGCACCCGTTTCACCAGCCAGTACAGCCACTCCAGGAACGTGCGTACCAGCACGTAGTGCCGGCGCTCGCTGGCCGGGCTGCGGATACTGCGGCCGAACCCGGCGATCAGCCAGAGCACCCCGAGCGCGATCAAGCCGACCGCTTCCGCCGCCAGGTAGCCGACGACGACCAGCAACAGCCGTAGGGGACGGGTCCAGGCGCGCGGCGTGAGCAGGCCCAGCAACACTGCCACGACAGCCGTCAGCGGCAGGGTGACCACCGCGACGACGGACAGCAGCAGCATCGCCGGAACGAGGAGCAGACGTCGGATCCACCATGGAGGGAGCACGGCGCTCGCCCTTCAGTCCGACGTCGAGGGTGTCGGCAGCGTCGCCAGAAACGTGCGGGATGCCTGGTAGGCCGTCTCGATCCGACCTCGGACTCGTTGAGTGTCCCGGTAGCGGAGGTTGGCGCTCGGACTACGGACATCGCCGGCAGGCATCACATACACGGTGACTCCTTCGGGAACTGCGGCCATGTCGGCGGCGAACCGATGCCGCCGGGCAATCTCGAAAGCCACCGTCGCGACCTCCCACGGCCGGGTCGGCACGGTCAACGGTTGCTCGATCCGGCCCACGTGCAACACGAAGATGACATCGGCGCCAAGGGTCACCGCGCGGCCGACCGGCAGGCTGTTCACCAGGCCGCCGTCAAAGTAGTGCTCACCCTCGATCTCGACCGGCCCGAACATGCCGGGCACAGCACAGGACGCGGCCACGGCGGTGGCCAGCGGACCTTGGGTGAACCAGGTCTCGGCCGCTCGTTCGATGCTCGCGGCGCAGCACTGGAACGGGACCGGGAGATCCTCGATCCCGATCGCCCCCAATTTGGCCTCGAGCAGAGCCCGCAGCGGTTCGATCGAATGCAGGTGGGTGCGGGTGGCCGCCGCCACCCGCAACCGTTGGAGCGGCCCGGCGAAGAGTTCGCTACCGCTCATCGACTCCCAGGTTTCGACCAGGGTGGCGACGCAGCCCTCGGTCGGGTCGGCGGCGACCACCGCGCCATTGATCGCCCCGATGCTGGTGCCGAGCACCAGATCGGGACGATGGCCGCTTTCGATCAAAGCCCGCAGCATGCCCACCTCACTGGCACCGAGTAGCCCTCCACCGCCGAAGACGAACGCTGTGCTCATGGCAGGGTGCCCAGCGGTGCGATCGGCTGCTGGTCCAGATCGCAGAGGTGGGCGAGGAGTTCGAAGACACGCCGGTAATGGAGCACGCTCAGATTGTGCTCGAGCGCGGTCGCCGCGACGAGTAGATCTCGCGGATCGGCGGCCGGGGAATGGGCCCGGCGGGTCAGCAGGCTCTGCAGTGCGAGGGCCCGCTCGCCGATCGACGGCTGGAGCGGGACCGATCGGTAGGCCTCTCGGCGCTCGGTGGCCAAGGTTCGATAGGCCTCCGTCGTCCGAGCGGTGGCCAGTGCCTCAAGATCGAGCACTGGGCAGGTGTAGAGCAGCCCGGCGCGCAGCAGAGGTTCCAGCCGTCCGGTCACTTCCGGTCGGTGTGCTTGCGCGAGCGCGCTGGAGTCGAGGAGCCAGCCGCGGTTCATGACCGGTGCCCGGGGTGGTGGCTCAGTACCGCGAATTGGCCGGTCTGATAGCGGCGCAACTGTGACTCAACGGCGTCCTGTCGCCGATGCTCGGCGATCAGACCGGCCAGAGCCAGGTTCACCGTGTCGTTTTCGGTAATGATGCCGAGCAGCGATTGCGCCTCGGCGAGTAGCGCGTCGTCGACGTCCGTGACGGTCTTCGGTAGCGGCGCCGACTCCGGGACGAGGTCCTCCGG
>JANNPJ010000251.1:0-1700 GCA_031400005.1 Kineosporiaceae bacterium | reverse complement strand
CCCTTCAAAGCCTGCCTGGAAGCTTCGTCCGCGCCGGCCGCACCGGGGTTGTAGTAGGTGTCCATCGGCACCGCGGACAGGGCGCTACCCAACGACACCTTCGAGGGATCGAACGTCCCCACCGCCTCCAAAGCCACGTCTGGCAGCGCGCTTCCGTCGCCCACTTCCACATTGTGTTCCCCAGTGTCATTTCCGTGGAGGGCGACGCCCCCGCGGACGCCGGTATCGGCGAGTTCCATTGGCACCTCCCCCGACCCCGCGCCCCCCTCGTAGCCCAGGCCCCAAATCTTCAGGTCGTAGGACACTGAATGTGCCCGCAGCCCGTCTGCCTGTGGGGTGACCTTCGCCGCACCGACCGTCCAGAACTTGTCGAACCACAGCGTGTTGGCCGAGCCCAAGTCGTCACCGTTCGCCGCATCCGCGGTGGAGGGGTGGCGCATCCGGTTCACCATGTCTCGGTATGGGTCATCGATCGTGACGGTGCGCTGCCCGAGCGGGGTGGCAGGCTGCTTCGTCAGACTCGCGCCCAGTCGCCACACCTCGGTGCCCTTGCGGACCATGCTGACGGCGGCCGGATCCAGTCGTTGCACGTCCAGGTTCAGCTTCGCGTCCACCTGGGGCCGGTCGGCGATCAGAATCGGCAAAGACGAGTACGGGTAGGGCATTACTTTCAGCTTCCGGGTGGCAGGCTTCTCGCCCGGGTGGAAGTAGCGGCCGTCGGTGACCGCCTTGTCCAGACCCGCCAGGCTCGCTTCGGAGGCCGGGTCCACCGCGGCCATCAGAAACGGCACCGACCACTGCAGTGTCACCTTCGAGGTCATCGGTTTCCCGGCCATATCGGTGGAGCCCTTCGCCCCGACACACGTTAACGACCAGCGACTCTGCAGATCCGTCGGCTCAAGCTCCCGTATGACCGACCCGCCGGGGAGTTTGGCCACGGGACAGATCTTGGTCCGGTGCCCGTCGGGATCGACCTCCTCCGGTGTGGGCACACCCTCACCACTGCGCCACTCGCTGAACGGTGTGACGTCGAGCCGGTTGCGGGTGGTGTACAGGTAGGCTGGCCCATCCGGGATCCGACTCAACCCCGCATCGGTCACCCAGGTCGGCTGCACCCGCAGCACCTGACGCTCCAAGCTGGGATCGAGGTCACCGTTCAGATCCACCTGGATCGGCACCGTGCGCATCACATACCCGATCACCGACACCGGTGCCGCGATCGACACCCCCGGCACCGCCCGGATCTGCTCCCACTGCTGGATACTGATCCCCCCACGCATCCCGGCCAACTGACCCGACTGCACCAGGTTGCGCTGCTTCTCCAACCCCAGTACCTGATCCTTCGGCCGCACCAGCAAGTCATACACCGGCCGATAATTCGCCTTCACCGCTCCCACCGCATCCAACCGCGAGGTCACCGCAGCACCGGTCAACAGCGTGAACCCGGCCACAGCCACCGCGATCATCGATAACAACGCCAGCGACCGACGCCCCCGCACCCGCCACTGCGCCCCCGCCATCCGCAACAAAAATCTCAGCCTTTCCTCGACAAACCTGGGGTGGAGCACCAGCCTTGCAGTTGCCGCCAGGTCGCCGGTTGGACGTCGAGCATGACCGACGCGGCGGTGGCCCGGACCTCGGCGACTGCTTCGGTCAGGTCGGCGGGGGTGCGGGCGTGGACGGTGAGGTAGATACCGACG